>JAYTVV010000020.1:0-86179 GCA_043743795.1 Geobacteraceae bacterium
AGCGGTTCACGTTAAGGAGGCTTCTACATATTTCAGGAACTGTCAAACTTTGTGAGTCCCCCACCAAAGGTGGGGGATTACTCAAAAGAATTTACCTGACCGAAAATATGCCGTCATCATTGACGAAGCCCATAGCTCACAAGGAGGCGAGGCGAGCAAGAAGCTGAAAGAGGTGCTTTCTTCGAAATCGCTTGAAACTGCTGTAGAGGACGATGCCAGTGATTATGATGATGAGGATGAAATTAACGCCGAGGTTGAAAAATCATGCGCGGCCAGAGGTCGGCAGCGAAATATATCCTTCTTTGCGTTTACCGCTACGCCCAAGTACAAGACCCTGGCGGTTTTCGGCTGTCTGAATGAGGAAGGAAAACCGCAGCCATTCCACCTGTATTCTATGCGGCAGGCCATTGAAGAGGGCTTCATTCTTGATGTCCTGGAAAACTATACGACCTATGAGCTGTACTTCAAGCTGACCAAAGCCATTGAGGAAGACCCCAAGCTCAACAAAAAGAAGGCGGCGCAGGCGATTGGCAAATATGTCTCGCTGCATCCCCATAATCTGGCTCAGAAGACCGAGATTATTGTTGAACATTTCCGGCAGATCGTCGCCAAAAAGATTGGCGGCAAGGCCAAGGCCATGCTGGTGACTGGTTCGAGGCTTCATGCCAAGAGGTATTTTGACGAGTTCAGAAGATACATCAAAGCCAAGGAGTATACTGACATCAAGGTGCTCGTGGCCTTTTCCGGAAAGGTCATTGATGATGACTTCCCGGACGGTGTTTCTGAGCCTGCCTTGACAGGTTTTGGAGAACGAGAACTTCCGGAGGTTTTTGATACGAATGAATACAAGATTCTGATAGTTGCTGATAAGTATCAAACCGGCTTTGACCAGCCATTGTTGCACACCATGTATGTTGATAAAAAGCTTTCCGGAGTAAAGGCTGTCCAGACGTTATCCCGCCTGAATCGCACCTGTCAGGGCAAGGATGATACGTTTGTGCTGGATTTTGTGAATGACCGGGAAACCATTCTGTCATCGTTCCAGCCTTATTACGAAATCACAACCGTGGGTTCAGAGCCAGACCCGAACCATCTGTATGATCTGAAAGCGAAATTGGACGAAAAGCAGATCTATTGGCAGTCTGAAATTGAGGCATTCGCCAGGGTCTATTTTAAGGATAGCAGGAACCTGACGGTTAAAGACCAAGCTGTTTTATATGCATACATTGACCCGGCGGTTGACAGGTTTAAAACGATTGAACAGGAGGAAGAAAAAGACGAGTTCAAGAAGAGCCTGCGTACCTGGACGAATCTTTATTCCTTTATGGCCCAGATTATGCCTTTCATTGAACCTGATTTTGAAAAGTTTTATGCGTTTGCGAAATTGCTTCAGACCAAATTTCCCAAAAGGGATTTATCCGAAACATTGCAGCTTGATGATGAGCTTGCCCTTGAGTATTACCGCCTCCAGAAGATAGCAGATGGCAGCATTGAGTTGCAAAAGGATGAGGTCGGTGAACTTGATGGACTGACTGAGGCAGGAATCAAGCGAGCAAAGGAAGAGATGGCGGCCCTGTCTGAAATTATTGAGCTTTTAAATGAAAGATTCGGCACTGAATTTGAGCAGGCGGACAAGCTGTTTTTCGATCAGATTGAAGCCGAGCTGGTCCAGGACGAAACCCTGAAGACGCAGGCTCAGGCGAACAAGATTGATACATTCAAGTACGCATTTGAAGATCAGTTCTTGAGCAAGTTGATTGAGCGGATGGATCAGAATCAGGAGATTTTTGAAAAGATCGTCGAGGATAAGGCTTTTGGTGGGCTTGTTAGGGAGTGGATGATGAAGAAGGTGTATGCAAGATTGCAGGAAAGTTAACTGTAAAACATCGCAATGGAGTAACGAACATGCAAAATCAGCCCGTAACCGAAGAGCTCCTTAGAGAGATGACGGCAAAAATTGTCCGCGAGGTCAACCCCCGCAAGGTTGTGCTTTTCGGCTCCCATGCACGCGGTACGGCTCGCCCCGATTCCGACCTGGATTTTCTCGTGATTGAGGATGGCCCATTCAATGCCCAGCGCAGCCGCCGCGCTGAGATGGCGCGCCTCTGGATGCTCTTTCCCGATGTCCGCGTTCCCATTGACTTTCTGGTGTACTCATCAGAGGAAGTAGCAAAATGGGAAGCTTCCAAAAATCATGTGATTCACCATGCCATAAGTGACGGGAGGGTGCTGTATGAATGTTAATAGTGAATCTTCCGTTCTGCTGACTATGGCTGGCAAGGATATTGATCTGCTACGCTATATTATCTCGTCAGATGTAGTTGCCGATGAGATATTTGGTTTTCACGCGCAGCAAGCCGCTGAAAAATCCCTGAAAGCTTGGATTATTGACGCAGGCGGAACTATTGACCGAACTCATGATGTACGCCGGCTACTCATTATGCTTCAGGACTTAGGCTTCGATGTTGACTGCTATCGAGAGCTGATTCCTTTGAACAGCTTTGCGGTACAGTTTCGTTATGAAGCGATGGAAGAGGAAGACGTGCCGCTTGACCGTGCTGATACTCTCAGTAAGGTTGAATGCTTGCATGAACACGTCAAAGCATTCCTGACAAAAACGCCCTAAAGAGACTAAATAGCACTTACCCGTGAAGAGCCGTTTTTGAAGTCTCACTGTTTATGTTACCGGACGAAGTATGTGCGCTGGAACCAGAATGCAACATGTACCAACCCGATCATGACCGGCACTTCTACCAAGGGGCCGATAACCGCGGCAAAAGCTGCGCCGGAATTGAGACCGAATACGGCAATTGCCACGGCAATGGCCAGCTCAAAGTTGTTACTGGCAGCGGTAAAGGCCAGGGTAGTGGTCTTGCTGTAGTCGGCCCCCAGCTTTTTACCCATCCAGAATGACACCAGGAACATGAGAATGAAGTACACACCCAAAGGGATGGCGATACGCAGCACATCCATCGGCAGCTGCACAATCAGGTTACCCTTCAGGCTGAACATGACCACGATGGTAAACAGCAAGGCAATCAGTGTCATTGGGCCGATCTTCGGAACGAACTCGCGGTGATAGCGTTCTTTACCCATGACCTTGACACCGACCAGGCGCGTCAGTGCTCCGGCGATACAGGGGATGCCAAGGTAGATAAAAACACTCTCGGCAATCTGACGAATGCTGACATCCACAACCACACCTTTAAGCCCCACCAACGGGGGCAACACGGTAATGAAGAACCAGGCATAGACGCTGTAGAACAGCACCTGGAAAATGCTGTTGAAGGCCACCAGGCCGGCGGCATACTCCGTATTCCCCTTGGCCAGTTCATTCCAGACAATCACCATGGCGATGCAGCGCGCCAGACCGATCATGATCAAACCCACCATGTACTCTGGCTTGTCCGGCAACAGAAGTGCCGCCAACACGAACATCAGCACCGGCCCGATCAACCAGTTCTGCACCAGCGATATCCCCAGAATCTTCTTGTTCTGGAAGACCTCCGGCATATCCTCGTACTTCACCTTGGCAAACGGCGGGTACATCATCAAAATCAGACCGACCGCGATGGGGATATTGGTGGTGCCGACTTGAAAAGAGTTGATAAACCCTTCCGTACCGGGAACAAAGTAGCCCAGTCCGACCCCCAGCGCCATGGCGGCGAAAATCCACAGGGTTAGCCAGCGGTCGAGAAAGGAAAGCTTGCGGGAAAGATGTTCACTCATTGTGTGCCTCCGAGCCCTGATAAACAGGATAAGTGCGTTAACGAAGTTCATTTCTGCCAGAAAAACGCAGAAATGAACTTCTAACTTACTAAATATTCGATGATCCAGTTTTTGATTTCGTCACGTACCCGACGAAATTCCGGCAGAACTTCTTCTTCACTTCCTTTACGTCGTGACGGGTCCTCAAAGCCACGGTGAATGCGCTCTACTCCCCCGAAAAAGAGGGGACATTTCTCGTTGGCATCACCACAAAGGGTGATTACGCAATCGAAAGACTGCCCGGCGAATTCATCCATCGTCTTGGAGCGCAGGAGTGAAGTGTCGATGCCCAGTTCAGTCAGAACCTGAGCAGCCAACGGGTTGACCCGAGTAGCCTCAGTACCGGCAGAGAATGCTTGGCAGGTGTAACCCAGCAAGTGATTGGCCAGTGCTTCAGCCATCTGGGAGCGGCAGGAATTGTGGGTACAAAGGAAAGGATTCGTTTTTTCATGCATCTAAGTATATCCGCTTTTACGGATACATCAAGCTGCAATTTGTACACTGGAAGTAATTTCTGTGGTTTTTTTGACAGAAATTATTTCGTGAACGTACGTATCCTATGTGTCAGGACTTGATTAATGGCAGGTTGGGTTGTCTTTGTTTTGCTGGAAGGCAACCAGTGCGTCGCGGTCTGACGCTGCTTCAGGGAGGTTGCTGGCATGTTGTTTAAGGGTTTGTAGCAGTTCTTTGCAGATGTCGCAGCTCTCCCGGCTCAACGAGTAATACATCCATACCCCATCGCGGCGGATATCAACCCAGCAACTGCGTTTGAGGTAGGCCAGATGGCGTGACACCGTGGACTGGGGGGATTTGAGTACCGCCATCAGATCGCAGACGCACAGTTCTCCTTCTGCTTGTAATAAGAGGACGATGCGCAGTCGAATCGGGTCGGAGAGGGCTTTGATTGTTTGGGCAAGATGTTTCATTTTAATAGATCTCCACATTTTTTCCAGCCGATAACTTTTATGCCGTTATGGCTGTATTCGTCATTTCCACCATAAATCAGGGTTGGGCTTACAGCAGTTTTACCCGCAAGATTCTGCCATTTTTCAAGTCCGGCAAAGGAATCGGAAACAACCGTTTTTCCCGACTTTATCTCTATCGGCATCAGCTCGGCGCCTCGTTCAACAATCACATCAACCTCGTTGCCGTTGCTGTCACGCCAGAAATACAAATTTGGACGTTCTCCCCGATTGAAGCAAGATTTTGCCAGCTCCGCCACTACGAATGTCTCAAAAATGCTTCCTCGGAGCGGATGAATCATCAATTGTTCGGCTGATCGGATCCCGAGCAGCCACGAGACGAGCCCGACATCATAAAAATAGAGTTTCGGCATCTTTACCAGCCGTTTGTTGAAATTTGCATGGTGCGGACGCAACAGAAAAATCAGGTAGCTTGCCTCCAGGACTGATATCCACGCTTTGGCGGTGTTGTGGGTGATGCCGCACTCTGTAGCAAGTGATGACAAGTTTAATAATTGCCCGCTTCTTCCCGCGCAAAGTTTCACGAAACGCTGGAACGTTTCCAGCTCCTGAATTTTAAGCATCTGCCGCACGTCTCGCTCAATATACGCTGTGACATATGCACTAAACCATGCTGAAGGCAGGACTTCACGATCGTAAAGTGATGGATAACAACCGGTCAGCAACATTGAATCTGACGTCGCTGGAAGTTTACCGGAGTTTGTAAGTTCTGAAATAGAGAAGGGTAGCAGTTCTACAAAAGCGGATCGTCCTGCCAAAGATTGGCTTATTCCTGACATCAGCCCGATTTGCTGGGAGCCGGTCAGTATAAAAAGTCCCATGCGACGGTCGTTATCAACAATTGTCTGCAGATATGAGAGCATTTCCGGGCAGCGTTGGACTTCATCCAGCACAGCACCATCCGGAAATCGTTCCAGAAAGGAGCGTGGATCGTCCTTGGCTGCCTGGCGAATATCCGGATCTTCCAGAGAGACGTAGGGCCGATCATCAAAAACCATTTTGGCAAGGGTCGTTTTGCCTGACTGACGTGGACCGGTAACGGTTACAATCGGAAATCCGCGTAAAAGTGTGCGGAGAGTATCTTCTGCATTTCGCTTAATCATAACAGCAAGCTACGACAATTTATGCAAATTGTCAAAAGCTTTTACAAATTGCATAAATTGGGGCCAGTTAGAGAGTACCTTATGGCTTGAGATAGATGTTTTATCGCTGACAGTAAATATCTTACATGAAGAAGTGTTGTAGCAATTAAGGCATGACGATTGCTTTACTAATGAGAAGCATGTGGTATAGTCCATATCCGTTGAATTTGAATGTTATTGAACGTAGTGCTTTCAGCCGAATGGCGATTTGACCAATAAAAGGAGGTAACATTTCAATGGTACAGAAAAATGTTCTGGTATGGTGTGCAGCACTGGTTGGTATGGCAACTTTTTCCGGTATGGCGAATGCCGAAACCGTCCGCTTGAACGGTTCGACAACGGTGCAGAAGCGCATCATGGAACCGGGTAAAGAGGCACTCAAAAAAGCCACTGGCATTGACCTTGTTTTGGTCGGAAATGGCACAGGTAACGGTCTGGAAGACTTGGTGGCCGGTAAGTGCGACGCCGGCATGGCCTCGGAAGAACTGGCTGATGCGGTTGCCAGCATGAAGGATGCCTCCGGCAAAGCAGCAACCGGTGATCTCAAACCGAATGTTATTACATCGGATATTATCAAAGTTATCGTGCACCCATCCAACAATGTCACAAAGCTGGATCGTGAACAACTGAAGGGTCTGCATAACGGCAGCATCGATAACTGGAAGAAGGTCGGCGGTCCTGATCTGCCGGTAATTGTCGTTACCTCGCACCTTGGGTCTGCTACGCGAAAAGTATTTCAGAAAGTCATCATGGATGGTAGCAAATACGTTGATGGCGCTCTTGAAGCAGAAACAACCCGCAAAGAGATCGACAACGTAGCCCAGTTTCCGGAAGGAATTGGTGCAGTCAGCATGGGCTTCATCAATCTTCCCGGCAACAAGGAGAAAGTCAAGATTGTGGACACCATTGAAATCAGCCGTCCTCTGATGTTGATTACCAAAGGTGATGCTTCACCCGCCGTCAAGAAGATTGTGGATTTCTTTACCGGCGAAGGCAAAAAGTTCATCAAGGATTAATACATTTAGCTTCTTCAGGGGCACCATTTTGAGTGGTGCCCTTTTTTCACGCCCAATATATCCGCACACACAGATAAAGAGCCCTCTGGAGCAAAAAATGACTATCAAAAGCAAGTTGTACCTGATTATGGCAGTTACCGTTATTGGCATCCTGGCAATCGGTGGTTCCAGCCTGATCGGGATGAACTTTGTTAAAGGCAAGTTGAATGTCCTCACCGAACGCTCAACCCCTTATCAGCTCAAAACCATTGAGCTGCAGCGAGCTGTTCAGGAGCACACCTCAGGGCTGATGAAGCTGGCCGTTGCCCAGACCCCTGCCGAATTCAGCGCTACAAAAGCCGAGATCGAAAAATCACAGGAGAGCGTGACAGGATTAGCTAAGGACTTGGCTTCGTTCACCGGCAGTGGTGCGATGGGAGGCGTAGAACAATTGGCAGCGATTACCAAGGATATGGTTGCCACTACTGAATCGCGGCTGAAAGCCGAAGAGGCCGGGCGCAAGGCAGACCAGCTGATGAAGCAGAAACTGCAGCAGATATCGCAAAAGCTCCGCTCACTGGACAACTCCATGCGCAAAACCCAAACAGGCTCCATGAGTCAGCTATCGGCATCCAACCAGGGGGTCAAGAAGATTACCCAGAAGATGCGCGATGTGCAGAATGCCGGCAATGCCCTGAGCGAGGTCAAGCAGGCTGTGTTAGAGGTTGCCGCAGCTGACGGAAAGACCGGGGTGGTGGTTGCATCCAGCAAGTTTAACGCTGCCACCCGCAAACTGGCCGGCAGCGATATGGTCAAGGCTGATCCCGTTGCCGCCAAACCGCTGCTGGAAGGGGTAACGGATGTCAAGGAGCGGGTAACCGGTTCAGATGGGCTGATACCACAGAAAAACGCCCTTCTGGCCACGCCTGATGATGAAAAACGCAAGAAATTCTCCCAGACCCTGGCTCAGACCATGCAGCGTATGGCCCAGATGACGGTAGTCATGGGTGACATTGTCGAGAAGGCAGGAGAGGATTTTACGAACGAGGATAGCCGTTTTGACGCATCACTGAAGGGTGCCGACACCGCTAGCAGCATTCTGGGGGTATCCAGTGAATTGATTGCCGAAGGCTCTGAAATCAGTCGCTTGATTCGAGATATTTTCACGGTGGCAAACACCAAGGAACTGGCTGACACCAAGACATCCATGACTGCTGCTTTTGGACGAGCAGCGGCTTTGCAAGGCAAAGTTAGTGGCAAAAAGAACGGCAAGAGTGACGGTGCTGCTGCCGTAGGTGGCGTTGTAGCATCGCTGAATGAAGTTCGTGGCCTGTTGCTTGCCAAGGATGGCGTGGCCGACACAATCGATCACTTGTTGACCGTGAAAAAGCAGTCTGCCGATCTGAGCACCAAGCTGCGAGAACATGTCAATGCCCAACGTGAAGAGGGTAAAAAAGGCATGACTACCGCCCAGGCCGAGCAGGAAAAAGCGGTAAAGTCCGTCAATTCGGTGTTTCGAACCAACATTGCAACCGTATCAATCCTGGGTTTGGCTGTACTGATTATCGGCGTATTACTGAGTGGCCTCGTGCTGCGCTCAATCAGCAACCCGATCACCGAACTGTCACAAATGGCAGAACGCTTCGGTGGTGGCGATTTCTCAGGCCGTCTTGACGACAATCGCAAAGACGAATTTGGTGCGCTGGCCGTACATTTCAATGCTGCGACTGCCAAGCTGGCCGAAATCACCCAAGGCCTGCGTCGTGCAATATCCGATCTGAACAGGGGCGCCCAAGAACTTGCCCATTCATCCGGTGACCTCTCAACCGGTGCTGCGCGCCAATCGAATGAGTCTACCCAGGCAGCTTCTGCCATGACAGAAATGGCACAGACCATTGATGATGTTGCCCGTAACGCGCACACAGCTGCCACCGAGTCAGGAAATGCCCTGGCACGCGCAACAACCGGTCGTGAAGTGGTCGGTCGCACGGTGTCCGGCATGGAACAGATTGCAGCCTCGGTTCGTGATGCAGCAGCTGTCATTGAAGCTCTTGGTGACAGCTCAACCAAAATCGGCGACATCATCAGCACCATCAACGACATCGCCGACCAGACCAACCTGCTGGCCTTGAATGCAGCCATCGAGGCGGCCAGAGCTGGCGAAGCCGGGATGGGCTTTGCCGTTGTAGCTGACGAAGTGCGCAGACTTGCACAGCAAACTGCCGACGCCACCAAGGAAATTGCCGCAACCATCGGTCAGATCCAGAAAGACACGGAACGGTCGGTGAGTGCCATGCGACAAGGTACGATAAAAGTGACTGAGGGCATCACGCTGGCCCACGAGGCCAACGATTCACTGGCGGCCATTGTAGAGGCTTCCAGTCAGAGTGTCACGGTAGTCAATCAGATTGCTGTGGCAGCCGAGGAACAATCTGCGGTTGCAGGCCAGGTTTCTCACGGGGTCGAACAAATCGCCGCTATCACCCATGATGCAGAAATTGCGGCTGATAATATCAGTAAATCGGCAGCTCACCTGAATGAATTGGCAGGAGAGCTGGACAGAATGGCGGCCTGGTTTAGAGTTTAGATCGTTCATGCCCCGCCCCCAGAAATGGGAGCGGGGCTTTTTTTGTATTTCATTTACCCGTGAAAGCGGATATAAACACGCAATTTTAATATTGCAATTGAAGGGAGGTTTGCATGAGGAGCTATGTAAGTGGCGTGCTGGTGGTACTCTGGGCAACATCAGCGTTTGCATCTGTCGGCGGAGGTGACATCACCCTGAAAAGCAAGGGAGGCGATGTGGTGTTCAGCCATGACTTACATGTGGCCGGTATGAGCCTGGCTTGTACCGATTGCCACGACAAGCTGTATCTGAGCAAGGGACAGCATAAAGCGGTCACCATGAAGCAGATGCGGTCGGGTAAATCCTGCGGCACCTGCCACAACGGTAAAAAAGCATTTTCGGTAAAAGGCGATTGCGCCAAGTGCCATAAAAAATAGGAGGATCGGAATGGAAATCAAACGTAGAGATTTTCTCAAGTTGACTGCTGCCGTCGGTGCAGTGGCAACCATAGGACTGCCGAAGCTGAATGCTTTTGCAGCCGGCAATGCTCCTGAAGCCGGTGAAGCCCCAAAAGGGGAATGGATACCGTCTACCTGCCAGGGCTGCACCGCCTGGTGCCCGGTCGAGTTCCTCGTACAGGAAGGTCGTATTGTCAAGGTGCGTGGTAATCAGCTCTCCAAGGCCAATGGCGGCTACTGCTGCCCGCGTGGTCATCTGATGATCCAACAGACTTATGATCCGGATCGGATCAAGGTACCAATGAAGCGTACTAATCCGCTAAAAGGTCGCGGCATCGATCCCAAATTTGTCCCGATCAGCTGGGATGAAGCTCTGGATACCTTGGCCGATAAAATGATGGAACTGCGCAAGAACAGCGAGCCTGAGAAACTGATGTATATGCGCGGCCGCTACTCTCCGACGTCAACCGAACTGTGCTACGGCACTCTGCCCAAGATCTTAGGCACACCTAACTACTACTCCCACAGCGCTCTCTGCGCCGAGGCAGAAAAGATGGGTCCCGGTTATACTCAAGGGTTCTTCGGCTACCGCGACTACGACCTGGCCAAAACCAAGTGTCTGGTTATCTGGGGCTGTGACCCGCTCTCTTCCAATCGCCAGGTGCCAAACGCTATCGGCAAGTTCGGTGATATCTTCGATCGTGGCAATGTCATTGTCGTTGACC
The DNA here is from genome assembly GCA_043743795.1 of Geobacteraceae bacterium. Taxonomy (GTDB): domain Bacteria; phylum Desulfobacterota; class Desulfuromonadia; order Geobacterales; family Pseudopelobacteraceae; genus JACRCG01. The sequence continues at coordinate 10,638 of JAYTVV010000020.1, forward strand.
CGCGCCTCTCGGCATCGGGAGCCAAGGCAAACGAATGGCTGCCAATCAAGCCGGGTGAGGATGGCGCGCTGGCAGCAGCGCTTGCCCATGTCATCATGACCGAAGGGAAGTGGAGCAAGGAATTTGTCGGTGATTTCAAAGAGGGCAAAAATCTCTTCAAAACCGGTGCTACCGTTGATGAGGCCTCCTTTGTGGAAAAGCAGACCAACGGCGTCGTCAAGTGGTGGAATATTGAGCTGAAGGACAAGACCCCGGCCTGGGCCGCCAAAATTACCCTGATACCTGAAGAGCAGATTATTCGGACCGCCCGCGCCATGGGAAAGGCTGGATCAGCCTGTTCAGTATGGATGGGACCGGGCGTGGCCATGACACCGCGCGGCACCTATGCCGCAATGGCTGTGTATGCACTGAACGGCATTTTGGGCTCTATTGAAACCGAAGGTGGCGTCTTCCAGAGCTCCAGCGTACCGGAACAGAAATTTCCGGAAATTAAAAAGCCGTTTATCGACGAAATGGCAGAGCATCATGGTCACGGCAAGAAGATCGACGGGCGCGGCGCCAAGGATATGCCGGCAATGATGGGTGCCAAACCGGGCAGTGGTGTTGTTACCAACAATGTTGCCAACGGCCTGCTCAAAAATCCGGACGCCATCAAGGTCTTCATCAGCACCTGGAGCAACTTTGCTTTTTCCGCCACCGGTGCCCAGCGCTGGGAGAATGCTTTAGCCAAGATACCGTTCTTTGTCCATATGGTCACCAACGCCTCCGAGATGTCACAGTTTGCTGATATCATCATGCCGTCCACCTTCGGCCCTACGGAAAAGTTTTCCATCATCACCAACATGGCCAATCTGCACGGTCATATGTCGATTCAGCAGGCAGTCACAAAGCCGCTTTGGAATGTAAAAGCCGAAGAGACCGAGGTTATGTGGCTCCTGTCCGAGAAGTTGAAAGCGCGTGGCTTCTCCAACCTGAACGACTACTACGCCTCCTTCGAAGATCCCGAGACCAAGAAGAAACCGACCAATGCTGCTGAGTTTGCAGAAATCGCCGCCAAAATCACCTCCCAGAAAGTCTGGGACGGTAAAGAGAAGATGAAAGGCGATCAGATTACTGGTTGGGCTGATTTCAAGAAAAAGGGTATCTACAACACCGAGACCTATAAGTACAAAAAGAACTGGGGCAAGGATAATCCCGAGACCAAGAAGTTCGAAGGGCACTTCAAAACCGAGACCAAGAAATTCGAGTTTTACAGTGAAACCATGAAGAAGGCCCTTGGTGAGCACGCCAAGAAGCATAACACCACTATCGATGACATCCTCAAGTCCAGCGGCTATGAAGCCCAGGGTGAACTGGCCTTTGTGCCGCACTATGAGTCCCCCAAGCGCCACGGCAGTGATAAGGAATATCCGTTCACCTTTATCGATTACAAATCACGTCTCAACCGTGAAGGTCGTAGTGCCAACACCGTTTGGTATCAGGAGTTCAAAAAAGTAGACGTGGGCGATGACAGTTGGGACGACGTTGTTAAGATCAACCCGATCGACGGCAAGAAGCTCGGCATCAAGACCGGTGACACGGTGCGTCTGACTTCTACGACAGGTTCAATCGTTACCAAGGCCAAGTTGTGGGAAGGTGTCCGTCCCGGTACGATCGCCAAATGCTACGGACAGGGGCACTGGGCCTATGGCCGCGTTGCTGCCAAGGATTACGCCAAGGCACAACCACGTGGCGGCAACAACAATGAGCTCTTGGTCGATGATTATGACCGCTTGAGCGGCGCTACAGCACGCAACGGTGGTTTCACCGGCGTCAAGATCGAGAAAGCCTAGGAAAGGGGGGATATACTACATGTCAAAACAATATGGAATGGTCATTGACCTTCAGAAATGTGTCGGCTGCGGCGCCTGTGCCCTGGCCTGCAAGACCGAAAATAATACCCAGGCACGCACCAACGGTCAGACCTTTAACTGGGCCGACTTTATCTACAAGGAAGAGGGAAAGTTCCCGAATCCAAGTTTCACCGCTATCCCGGTGCTCTGCAATCACTGTACAGACGCACCGTGCGTTAAAGCCTGTCCAGTTCAGCCCAAGGCGATGTTCAAAACCGCCGACGGCATCACCATGCACAATGACGAACGCTGCATCGGCTGCCGACGCTGCCAGAAAGCCTGCCCCTACAGCGCTTCAGATGTTGCCAAAGACAAAGCGGCTTACTCGGTTATCAGTGCCAATATCGGCAAGGAAGCACCCCATGCTGCATCACGTGATGCCAGCGAGATGATTAAGGGTTGTAGCGCTTCCGGTGCTGAAACCGCCAAAATGGCAGGTGGGGTAATTCCCAACCAGCACAAATATAACCACCCCGATTACGACAGCATCCGCAAGCAGGGTGTGGTTGAGAAGTGTATCTTCTGTGCACACCGTGTCGCCAAAGGCGAACAGCCCAACTGTGTTGTGGCCTGTCCGGCCAAGGCCCGTATATTCGGCGACCTGAACGATACTGCCAGCGAACCGGCAAAGCTGTTAAAGAAGTACAAGCCAACTCGTCTCAAGGAAGAAAAGGGAACCAAGCCGAATGTGGCCTACATCCGCGCTTTCAAGGGCGGGAATAAAGTATAAGGGATTTGTGTAGGGGCAAAGCAAACGTCTCATCTGCTTTGCCCTTTTTTTTCATGAAGATCACAAACGGGCGAAGCAGGTGAACCTTGCTTCGCCCCTACCATATTTATGCAGAATCCAGGAACCACTATCCATGCCGACACCAGTCAACACCACCGCAACACGCGAAGATGCCTACCGTCTGCTGGCGGCCTGTTTTTATCCACCATCACAGGAACTGATCGAGGAGGAGTGCTGCGCAACCCTTGCGGCCCTGCTGGAGTCTGTTATACCGGAGGCCGCCCGGTATGCCGCAGAAGCGGTCATTGCAGGTAGCGACAGTTCCCTTGACGCTCTGGCGGTCGAACACGCCCGTCTGTTCATCGGCCCCTTTCAGCTTGTTGCGCCTCCTTATGGTTCGATCTATCTTGACGACACAAAAACGGTCATGGGGGATTCCACCACCAGGGTTGCGGCTTTCTACCACAATTGCGGACTACAACTGGCTGAAGATTTTCACGAACTGCCGGACCATTTTGCCGTTGAGCTGGAGTTCATGTCCTTCCTGGCGTTCAAACAACGGGAGGCGGAGGTTTCCGGCGATACCGGGGAAGCAACACGCATCGTATCCTTGCAACAGGAATTTCTCGGCAGGTTCCTGTTGTCGTGGCTGGAACCTTTTACCACAGCGATTATCAACGATGGCGAAGCACCCTTCTACCAGGCAATCGCCAGGTGTACGGCAGCGTTCATAAATGCGGATTTTGCTGCATTGGCCAGCTTGAACAATGTCTGATTCCGGAACCGTTACCGGCAACAGGGATGATCTGGCGGTGGATGTCTCCCGCTGCCTGAAGATGCGTTTCAGCGAAAGCAGCTGTCGCCAGTGTGTCGATAGCTGCCCGCATGGAGCTGTCATCCTTGATGGCGGCCTCACCATCAATCCGGATCTGTGCCACGGCTGTATGCTCTGCACTTCAGTGTGTCCGGTTGGTGCATTGGAACAGAATGGCGATTTCAACACATGTCTTGCGAAGCTCTCTAAGGTTCCGGAACCGAGCCTGGGTTGTATTCGAACAAGGGAATGTTCAAATGGAACCGTGACCTGTCTGGGCGTCCTTTCCGAAGAACACCTCGTGGCGCTCTACCATAATCTGTCAGGAAGATTGACCCTCAACCTGTCTCTGTGTGGTGACTGCCGCAACCACTCAATTATTCGTCATCTTAGACAACGACTGGACGCCCTTTCTACGGGAAAGTTGTCCTACAGCAATTGTCGTATCGATATTGCAGAATCTGCTCAGGACATGAATTACCAAGATGAACCAGTAGATCGCAGGAGCTTTTTTAAATCTTTTCGTACGTCTCTATTCACGAGTGCAGCTGTCATACTCTCTACCAATAATGACCAGACCGAACGTCGAACCAGTTATGCCGAAAAGCGGGTGCCGATCAGAAGAGAATTATTGAACAGTACGAGAAGCAAGCTCTCTCAAGAGTTGGCTGTCCAGATACAGAAGCACTTTGACTCTTGTGTTTCATTTTATGAGACCTGCACAAGATGCCAAGGGTGCGTTGCAATCTGCCCTACGGGTGCATTAAAGACCGAGGTTGCCGATGAAACGCCACTATTTGAACAACTGCAGTGTACCGGATGCGGCTTGTGCCAAGAGTTCTGTCTTGATGGAGCACTAACGATCCAACACGTAATTGAACAATCTTTTTTTGTGAAGAACCAACTTGTCTGATGGCATATTTTATTTCATATGATTTCCACAGGCAATTATCATCGACAAGCTGAGCATTGAACACATTGCAGAAAAACAGTAGTTTCAATCCATATTTCAGTAAGTTAAAACAATTTTGTCAATCGGCTTTTAAAATTGACCCACTATCGGCGTCCAAAATTGACCCACCCTGGGTAGTTGTTTTCAGTTATTGATCCTCGTTTTTATTCTCCAGCTATCGTTTCCGGTTTCGATTATTTCGCAGTGATGCGTGACCCTGTCCAGGAGGGCTGTGGTCATTTTGTTGTCGCCCAATATTGCCTCCTGAATTAGTCGGATACGCGGAATGATGATTTGCAAAATTCGTAGTGATCCGTAAAAAATGTCTGAATCTTTGGTTCCAAGGTTTGCTGTTTCGGCGATGCTGTCAAGAGCGTGGAAAACTGCCACCAGCGTGGTGTATTCATCCACGATTCATATTGATACACAGTGGAAGCGGCCAGCGGGCTCTTGCGGCTGTTTATATATTGACTGTAGAGGTCTTTGACGGTTATTATTTCACGCTTTTGTTGGTGCCTTGGGTACGGGTTTTCTCCCATGTCAAGGCGGCGCAAGTAGTCTTTTGCCGTTTGCCGGGCTTGATCCGGCGTGAAAGTTCCATAGCTACCGATCAGAATAAACGGCTTTTTTCCACTACCACGGAGTGTCGAACGTAACAAAGAAAGTCAGTGCTCCTCTGGTGGCTCTGACTCCAAAACCTGAAAGCTCGGCATCGTAATAATCAACTTGGCCGGCATCAGGTTTAATGATCTCGTTCATGTTTGCCTTAGTAATTTTTATTCGTGGCCAGTGTCCTCCACAGTGGTAAATCAAGTGGCGCAATAGTGGTAAGAGTGTAACATTTTATATAACATTGCATCACATGCAGTGCGACATGAATTGTAAAAATACAATACGTTAGGTACTGCAATGACACTATGAAAATAAAACGTCTCGTATCAGGGTTCAAATCATAATTTTGCAACAAACTGATAATGTGTGAATATTTGCGGCATGTTAATTGTGTAGTGACCGCATAGTGACCAGCGTGAAAAAATAAAGGGGTTAAAAAAGGGTGTCTCACATTGGTAGACACCCTTTCTCTTACTGTTTTTTTGCATACAGATTCACACCAAATATCATTCAAACCGTATGCGGTCTTTCGCCGTTTTTTTTATTCTCCTGCATAATTCGGTACACGCTTGCTACACCGATCCCGACTTCATCCGCAACGGCCTGCTTGGTCTTCCCCTGGCGGATCAATTCAAGAACCTTTGCAGCCTGTCCCTTGGCGGTCGGCTTGCGGCCTTTGTAGGCTCCGGCCTCTTTGGCTATCCTGATACCCTCCCGCTGTCGTTCTAACATCATCTCTCTTTCAAACTGTCCGATTGCTGCCAGCATGGAAAGCATAAGTTTGCCGGTCGGGGTGGTCGTGTCCAGGTTGATGTTTAGAACTTTGAAGGCAACGCCTCTCGCTTCCAGGGCGTCGACGATCTCCAATAGGTGTTTTGTGCTGCGGGCGATACGATCCAGCTTGCAAACTATAACGGTATCGTCTTTGCGAAGATGCTCTAACATGGCTGCTAATTGTGGCCGGTCTTGCTTCACTCCGCTGGCCTTCTCTTGAAACACCTTATCGACCTCGGCAGCTTGAAGTTGTTCAAGCTGTGCGGTCAATTCCTGGCCTTCTGTGCTTACTCGTGCATATCCGATGTTTGCCATGTCCTTGCCCTCCTGATGTATTTATCATTAGATATAAATACATTATGATAGCATTGTATTGAATGTCAATATTTTCCTATCAATAGGATTAAGTACTTTAACTTTGTATCGTCTTTGGCTGAATTCGGGGGCTGTAAGTTACTGATTTTACGTTGGCGAGTCTATCACGCAAAATCTATCTTTAGACCAAGATCTATTGATAGCGTGAGAATAAAAGAAAACCGGGCCTCGTCATAGATTCCCGGTTTTCTTTCTGGTAGTCAGTTTGATTATTCGGTGTGTATAACTATGGCGGAAGTTTCGGGCTATTGTTGTACGTTTATCGGGCTGATTGAACCAAGCCTTAGACCGTTAATTGGGTTGCTTTTCTCACCAGTTTCAAATGACATGTCTTGTTGTCTCTTTTGTCTGACAATGTGTTTTGCAGGGTGTGCCACGCCAGAGGTAACAATGCTACCGCTGTTGAACAATTCATGTCTGCACGATGAATCACGGCACATAACAGGGCTTTTTTTGATTCAGGGGATAAAATTCGGTATTCGTCGTCAATCTCACTGAATGCTTGCTGGTCAGTCGTTGGGGTTGCTGCCAATCTCTTTAAGAGCCTGTCTATCATAATTCATGCCGCCTTTCGCTGGATTGGTATCACCTTGCTTTCCTGTGGGCGTTGTGCTGATGTTGTTATGTGTTCACCCCTTCCGTTAATGCGTAACAAAGTCCGTGCTGTTGGCCTTCCAAAAATCCCAGCCTGTATTCTCCTAGCTGGTTGTGGTTACAATTCATCCCTGACAATCTCCTGCATACTCGCCACAAGCGCCCGTAAATCATCAGTCCGCTGCGGTATGGTGGCGGCGTCACCCGTTTCCGAAAACTCATAAAGTTCTCGATCCATAATATTCAGTAGAGCTCTAACCCGGATAAGCTTCAGTTCAATCATAATCAACCCCCTGCTTGTATATGCCGGAAACGCTTCTGTGCCAGCATCATGCGTAACCCCTTCTTTTCTTCATTGGTGGCAACTTCATATACCCGCTGTGCCTCGTCATATGACAACCGCTTGAATGTGATCTGTATCGGTGCAAGTCTGGTGTTCGTAAAAACATGTCGTGCCTGAAGCGGTGTTATCTTGCGTTCCTTCAACGCCTCCTGCATTTCCTGCCGTGCCTGCTGCGGGTCACGTCTGGCAAGTCCTGATAGGTGTTGAACAAGCTGGCTTCGCTCAAACTCTTCTGCAGTCTTGGTTCCTTGTGGCATTCTATCTCGTACCAGTTCCCCGGCAAGCTGTTCCGCCTTGCTCTGGTTTAATGCCGCTGGGGCGGGCATGATTCCAATTAGCGGGGCGGTCATGGTAAGGATGTTTCCACCGCGTTCAAGATCCTTGGCAGCGCCCTTCATCCAGAACGGCACAAACGCCTTGGCTGTAAATTTTCCGGCCTGTGCCAGCTGCATAATCGGGTTATCGCCTTCGTGCCGAATTTCAACTCCGTAATAATCCTTGTTGCGGATCAGGTCGCCAACAAGTGAAATCATGGGGTGTGACTTGTGAAGAAGTGTTGTCCCTGGCTTCATGGCATAGGCGTAAACGTCCTTGGCGTATGTCGGCAGCATGAAGCGTTCCGGATTGCCCTTTTCATCCTTCCTGCCGGTACGGAAAGCAAGTAGGTCTTTCCAATCATCAGGCGGTTCGCCGGTAAACATTGCGGTAAGCAGCACGTTGGCAAGGGCGGTTGTTATCAGTAGTGAAAGTGTGTACGCGCTTCGGTCGGATAGCTCCGGCTTTTTGCCGCTGGCGGTATCCTTGGTAAAGGTGATCAAGTCTTTCAGTCCGCCTCCAACTTCCAAAATGGTGCCGCCTGTCCAGCCTGGAGCCCTGATAAGCGCCTGGGTCAGGTTCTTTGCCACACTGTGAATAAACAGCCGGTCATAGACAACCTGCCCGAGACGTGAATCGATTCTGTTCCAAGCCTGTTGCATGGCGGCACGTGTTTCTCCATGGCTGGCATTGGGGTGGCGGTTGCTCCAGTCGTGCGCCATTTCTGTGAATACACCCAGCTTCTGGCGTGGTACCAGCCATTCCATAATTGGCCGTGCCGATTGCTCCACGATAGAAGGAATCAAGCGGGCTCCGGCTCCGATCTTATTACCGTCACTCCATGCTTGCAGCATGTTCTGCGTGGTAGTGGTCTGGAACCTGCTGTCCATAATCCGCCGTGCTCCGGCCATAGTCAGCCATTCAATAACCTGCGGCATCTCCTTGGCGGCTGCTTCGTCACCCATCCATGCTTTTAAAACCTTGTCGCCAAGTTTCGGGTTGAGATACCAGGCGGCGGGGGCATGCTTGAAATATTTACCGGCTTCGCTGAAATCGCCACGGACAAGCGCCTTGATTCCCAGGGCACCATGGCTCACGACCGCCTCAAGCGACGTAAAACCGGCATGGAAGGCGCTGAAAACTCCCAACTGGAATTGATTCAGGGTATTGGCAGCTTTCATGTAGGCGCTGAATGGCTTGCCGACATACTTGTTCGTGTACAGGTTCTGGCTCAGATAATTGTTGAACACCTGCGCAACGTCTTCCCGTGCAATATAGCGGAAACTTTTTAGCTCTCCCGGTTGGCCGCTGTTGGCGTCCTGGTGTGCTCGCTTTGTAACCAGTCCATACTTGCCGGAAATATCGCCGTATCCGTCCGGCATCTTGTCCCCTGCCGGGACCAGCTCCACCAGTCCAGAATTCTCCATTGCCTGAAGTGCAAGGTGAGCGTTGATGTATTTGTCCATCTCCCCCATTTTCAGCATGACAAGGTCAATGGGGTTGGTTGAAACAAGTTCAAATCCGGCGTCAATGCCAGTCATGATGTCATCGAACACTCTTGCTTTGCTGAATGCCTTGCTCCCCTCTAGTGGCCTTTTTGAAAGTCTGGTGTTGATTTCCTTGGCGACGTCTTCACCCTTTTTCCAGATGTGGGGGAAATAGTTCTCTCTGACATTTTCAAGGGCCCCTGTCCCCATGTCCTGGATCGTCCTTGTCTTCTGCTCAAACATAGCCTTGATGGTATCGGCTATGTTTTGCAGCTCCGGTGTCGCCTGTTGCTGGCCGATATCGAGATTCTGCATAAAAGCGATTCTGTCAGCTTCTGCCATGCGGTTAAACACCTTATCAGCCAAGGTCACGGAAGATTGCATCAAGTCCAGGATGCGGGAGGTTTTGGTCGTAGTCATTCCGGCCTGCATGGTGGCCTTGTTCAATCCGGTAATAAACTTCTCTTTGCCGTGTTCCTGTCTCCCCATGCCTTCAATCAGGATGCGTCCAGCCTCCTCTGCCGCTGCGCTGCGGGTCATAGGTGCGGTGGCGGCCTTGATCCCGTCCCATGCTGCCGCCATGCCTTCCCCGGCTGTTTTCAGGGCTGGCTTTATGTCGGACTTGACAAAGGTTGATTTGTCGCCGATACGGTTCAGGTGCCCTGCTACGTTTTCAGTATTGCGGCGTATATCGGCCATGGAATATTTGACGGTGGGTGTAACATCGGTTGTGTTGGCTGTGGTTTCCCATGCCTTGCCGCTGGCTACGTCCTTCATAATCTCCCGTGTAGGGTCAAGCATGGTGCGGATTTTGGCAAAAAAGTTGTAGACTGTTTGCAGGAACAGATGGTGTTGGCGTTTCCGCTCAAAAGCTCCGTTGTCTCTCAGGCGCTGGTATTCCGCCTCCGCTGCTTCCTCGGTACCAAACTTGGTCATGATGATGGCGCGTTGCTTACCGTTCAAAGCCATAGCCATAGCGGCGTGAAAGGTTTCGTGATGGATCTGGCCCGTGCCTTGTTCAGTCAGGGCAATTACAGCGCCATGCTCCAGCTTGCGGAATTCGGCAACCGGCTTTTCGTGCTGGCTGAACTTCCGGCCATAGGCGGCCTCGGCGACACCGGTATCAAAATGAATATCGCCAACAGGTGAAACCTTGATTGTGGCACCGTTCTTCAGCGCCACATGATAGCCGTCTTCTGTCTGGCTGATGGTCTGACCGGGAAAAGCGTTTTCTACTGTCTGGCGCTGTATCTCCGGGGTGTTCTGTTCAGATCGGGCGGTTTCTCTGAACAGCTGCAAGCTGATTGGTAAATATGATTTGGTTGGTGATACGGTACCATTTTCCGTGATGCGCTTTACGACAAGTCCTGGATTGCCGGAGGCGTCCTTGTCCCTGCCGACGTACTCATATCGTAAACCATTAGCGCCGTTAATAATGACTTCACCTTTATTGATTTGCGGTATGTGTGCTTCGGCAATCTGTGCCGGTGGCAATGGCGCTGCCTGTTGCGGTGGTGCGGTGCTGGCTATGGTGTCGGCTACTGCCTGAACGGGTAAAGTGTCGGTTGCTGCCGGACTGTGATACTCAACGTGATAATTGCCGTTGTCTTCAGTGGGTGGCAAGATCCGCAAGTTTCCCTTGTCAGTCCGGACATGGTACGCGCCTTCCTGATCTTGTAACACAAGCCCCTGCTCTGCCGCTGGTTGCAAATATTTAGCGACGGCGTAGTCGAGTCTGGGTTTGTGTGGTCTGTCCCATACCTGAACTGCTTGACCGCGTTCCTGCCCCATTTTGATAAAGGCTTGGAGCGTGCCGTGCAGGCTGCTGGTGGGGATGATTGCGGGTTGTGCCGGTGGATCTATGGCGGCACTCTCTGTCAAGCTGCCTGTCTGCGGTGAAAACATCGTCGCGCCCCGGGGTTCTTGCCGTGACGTGAAATCAGTTGGTTCCGGTGTCGCTTGATCAACCGGCGCAGCTGTATTCAGCATGTCGGTTGCGCCCTCTGACAAAACTGGTTGCGGCATTGTGGTTGCCGCTGCCGGTATTCCTGATGAAACTGCTCTTGTCAGTGCCCCTTCCGGAATGTTTTGCTGTTCGTCCAGAGCCCGTGGTGTCAAAGGGTTCAGCACATTATCGTCAAGCGTCATGCCGTATGGGGCACTGCCGGTGTCCTGGTCGCCGTGGATGGCGTCAAAAGCATGGGCAGCGAAGTTGTCGGCTGCAACAGGGCTGCTCTTGGCGAGTTCGTCATAGACGATCTCGGCGGCGTTGCTGCGTAGTTCGGGTGCGATGGCCGGATTTTGCAAGGCGCTGGTGATGGCGTTCATCTTCACGGCGTGGGATGCGTGCGCCGGAATGCCGAACGGCAACAACAGGGCGCTCATTCCCAGGGTGGGGGCAATGGCATCCTGTGCCGCTTGCCATGGTGTTTGCCGGTCATAGCCGTAGTGCTGTTCAACGGCAGCTTCTCCGGCTCCCTGCCCCATTTCGGTCAAGGTCTCGGCTCCGGCGGTTTCCAGGGCGTTACCGGCAAAGCGGCCTATGGTTCCGGGGTTGGTGAATGATTTCAGGGTGGCTTGTGCCGCTGTCTGCTCCCCTTTGTTCAATAGCTTTCCGATGGCGCTTTTAGCCATGCCGCCGCCAATCCCCATAAAGCGCCCAGCCAGCGCTCCGCCTGCGGTTTCGCCGCCCCATTCGATAGCGCCGGTTATACGGCCCGCCTTCTGGGCTTCGATAACGCGCGGATCATCCGGCAGGGTGGCGGCTTGTTCCGGGGTGAGACCATGTCTGGCAAGGCCCTTCTCGTATGTTTCCTGTGCCTGGGCAAGGCCAGCCGGGGCAGCGGCAAGGGCACTGCCGCCAATAAGCGCCACCCCTGCCGGTGCACCGACTCCGGATAGCAGCAACCCCGCGCCAACTGCTGGCGCTACGCTCTGCGGGATCATGCGGGCACCTTTGGCGAGTGCACCGGTGATAGTGCCGTCAGACGCGGCGGATGGCTGCATTTCCGGCAGGGTTGCAATGGCGGCGGCATCTTCCGCCAAACCTTTGCCGGTTTCGTATACAGGTTGGCCGGGAGCGCTGACGTACTGCATGGCTTTGCCTGCCATGCGTGGAAAGTCGGAAAATGCTCCGGCTTTCAGCTGGCTCCAGATTTCACCAAGGGTGGAACGCTTTTCTGGAAGGACTTCAGGTGGCGAAACTGTCCTACTCATGTTTTTATCAATTTCTGTATAGAAGTCGGCGGACATATCATTGTCCTCCCGGTTGTGTGATGCTCTCGGTCGTCACTGGCCTCGGCTTTACCATGGCATGCTCCTTTTGAGTGATTTGTTTGTTATTTCCCGACAAGTTATCCATTTGCGACACCAATAAGTATTTGTGATACAGAACTTGCCATTGATGACGCGCCTGAAACGGCGGCGGAAGCTGCGGCAATTTTGTTATGTGCATTGGCGGCGGCTGTCTCTACAGCTTTTCCCACGTCTGCGATATGTTGGTTTACTGCGGTCGTAAAATGACTTGCACTCAAGTGGTCTTTTGATTCCTGTATACTGGCATTTCCTTTCGTAATATCCATGCGTAAAGCGAACTCCTTGATTTTCTGATTCGCTTTTTCGACTTCGGTAGAAACTTTTGAACGGTATTCTTCCAGGATTACTTTTGTAGATGTGTCAAATACCTGGATAAGGGAGTTTGCATACCGCATGTTGAAATCAACATCCGCATTGTGCGCTGCCATTTGTTGTTGGATTGAAAATTGGTAGTTGTCTTTTGCCCACTCAAATATTAACTTTACCAAGTCCCGTGACACCTGAGAAAGTTCAAACATATATTGCTGTTGAGCAGATAGTTTTAGTGCGGTGGTCATGGAGTTGGGATAAGTAAAACCTCGTGCTCCGGTGGTAGAATGAGCGGCGCTTATTGAGTCACGTAATGTCTGTTGTTTTCGCTCTCGATCTGCGGCATAGAGTGCGATTTGTAATTTATCCGTTTCGTTGGTTAGCTTGGAAATCACCCTTGAAACATCATCATTAGATGTTATGTTGCTGGTGAAGTTCGTCAGCAGCGTTTTTAAATTAGTCCAGGAGCCCTCACTCCAGTTTGGTGTGGTGCAGTCGTTAAGTATTGGCACGCTTGGCATGTTTGTTGGTAGAGATATGCTCGCAAGTGAAGTATCAAATGATTCCAGGGCTGTTTTTATAGTAGAATCGGTTTCAGGGAATCCGGTATACACTCCCAGGACAGGGGTGTTTATTGCTGACCAATTAACAGCCGACCAGTCATTAACTGAATTATTCAGCAATGTAATTGACGTTTCTGCCTTGTCCTTCATGGAGGTTATGACGCTATTTATTATCGTTTGCATCGAGTCTGTAGTTGCGGCCATTAGTTTTGCACCTCTCTTGGTGTTTGCTTATGATAACTATTTAATTTGATGCTTGAATATTGTCATTAACTTGTCGGAAAGGTTGTCAGCTTTTTGCAGATGCTCTCGGGCTGCAAAAAAATCTTGGGTTTGTATGGCTTCAGCGGCCTTTACGGATGCTTCTGCATAATCACTTGCAATTTGGGTTGCTTCTTCAATTGATTGCTTTATTTCTGAATCAGTCATGACGGTATCTCCTGTATTTGTGGTTTATGTGTTGGCCTGGGGTGATTACGGATGCATTTCTTTTGGTTGAATGATGTTTTCAATAGTCACGTCAAGGTTGTACAGCGCCAGCCCCTTGCTTGCGCAATACTCGGCAAAGGTCGGGGAGTCTGGCTGATAGTGATAGCCCTTGTTGTCAAACTCGTAATGGAGTCTATCCAGTTGATCTACGTCCTGGCGGTGCCAGTGTTCCTGCGTGTTGCGTAACAACGCCCAGTCGGCAGGTGTCCGTGAGTGGGTTTCCATACATCGGTTGTAAAGCTTTCGGAATAACCGCTCCCGGTCAACTGCGGCTTGGTCTCCCATCTCTTTGGTTATCTGCCCTGATATTGTTGTTCTCCGTGTTTCAATAATGCCGATTGCCTCCCGATACGGATCTTTGCTGAGCACCCGCAACTGGCCGATTTCCTGCTGTGCCGCTTCCAGTTTGCTTATGTCGGCCTCTCCTAATGCAACGGTGGCAATCAAGCCGGGTAAAGAGGCCTCCAGTTCTTCCAGTCGGTTGATAGCGGTTTGATATTGGTTGCTGATACGATTGATAGCTGTAAATAAGCGACTTTGTTCTGTGGTCAGTTGTTCAATATGCGGTGTCATTGGTAGTATCTCCTTTGTTAGTGGGTTGCTGTAGATTTCGTTGAAGTCAGGTAACTGTTAATCGGTGGCGCTGGTGTTGAACCAAGAGAGCCTTTGAAATAGCGCCACTCAACGGGGGGCGGCTCTTTTGATTCGCCCTGATCGCTTGTGCCATTACCCTCTGCGGAGATGCTTTCGCCTGGCTCCATCATCGTGTCCACTCCTTCACGGATCGAAGTTGCGGCATCCTCCAGCATGTCAGCAATTGCCTCTGGGTGGGTTTGCGGGTGTACCTCAATTTGCATCACCAGACCGCCGTTAATTTTCAGTTCAAATTTTGCTTCAAGACTCATAGGGTTTTCTCCTTTTTCCAGGTAATCACGCACTTGCAATCCAACGTGTCAAAAATGTTTTGTAATTTTTCTATAATGTCTTCCATGATCCAGCAGGTGCCGTTAATAAAGTCATTGCCTTCTACACAAAATGATTCCAGTGCTGTTGCTAATGTTTCCAGCTTGATTATCTGCTTCTGCATCTCGTGCGGAAGATCTTCTAATGGGATTGTGGTCATAGCTACATCGCCTCCTGGATTAGTCGGATACGCGGGATAATGGATTCCATAATCCGGAGTGATCCATAAAAAATTTCTGAATGTTTGGGCTCAAGGTTTGCCGTTTCGGCGATACTGTCAAGGGCGTGAAAAACCGCAGCCAGCTTGGTGAACTCAATCTGAAGCTCGGTAGCTGGATCAGGCACGTAATTAGGTGATTCCATGTAGTCGTTGCGCTTGGGCAAGGTTGCTTTAGCCATGGCCGTTTCTCCTTTCGTTGGTGGTTAAAAATCAATGCTGCCACTTCTGCGAGCGGTGGGCGGGTCTGGACGTTTACTGTTGTGCATTAAACGTCTGTGTCATCTGGTGAAACGTAGCTCTGGCACGGGCTATATCGCCGTTTCGGAATGCGGTGATATGTTCCTGCCACAACTCCGGGTGATGCTTCTTAATCCAGTTCCAGCAATCTCCTTTCGGGTCTTTATCCGATATCTCCCGGCAGAGTGTCCGATACTCGTCTGCATCGGCTGTGATTGCTATGGCGTAACCGGCGGCAATCATCTTCTGAGCCTTTTCAGGCGGCAGGGTGATCGTCTCCCCTGCCTTCAGAGTTCTGACCTCGCCATTCAGGCGGACGCTACATGGTTTGGCAATCCGGATCGTCACGCCGCTACCTCCTCATCAAGGTCAATGTAATTGGTTTCGGCCATGTGTCCGGTTGTGCTGCCGCCTGCCTGATCGAGGATGCAGTATTCGTGTGGCTTCGAGTCGTGTCGGGAATGGTATTGAAGGCTCCACTTGTGGAAGAACAAAGCAATCTTGCCCTCTTCGTTGCGGTCGTCACGGGACTTGAAACAGGTCAACAGGGCGTCCGGCATAGCTTCAATTTCTGCCCGTGTCAGCTTTGTGGGCTCCCCGGCTTCGATCTTTGCCAAGTCAAGTTCCTTGATCTTGTTCCGCCAGATCGACCAGCCGTTAGAGGCAAGGTCGGTAATATCTCCGGTGCCTTTGGTGTCCATCTTGCCGGGTGGTGATAGTTCGTCCTGACCTTTGCGGGAATGCGCAACCAGGTGAATGTGTGCGCCGGTTTCGTTGGCGAAGTCGTTTAGTTCATCCAAAAACTTTTTCTGCTGGGTGTAATCATCGGTGGCAATGCCGCACTTCATCAGCGAATCAATCACGAACTGCTGCACACCGTAGCGTCGGTAGGCATAGCGGAATACTTCCAAAATCCGGGTCGGGCTGGATGTTCCCAGCCGGTCGAAAATCCAGAGCTTACCGACAAGCCAGTCTAATGTGGCAGTGATTTCGGTTTGCTCGGGGAGCTCTTTACCAAGTGCCTGCCGTACCATACGGAACAGGGTCTTGCGTGGGTGGATTTCGAATGAAGCGATACAGACACGTTCCCCCTGTGCCATGGCAACCAGCGTTACCAGCAGTAACACCAGGCTTTTGCCGTGGCCGTTGTATCCCGTCCAGATTGAAACCTCACCGCGCAGAACCTTGACCAGACGCTTCCGCATTTTCCACGGCAAGGTAAAGCCTGGCAGCTCGCCTGATGGCGGATAGAATTCATCGAGAACAGCCTGACTGAATTCGGTTGGCGCTTTCAGTTCGGAAGGGTCGTGTGACTTGGCGGCGGATATCAGTTTTTCGACGTCAGCAGCCGTCACGCCGTGCTGCTTGCACTCGTTGATGTCCTTGAAGGGTAGCGTGACAACGCGGCAGCGGTGCCGCCCCAAGCGGTTGATAATTTCTTCGGTTGCCTTCTGCCCTTCTTCGTCCTGGTCGAGACTCAAGAAGATTTCTTCAAAGCGGTCGAGGTGTGGAAACTCGGAATCAATCCACTGCTGCTTTGCGCCGGTTCCGCCGCCGAATGGCACGGAAAGTGCCGGAAAACCATAACTGTGATAAGTGATGGCATCTATCTCACCTTCAGTCAGAATAACGCTGCGGGAGGTGTCTGGAATCGCCTGCCAGCCGAAAAGGATTGCTTCACAGTTTGGCTCAACCAGGGTGAACTTTTTGCCGTCTTTGCGCTTGATGTGGAGATATTTCACGGCAACCAGAACCGTGCCTCGGAATGATGGGAATAGAATGAAGGCGCCTTTGATGGCGTTTTGTGATTTCCAACCGGGGTAAGGGCCGATTTCGGCAATCTCGCCGATGCGATAGGCCGCCAACGACTCCGGTGTTAAACTCCGGTCAAGCAGGTATTGCTGCACCGCCCCGCCGTCAATCAGCTTCTTGGCGGCTTTCGGTGGTACCGGCTTGCGGAAACTCTTGTCAGAAAACTTCTCGAACTTGGGCTCCTGAATGCCCAAGTACTTCTTGGCCTCTGTTATGGCTTCGGCTACCATGATGCCTTTTGCAAGCTGCCAAAGGTCGAGAAGGTCGCCGCTTTCCTCTCCGGCAAAATCTGCAAATTTGCCGCGCTTGCTGCCCTCAAGACAGACCTTGCATGACCGGCCAGCTTCACCGTTGACGCTCCCTGCAATCCATTCGCGGCCTTCGCGCTTGCCGCCTGGCAAAAGCATGGCAGCAACATCTTCGGCGCGGTCGTTCAGTAGTTGGATGATTTCACGGATTTCCATAGTTAAGCCCCTGCAAAGATGGCGTCGTAGCGGGTGTCGTTTGTGGCTGCTGCTGTCGGTGTTTGGTGCTCCCAGTCCAGCCAATTTTCAAACCAGCGATAACCGCTCTTTGGTTGCCTGTTGAATCCGTTTGCATGATCCCGCTTTAGTGTAGCAAGGTAGTTGTCCAGAGATGTTTTGACCCGTTGGCAGTCAGCTTCATTTTTCACGGTGGCAGAGAAGTGTGCCTGCGCTTTCTTCTTACCGTCCTTTGCGGGATAAACTTTCCATAGCGTTTCAAAAAAATCCGACAATATATCTTCTCTCTTCTTATCTCTTATATATAGTCGTTCCGCCTCTGTTCCGTCTCTGTTCTGTCCATGTTCTATGGCTAATTGTAACTTACTGTTTTTGCGTTGCTTTGCTGTTCCGTCAATGTTCCGCTGTTGTTCCGCCTCTGTTCCACTGTTTTTGATAGGAATTGATAACGATTCATCGCTATCAATATTGAGTATTTCGGCAATAAATCTAATGACTTTGCCTGGAGACCATGACCATATTTTTGCATATTCACGCATTGAACGTTCCTTGAAATTGAACCGATCTACTTCGTACTGATAAGCTGCTTCCAGTCGAGTGAATGGTCGGTCTTTTGGTAGATCGTCTGTGAAGCAATGTGGTACTTTTGCAAACAACATTCATGACCTGTGCAAGCTGAAATATTTTGGAGTAACTCAATGAAAAACCGGCGAAAAAAGACATACGTATTGATGAAATCTTCTGAATACCCTAACAAACCCTAACAGTTCTGGTATACAGGCTCTGCAATTGTTGAATATAGTTAACAAATACTAACCATCCAGAGTAACATTTTAAAAAATTGGAGAAATTGAGAGAAGTATTTGGGCGTTTCTCTCTTCTTCATCGTAATTTCTCTGGGTACAGCAACTTTTGAGATACCCGCGTTGCCGCCTCAAGCTCAATTGCGGCGGCTCTGACTTCCTCACGTGATCCGTTCTACTCTGCGCCGGTGAAGCTGATGACGGCATCCAGCAAGCGGCGGTGCGCCAGGTTTTTCGGGTATGCTTTAGCTGGCATGATGTTCTCAATTCGGGTTGTGCCCGCGCTGAATCGCTTCGAGCGGATACCTCTCAAACAATTCTTCAAGAAGAGCGCTTGCGGCTGCTTGCCATTTTTCGGCATTAATAGGGTCGCCGGCCTTGGTCAATATCTCGACACGTTTGCTTGCGTTGTCATATGCGGCGGTCAAAGTATTTGGGGTGTACACGGGCGGACAGGAACCGAAGAGGTTGTCAAGGATGATTGCCCGTGCGTCTTCTGGATCTGGTGTGCACATGGCGATTATGGCATTAAGCGCTGCTGTGGCTGTGTCGATGGTTTGTATGAGTTTCTTTTTCATGGTGTCGCTCCTTTCGTTATGCGGCCTGTTGTGCCGATGTGTGTTGGTACTCCGTCTTACCAGTGATCCATGACTGTACGCTTGAGAACCGGTATCTGACTGATTTTGAAATTTTGATAAATGGTGGCGCGTCTGTGCCGTAAATACGGGCACGGTTCAGGGTGGCTACGGCAAGCCCCGTGATTTCTGAAACCTGCTTGACATTGAGCAGGCGGTCGCCAGAGGCCGGATCGGGCGGCGGTGTTGGCTTTGTTACATTTTCAAGATTGTGGGGCTTGGGCATGTGGGCTCCTTTCGTATTGCCGAACTATTATTATACAAGTGTATTGTATTGCTGTTATTATTATACAGTTGTATTGTATGTCAACAATATTTTTCAGGAGGTCTAATGTGGGGGCAACTTACCCAAGAATTATTGAACTGCTAAAAGAAGAATTTGAAGTAAAAGCTACTTCTAAGTATACGTTTTGTAAGAAGACTGGGATAAATCCAACAAGTGTAGAGAGATACCTGTGTGGAATTTCTGAACCTAATCAAGCCTCGCTGAAAAAACTTGCTGATTATTTCGAGGTGTCGGTTGCGTACCTGCGGGGTGAATTGCCTGTTCCGGCAATGCTGGTAGGCTGGATTAATGAAGCTATTGAAAAACTCGGTATTGATAAACTTTCTGAAGCAACCGGTGTATTGCCTGAAAGCCTTCAAGCATATTCTGATTGTGAACGTATGCCGACAGAATCAGACTTTGTTAAGTTATCAGTATATTTTAAGGAACCGGTTAATAACTTAAGGGGCGGGATTAATAAGCTGTATATGAAAAATGAATCATCGAATGATGAGCTATTGGCTTTTGAAGGCTTAGTATCTGCATGTGGTGGTGTTTTTAGATCGGTTTTATCAGAGCAACCTGAGATGTCATCCGAGGTATTAGAATCTTTACTTAATATTGCTACTTTTGTTCGCGAGGCGCGCACAAATAGTCAACGTAGAAATAATAAACTTGATGAAATTAGGGGAAGTGCCGAGGAGTTAATAAAGAAATATGGGGCTTTGGTGAATCAAAAAAATTTTAATTGAACCATTCGTCGTAATTATGACGGATAGTAGTGAAAAAAAGGCGGCTTGGTGCAGGTCGCCTTTTTGTTTCTAGTTTTGTCGATATTATCAATCACCCGTGCCATAAAGATAGTTTCAAAGTGATAGTTTTGATGGCGGGCGGAGCCCCTGCAACCCTTACGCCGCCGCAACCATCAGATGCGCTTGTTGTCTGGAACGCGGTTTGGCTTTCACAACGATCTGCACGTCTCTCCCGAGTGCATTAAGAAAATGGAACAACCGTTCCATAGAAAAGCCTTTTAGTCTCCCTCTGATTAATGCTGAAACCTTAGGTTGATCTATTCCTAGCAATTCCGCTGCTTGTGCCTGAGACAGTCTGCGACTTTTTATAATTCCTTGGATCTGGATAGCCAATTCTGCTTTTGCCAACATCTCTTCAGCATCAGGCAAACCCATATCCGCAAATACATTGCCGCAACTTGGATAAGATTCAATTTCTTCGCTCATGTTTACTTTCTCCCTCTGTGCTGATGCATCTCTTCGGCCATTTTCAAACGAACCTTGATCTTGTCTATCTCTGCCTGCGGGGTAGCGATTCCTGCTTTTGATTTCTTCTGGAATACGTGCAAAACATAGAGTGCATCCACAAAGCGAACAGTATAAATGGCACGGTATGCATTACCGTCATAATCCTCTACGACCTCAAGTACTCCAGAACCCCCAAAACCTTTAAGCGGCTTTGCATCAACATGTTTACCGCCAGTCTGCGCAATGTAAAGGGCAACCCCGAAAACCCGCCGAACATCCTCCGGCATTTCTTTCATGTCCTTGCGGCTGCTACTGATCCATTCCAGGGGCTTAAGTTTTGACAGTTTGTTCATGGTAACTCCATTATGCCATTTTTAGCATAAACAACAAGTATAAAAAGTGAGCTCGGTGCATAGTCAGCATGATGTCACCGCCAGTTTATGCCGCCTGTTGTCCCTGATCTTCAACCGGCTTAGCCGTCGCCATCTCCATAATTCTGTCAACAACTCGCTGCATCGGTTCCCGCAAGCGCTCCGTGTTCATTATGATATATCCACCGGTAACATCACTCCCGGCGCTACGGCTATCCCCGTCCTTATCTACTCCCATGCTGTGATTCAGTAGCGCCTTCAGCGTGTAGTGTCCAATATCCAAAGATTCAGCAATCGTTATAAAAGTCCGGCGGAGATCGTGAAAGCAGAACTGTACCCCGCTGGCCTGGATTATGTCACGCTTGTAGTTGTCTGGGTTGGACAGGTGAGGTGATGGGTATTTGCCAGGGAATATGTATTCATTTTCCCAACCTATTGCTTTGCGCTTCAATAGCAGTTGGTGGAGCTGCTTTGACAGCGGCATGGTTACACGGTCATCTTCGGGCTTCTCCCCCTTTTTCTTTTCCGGAATGAAAGTAAATGTTTTTGCCTTGAAATCAATATCTGACCACTTCAGCATCGCCGCCTCGCTACGTCTCAGCCCGGTATAACATAAGGTTAAAATATAATCCCTGCCCTTGTGGTTGTAATACTCTGTAACAGCCTTGTACCACGCCGGAAAGTCTGCGGCCTTGATCATGGTCATTCGCCGCTTACGTGGTGTCCAGTCCCGCCCCCTGATCTCTCTTACAGCGTCGACGGGGTTGAATGTGATTATTTTATGATGCAATGCGATACCAAAACGGAACAGGCCACGCAGCAGCTTTATTGAATTGGCAGCTTGTACCTTTCCGTTTTCCTTCTCCATATCAGCCAGGCGATTGATTACCATTATGGCAGTGATTGTGTCAGCCGGTAGTTGTAGCCAATCTTTGAAGTGGTTATTCATCCAAGATTCATATTGGTATGTGGTCGACTTTGCCAGAGGCGTTTTGCGGCTGCTTATATATTGACTGTACAGGTCTTTTAAGGTTATTTTATCAATTTTTATGGCCTTTTTAGGGTCAGGGTTTTCACCGTGCTCCATCTGGCGGATGTAATCCTTAGCAACCGTGCGGGCCTGCTCGGGGGAAAATTCCCCGTAACGGCCAATCTTGATAAAGGTCTTGTTCTTTTCACCGCGTATCCGCCGATGCACCATAAAAGTCAGGCTGTCTTTTGTGGCCCGTGCCCCGAATCCTGATAGTTCTGTATCCCAGTAATCAACCTGGCCGGAAACAACAGGTTCAATTTTCCCCATGTTGTTTTTGGTGATTTTCAATTTTGGCATAGTGCCCCCGTAGTGACCAACAAAGTAACCATATAGTGACCAGCACAATGAAATTATAGGGATACATTAACATACATGAGTAACCGTACACAACTGATATATAACGCTTTAGCTATCATCATCACACTATGAAAATAAAACGTCTCGAATTATCAGGGTTCAAATCCTTTGCAGACAAAGTTGTTCTTGACTTTCAGCAGGGGGTGACCGGCGTGGTCGGCCCGAATGGCTGCGGCAAGTCCAACATCGTCGATGCTATCCGCTGGTGCATGGGGGAGCAATCCGCCAAAAACCTGCGCGGTAAGGCAATGGAGGATGTTATTTTTGTCGGCAGCGACACCAGAAAACCCTTGGGAGTCGCAGAGGTTTCGCTGGTATTCTCCACCGAAGATGGCCGTGCGCCCACCAAGTATCTTGATTATGCCGAAATCCAGCTCACCCGCCGCCTCTACCGCGACGGTGAGAGCGATTATCTGATTAACAAAACCCCCTGCCGCCTGCTGGATATAACTGAACTTTTTATGGATACCGGTGTCGGCACCCGTGCTTATTCGATCATCGAACAGGGGAAGATCGGCCAGATTCTCCATTCACGCCCGGAGGAACGTCGTTTTTTGATCGAAGAGGCGGCCGGAGTTACCAAATTCAAGTCACGCAAACAGCTTGCTCTCAAAAAGATCGAGGGGACCCGTCAGAATCTGGCCCGACTGGCGGACGTACTGGGCGAAATCCGCCGACAGCTGGCATCATTGCAGCGTCAGGCAAAAAAAGCCGAGAAATTCCGCGAGTACCGTGATGAACTGCGTGACATCGAACTGCTCTTTACTGCGCGGGAGTATTGTGAAACCCGGCGCCAACGGGAAGCGGCAGAGCAGGAACTTTCGGCACTCAACGAGCATATTCGTGACATATTTTCCGCATCTGCACTGGGCGAATCACAGGCCGAAGAGGCTCGGGTGACACTCCTGGAGGCTGAAAAGCAGCTGACAGCTGCCCAGGAGGAAATTTTTCGGGTCAGAAGCGATTTCAGCACAACCGGGAATGGCCTGGAGTTTCAACGCAAGGAATTGGCGGGGCTGGATGGCAGACTGATGCGGCTTGCAGCCGAAGCAGCGGAGCTTGATACCCGCCTGAAAGAGTGCAGTGAACAGCGGGGAGTAATTGAGCTTCGTCGTGACACTGGTGCGGTTGATGCAGCCGGAATACAGGCAGAGCTGGAACAGTCCGAAGAGACACTTGCCGGCCATCAGCGTGCCGAAGAGGCGCTGAACCTTGATCTGGAGAATCGCCGCCGTGAGCTGTTTACCGCTCTGGCTGAAACAGCTCAGTTCAAGAGCCGCTTTGATACCGCCCAAAAACGCACGACCGCCCTCCGCGAACGGCTCGATCGTCATACCCGCGAAGCACTGCAGCTGGGTGAACGCCGTGAACAGCTGCGTCAGCGGGCCGACGCCCTGGAGAAAGAAATCACAACGGCACAGCGGGAGCAGGAAACAGTACGAACACACATCGCGGCTCTGCGTGGCCACGAGGACGACGTGAAACGCCGCCTCCCCGATATTGAAAAAGGGTGGCAGTCGAGCCGGGACGAATTGAATCGCAGTTCCTCGCGACTTCATTCACTTAAAGAACTGGAAGCTCAGTTTGCCGGGTTCGGCCAAGGCGTGCGCACACTCATGAAGGATGCGAGGCACGGTGCCCGTTTCAGCGGTGTGTTGGCCGACGCCATTCAAGCGCCTCCAGAATTGGAACCTGCGCTGGAGTCGGCTTTGGCGGAACGCCTGCAATGCATCCTCTGCTCTGACGACCGGGACGCTTTTGGGGCATTGGAGTTCTTGAAAACAAACAAGGGCGGACGGGCGGGAATTGCTCTGCCGCTGGAGCTCGCATCGGTCGCCCCGCAGAAGGTGTCCGGCGCCACTGCGCTGGCAGAGCAGATACAGGCAGACGGGCCGTATTCCGGCTTGATTATGAATCTGCTGGCCACCGTTATGCTGGTTGACAGCATCACACAGGCGCTCGAATTGGCCCGGCAGCATCCCGGATTGGTCTTTGTCACCCGTTCCGGCGATATGGTTGCACAGGGCGGAATTATCAGCGGCGGCTCAGGTGAGCAGGTGGGCAACGGGTTGATCCACAAGAAGCGCGAGATCAGAGAACTTGAACGGGTTGTGGCCCGACTGGAGGAAGAGACCGCATCACTCGGCAAGCAGCGTGATGATCTGCGACGCCAGAGCCAGGAAGTGGCAGAGGGACTGAGAAGCAGCGGAACGCAATTGCATCAGACGGAACTCAAGCTGACCGGAATGATCAAGGATCGCCAGCAGGCGCTGGATGAAAACGCCCGTATCGATGAACGCATGGAAGTCCAGACAGTGGAAGCCGAAACTCTGATTGAGGAACGGTCCGCCCTGGAAGGTGAAGTACGGCTGGCGGAGGAACGAATGGTTCAGACCGGCGAGGCTTCGAAAGGGCTGGAACAGGAGACAGCCCGTTTGAAAAGCGCACTCGATGCCCGCCGTACGGAGCTTGCGATTGTCCGCGAAAAAGTGACCACCATCCGGGTGCAGACGGCAACCATCAGGGAGCAGCATGACGCCGGCATCCGCGCTCTGGCAGACCTGGAGCAACGCACGGAAGAGATCGTGCGGCGCATGGCAGCGGACCGACAGGAAATTGAAGCCGGCGAAGCCGCCAGGCTGAAGCTTCAGACGGAGATTACCGCCGCCACCGGGCGACTGGAAGGGCTCATCGGGGAACAGGTAGAGTCAGAAGGGCGACTGGCCACGATACGGGGGCGGTTTGAGGAGGCGGGCACGGCACTGAATCTGATCGAAGCGCACCTTAAAAAAACCCGGGAAGAAGGTGACGCCGCCAGACAATCACAGGCTGATCTGAACCTCCGTTTTTCGACGCTGACCATGCAGGGTGAACATCTTGAGCAGGCGTTGCAGGAGCGGAGTCGCATCGCCATGTCGGAGGCGGTGGCACGGCTGGAATCAACCGAGTTTGATGAAGCGGCGCGCCGTATCCGGCAGGTAGAACTGCAGCGGCTTCTGGACGAAATGGGTGAAGTCAACCTGATGGCAATCGAGGAGTGTGCCGGAATGGAGGAACGCTTCACGTTTCTGACCAGCCAGAAAGACGATCTGGAGGAATCACTGCGGGGTTTGCAGCAGGCCATTCAACGCATTAACCGCACCACACGCCAACGGTTTCTGGAGACGTATAATCTGATCAATGCCAAATTCCAGGAAGTCTTTCCGCGCCTGTTTTGCGGCGGACGTGCGGAGCTTCGCCTGACCGACGAAGAAGATCTGCTGGAAACCGGCATTGACATCATCGTGCAGCCGCCCGGCAAGAAGTTGCAGAATGTAACGCTGCTTTCCGGCGGCGAGAAGGCGTTGACCGCCGTTGCACTGATATTTTCGATCTTTTTAATCAAGCCGACCCCCTTCTGCCTGCTTGATGAGGTCGATGCACCTCTGGACGACGCCAATATCGGCCGTTTCAACGAAATGGTCAGGGAAATGAGCGCAATTTCGCAATTCATCATCATCACCCACAATAAGGCCACCATGCAGGTAGCCGACACCCTCTACGGCATCACCATGGAGGAACCGGGAGCGTCGCGGGTTGTTTCAGTGCGGCTTCATTAGTACGAGAGAAAGAGTGTTCTGCCACACGCAGGGAGAACATAAATTTCGCACACACACGTTTCCTTTATTCAGGGCCAGTTTTCTCAAGGAGCCAGCATGTCATTCGAAGTGATATTGAAAGAACTTGTGGAGCAGGTGCCGTACTCTATCGGCGCGATCCTGGTGGATTGGGAGGGTGAGGCGGTCATGGAACACTGTCACTGTGATCCGTATGAAATCCGCTTCATTGCTGCTCACAAGGGGATTATCCTGTCGCGCCTCAAGGAGATGCAGAGTGCCGCACAAATTGGCGGGGTGGAGGACGTCGTTGTCACCTCCGACAAGGGGCATTTGATCATCGGCTGCATCAATGAGGATTATTCCCTTGTTATGAATATTGAACGCAACTGCCCGGTGGCACTGGCGCTGTACCACTTCCGTCGGGCAATTACCGAACTGAAAAGGGAGATCTGATGGAACCACAGGAGAAAAAAGGCTTTTTCCGGGGGCTGTTTGACAAGATTTCCGGTGTTGAAACGGGAGAAACACTGCCGGAAGCGCGAGAAACAGTGCCCGAAGAATCTGTCTCTGACCATATGCCTGCCGTGCAGGAAACGACCACCAAGCCAAGTTTTTTTGAACGGCTCAAATCCGGGCTTAAGAAGACCAAGGATGGACTGGTGGGACGCATCGATGCTCTGGTGCTGGGCAAAAAGACCATCGATGCTGATACGCTGGAGGAACTGGAAGAAATCCTGATTACCTCAGATATCGGCGTTAAAACCACGGTGGAACTGATACGCACCCTTGAACAGCGTCTGGGGCGCAACGAACTCAAAGATGGCGAGGCACTGCGGACAGCATTAAAAGATGAGATTCTCGCCCGACTGACCGCCCACCATCGTCCGCTGAATCCCAGCAGCCAGAAACTGTTTGTACTGCTGGTGATCGGCGTTAACGGCGTCGGCAAGACAACAACCATCGGTAAACTGGCATCACGCTTCTCGGCATCAGGCAGCAAAGTGCTGCTTGCAGCTGCCGACACGTTCCGGGCGGCCGCCGCCGAACAGCTGATCGCCTGGGGAGCACGCTCCGGCGTAGATGTCATTCGGCATAAAGAGGGGGCCGACCCGTCCGCAGTTGTGTTTGACGCCTGTAAAGCGGCTGTTGCACGCGGCGTTGATATATTGATCATTGATACCGCCGGCCGTCTGCATACCAAGGTCAACTTGCTGGAGGAGATGAAAAAAATCCGCCGGGTTATTGACCGTGAAATTCCCGGCGCACCCCACGAAACATTGTTGGTTCTTGATGCCGCTACCGGGCAGAATGCGGTTTCCCAGGCCCGGATATTCAAGGAAGCCGCCGGCGTTACCGGCCTGGCCCTGACAAAACTGGATGGCACCGCAAAAGGCGGCATTGTTGTCGCCGTCAGCCATGAATTTGCCCTGCCGATCCGCTATATCGGCGTCGGTGAATCAATCGATGATCTACGCGACTTTGATCCGCAGGAGTTCACGGATGCTCTTTTCCAGGCCTGATAAATCACACCGTAAAGCGGGGAAGGCCGCCCCGGAACTCTGCGATTTTAATCAACTAGGGCTTGACTTTGTGCCTCCCCCTTCGTATAGTACACAACCTCGAAAGGAAACGGAACTCATGAACCAGGAACTCATAGAAGTACTCGAAAAGAAAATTGGCGATGTCGTTGAAAAGTATGTCGTCCTTAAAGAAGAAAACGCACGTCTGAATGAAGAAATTCAGCGGCTCTCGAACGACCGTGAAGGAATCAAGTCCCGCGTTGATGCCATACTTGGCAGGCTGGACGGGATTTAACACGTGACAATGGTCATTGTATGAAAACAAGCCATGCAGTGACGGTACTTGGCCGTGAACTTTCAGTACGGAGCTCTGCTCCCGAATCAAAAGTACGAGCAGTTGAGTCTTTTGTAAACGGAAAGCTTCAAGAGATCGGCAGCGCTCTGAGAAGTGGTGATGCTCAACTTGTGCTGACACTGGCCCTGCTCAACACCTCCGAAGAGCTGCTTGAGTTGCGCTCCCGGCAAGAGCAGGTTGGTCCTGCCGAAAGCAGAATAAGCTCAATGATTGCAGTGTTGGAAACAGTCTGATTTTATAATGGTCTCTCAGGGAGACTTGATCATATATTCGTATCATTTGTACTCCGTATCGGGCTCGTCAGGCACCGCAGTGTATCCAACTTCGATTACCCGCCTGATTGAAACAAATAGAGCGCCCGTTGAATATATCCTTACTGAAAGGAAAACCGCTTCTGAGTAGCATGACAGTAATCCGCACGTTTACCTGACGGCACTCAAGCCTTTTCCCTCTTCAGCCTCCCTGGTCGACCTTCCCGATATCACTTCGGGCAACTCCACGTACGCCATAACGAAAGAATTGTATGCCCAAGCGTTCGCTCCGTTCGCAATTACTGGCGCAGCGTCGTGCGCTCAGCCATGAGTCATGGTATGCATCCAGTTGCGCCGCTCAGCGGAACCTGCTTTCTCTTGATGAATATGTTCGGGCTGAATGTATCGCTCTCTATGCCCCGACGCACAATGAGACCGATACAGGGTTGATTCTGGCAGATGCATTTCAGACGGGAAAACAGGTACTGTATCCGGCTGTTTGCGGCCATCACATGGTACTTCGACGCGTTGAACGCATCGAGGAATTACAGGAGGGAGCCTTTGGAATTCTGGAACCATGCCCGACCGGCATTGATCACCAGGCAGACGAGGCCGATCTGATTGTCGTTCCGGGAGTAGCTTTTGACCTGTCCGGCCACCGGATCGGGTACGGCAAAGGCTTTTATGACCGTTTTTTGCAGCACCCCGACTGTACGGCGCATCACATAGGACTGTGCCATGATTTTCAGCTGACAGACGGGGCTATCCCGGCGGACGTCCATGATATTCCAATGGAGATTGTTGTTTCAGACACACGCATCGTTCGCATCCCGCGATTACAGACAGTGAAGTAACCGGCGTTCGCCACGCGACCCGGATTCATATACAGGAGGTTGATAGTATGGAAGTAATTATGGTTGTCATTACGCTAGTAGTCGCCGCCGGAGCCTATTTTGCCGGCAACAAGCTCAACAAAAAGGACACTGGTTCTATCTTGAAACAGGCCGAAGAGCTTGCCAGCAAAGTGCTCGACGATGCCCGCCGCGAAGCGGATACCATCACCAAGGAGGCAGAGCTTAAAGCCAAAGATGCTGCTATTCAGGCCAAAGAAGAGCATGAACACAAGACCAACGAGAAGAACAAAGATCTTCAGGCACTTGAAAAAAGGCTGACACAGAAGGAAGAAAACCTCGATAAAAAAGCCGGCTTGATTGACCAAAAAGAGATGGATATTCTCAAAAAAGAGCAGACGGTTTCGCAAAAAGAGCAAACACTGGACCTGCGGGATGCTGAACTGAAAAAATCAGCAGATGTTCAGAACGCACGACTCGAGCAAATTTCCGGCATGTCGGCTGCTGAAGCCAAAAAAGAGTTGATGAGCGCAATGGAAACCGAGGCCAAGCATGATGCCGCCAAGATCATCAGGGCAATTGAAGATGAAGCCCGTGAAACCGGAGACAAAAAAGCCAAGGAGATCATGGCACTTGCCATTCAGCGCTACGCCGGTGAGTACGTGGCAGAGCGTACCGTTTCTGTTGTGCCGTTGCCGTCAGACGAAATGAAAGGGCGTATTATCGGCCGTGAGGGGCGAAATATCCGCGCTCTCGAAGCGGCAACCGGCATCGACTTGATCATTGACGATACTCCCGAAGCGGTAATCCTGTCCGGCTTCAATCCGGTTCGCCGCGAAGTGGCACGGTTGTCACTGGAAAAACTCCTTGCTGACGGGCGTATCCACCCGGGCCGCATTGAAGAAGTTGTGGCAAAATCAACCGAAGAAGTTGAACTTTCTATTAAAGAGGCTGGCGAACAGGCTGCCTTTGACCTGGGAGTTCACGGTATTCACCCGGAAGTTCTCAAATTAATCGGGCGCCTCAAATACCGTACTTCCTATACCCAGAACGTCTATCTCCACTCGCTGGAAGTAGCATTCCTCTGCGGCATCATGGCTGCCGAACTGGGCTTGAACGTCAAGCAGGCCAAACGTGCCGGACTGCTGCATGACCTTGGCAAAGCGGTTGACCATGAAGTAGAAGGTTCACACGCAGTAATTGGAGCCGAGTTAGCCCGTAAATACGGTGAAACACCAAAGATTGTTCATGCCATCATGGCACATCACGAAGATGAAAAACCAAATTCCATACTGGCGATTCTCGTTCAGGCCGCTGACGCACTGTCCGGCGCACGCCCCGGTGCACGTCGCGAGATGATGGAAACCTACGTCAAGCGCCTGGGCGATCTGGAGCGCATTGCAACATCGTTCAGCGGTGTTCAGTCTTCCTTTGCAATTCAGGCCGGGCGCGAAATTCGCGTCATGGTTTCCAGCGAGCAGGTAACGGATGATCAGTCGGTTGTTATGGCCCGCGAGATTGCAAAAAAGATTGAGGCTGAGATGACCTATCCAGGCCAGATTAAAGTTAATGTCATACGCGAAACAAGATCTGTCGAATATGCCCGTTAAAATATTATTTGTAGGCGATATAATCGGTAAACCGGGTCGTCAGGCGTTGTCGCGGGAGCTGCATCGTCTGGTGGACCGGCATACGATCGATATGATTATTGCAAATGGCGAAAATGCAGCCGGTGGTTTCGGACTGACTGTCGAAGTTGCAAAAGAGCTGTTCAATCACGGCATTCACCTCCTGACGGGCGGCAACCACATCTGGGACAAGAAAGAACAGGTACCGCTGATCTTTACCGACAAGCGGATTCTTCGTCCAGCCAACTACCCTGCCGGTGCTCCTGGATTCGGGAGTACAATCATGACAACTCCGGGCGGGGTTAAGATTGGTGTTCTTAACCTTGAAGGTCGGGTTTTTATGAAAAGCCTTGAGTGCCCTTTTCTGGTTGCGGATCGTGAAATAAAACTTCTTAAACAGGAAACTCCCATAATTTTTGTCGATTTTCACGCCGAAGCCACCTCAGAAAAATCTGCGCTCGGGTGGTACCTTGACGGCCGGATCAGCGCTCTGATCGGCACTCATACCCACGTCCAGACCGCCGATGAACGCATTCTTCCGCAAGGAACCGCCTTTCTGACTGATGCCGGCATGACCGGCAGTTTTGATTCGGTAATCGGGATGGGAAAAGAAGAGACCATTCATCGTTTTCTGACACAGATGCCGTCCAAATTTGAAGTGGCCAAAAAGGACATCCGCCTGAATGCCGTTGTGGTCGGTATCGATGAACAGAGCGGCAAAGCGGTAAGTATCGAACGCATAAACATCCCCTGTTGAACAATCTTCAAGGAGTTGTGTATATGTCTGTATCTGAACAGATGGCCGTTATCAAGCGCAGTACCGTTGAAGTACTCATCGAGAAGGAGCTGGAAGAGAAGCTGGCAAAGTCTGCTTCGACCGGCATTCCATTGGTGATAAAGGCAGGCTTTGACCCGACTGCGCCTGACCTGCATCTGGGGCATACGGTACTGATCCAGAAATTGCGCCAGTTTCAGCAATTGGGCCACGAAGTCAATTTTCTGATCGGTGACTTTACCGGCATGATCGGCGACCCGACCGGCAAATCCGAGACCCGCAAGGTACTGACCCGCGAAGATGTGCTCAGAAACGCCGAAACCTACAAGGAACAGGTCTTCAAAATTCTTGATCCGGAAAAGACCAAGGTGGTGTTCAACTCTACCTGGCTGAACGATTTGGGTTCAAGCGGCATGATAGCCCTCGCCTCTAAGTGTACCATGGCCCGCATGCTGGAACGGGACGACTTTTCCAAGCGCTTCAGCAATCAACAACCGATTGCAATTCATGAGTTTCTTTATCCCCTTATTCAGGGATATGATTCTGTTGCCATGAAAGCCGATGTGGAGCTGGGCGGCACCGATCAGAAGTTCAATCTGCTGATGGGGCGCGAACTCCAGCGGGAATGGGGACAGGCACCTCAGTGCGTTCTGACCATGCCGCTTCTGGAAGGCCTGGACGGCGTCAACAAGATGTCCAAGTCGCTTGGCAACTATATCGGTATCAATGAGCCGGCCGACGAAATATTCGGCAAAATCATGTCGATCTCGGATGACCTGATGCTCCGCTATTATGAACTTCTTTCCGACATGACTCTTGCTGAAATCGAGGTATTGAAGCGAAATCTCAAGGAGCATTCACTCCATCCGATGGCAGCAAAAAAACAGTTGGGGCGCGAGATTGTATCCCGATTCCACGGTGCCGGTGCCGGAGATACTGCCGAGGAAAACTTCGTCAAACGCTTCAAAGACAACGAAATTCCGGAAGACATGCCGCAGGTCAGTTTTGCCATGACTGACGGTGTGGTTCTGCTGGCCAGGGCCATGACCGAAGCCGGCCTGACAAAGTCCAACGGCGAAGGGCGACGCGCGATCGATCAGGGAGGGGTCAAGTTGAACGGTGAGAAGGTCAGCGACACCAATCTGGAACTGACTGTCAGTGGTGAGTATATTGTCCAGATCGGCAAGCGCCGCTTTGCGAGGATTGTGGTAGTGTAACCACAACTGATAATTCTGAGAAGAAAGGGGGACGGGCTTTGGTGCCTGTCCCTCTTTTTGTGTGTCGCTCTTTGTGTGGGGCTGTTGACTTCTGTTACATCTCCATAATCACCGGCAAAATTACCGGTCGCCGCTCGATGGTCTTCTTGCAGAAGCGGCGCAACGCCTGCCGTACTACGGTCTTGACCTCGTCAGCATCACAGCGCATTTCGGTGTTTATTTCCTCCAGCGCAAACGCCACGACCTTACGGGCATCCTCGAGGTATTCCTGGCTTTCATCCTCAAACACAAAGCCGCGCGAGACGATATCGGGACCATAAATAACTGCACCGGTTGTCATGTTAAGTCCGATAATGACGACGATCATACCGTCTTCCGAGAGGTGTTTGCGGTCCCGTAACACCATCCTGCCTACGTCGCCGACCCCCTTGCCGTCTACAAACACTCTGCCGGACTCAATATGTTCGACAATTGCGGCTGTATCGGCATAAAAGGAAACCACTTCGCCGTTGGTCGCCAAAATGCACCGTTCCTCCGGAATTCCAACCGTTTGAGCCAACTGGATGTGCTTGACCAGATGACGGTATTCGCCATGGATCGGGATGAAGAAACGCGGCCTGACGGTATTAAGCATCAGTTTCAGCTCTTCCTGACTGGCGTGCCCGGAGACATGCACCTCTGAGACCCGTTCATGGAATACTTCGGCACCGCGGCGGTACAGGTGGTTGATCAGCTCCGAAATAGTGCGCTCATTGCCGGGGATGACACGTGAGGAGAGAATAACGGTATCGCCTTTTTCCAGCTTGATCTGTTTGTGGTCATCCATGGCAATGCGGGTCAGGGCGCTCATCGGCTCACCCTGACTGCCGGTGGATATAATACAGACCTGCTCGGGGGGGAGGTGCGGCAATTCCCGCAGATCCATCAGCTGTTCATCAGCAATGGTCAGATAACCGAGATCCCGGGCAATCTGAACGTTTTTCACCATTGATCTGCCATTCAGGAGGATTTTGCGACCGCAGCGGGTTGCGACATCGGCGACCTGCTGGACACGGTGGATGCTGCTGGAAAACGCGGCGACGATAATACGGCCGGTGCATTTCGGAAAGATATCACCAAACGCTTCACCGACATATTTTTCAGAAAGAGTATACCCCTCGCGCTCTACGTTGGTTGAATCCGACAGCAGCGCAAGAACTCCCGCCTCACCGTAGCGCGACAGACTGGCCAGGTCAGTCAGCTGACCGTCAACCGGAGTGTGATCAATTTTAAAATCGCCGGTGTGGATAACCACACCCTCCGGGCAGGTTATCGCCAGAGCGCAGCCATCAACAATTGAATGGGCTACCCGCAGAAACTCCACCCGAAAAGCGCCGATGTGTACGGTTTCCCGAGGCAGAACGGTTATCAGTTCAACCGCGCCGTCCAGCTTATACTCTTCCAGCTTGGCAGTAACCAGGCCGAGCGTCAGAGCCGTGCCGTAGACCGGAACATTCAACTCCTGCAGAACAAAAGGGAGGGCACCGATATGATCCTCGTGACCGTGGGTCAGACAGATTGCACGGACATTTTCGGCGCGCTCACGAAGCCAGCCGATATCGGGAATTACGTAGTCGATCCCGAGCATGTCGGGGGAGGGAAACATCAGGCCGCAATCGACGATAACAATATCGTCACCATACTGATAGGCCATCATGTTCATGCCGATTTCGCCCAGACCGCCGAGGGCGACGATCTGCAGTGCCGAGTTTGATTCTACTGCTTCCATAGGTTATCTTTCATGCTGCAGAGGTACCAGCGCGGCAATTTTTTTATCACATTTTTCAATCCAGGCAATGCCTGGTGTGGTCAGCCAATGATCGGCGTAGAACGAACTCCGCAGAGCACGATATGCAATCAGGGCGCGGCTGACATCGCCCAGGCGTTCATTTGTTTCACCAATCTGCCATAATTTTGCAGCCGCCTGTTCAATTGTCGGATGAGAGGGAATATACATATGAAGGGATGATTCGTAGCCGGCAACCGCACCGGCAAAGTCTCCCCTGCGAAGCGCCGCCTCACCCTGGTTGAACTGACTGTTCATGCGCCACCATGTGCTTGCAAAAAACATCAGCAAGCTGATCAGGGTAATTACGATGCCGTTGGCTATGATGCTCTTCAATTGTTCGTTCATCTGGTCACCTTGCCCTTAGAAAAGGATAAGTGCGTTAATGAAGTTAACTTTCTGCAAAAAAACACAAAAAACAACTTCTAACTTACTAAAAAAACCCGGGGATACATGTCAAAAGGATACCCAGCGCAAAAGCAACCACTCCGCCAAGAACGGCCAGAGCTGCAGCGATGTCAAAAGGGCTTTTCAAACGATGTGCAGCCGGCAATCCCCACACCATGCCCGCCAGCCCCGCAATAATCAGGAGAATGTACTGATAGCCGATGTTCATTTAATGCTCCAGTGCAGATTCAATCTGGCTCCGTACGGCTTCCATCGTCCAGGTTTCCACCTCGCCTTTGCGGAGCCCGGAGGGGACAACAACCGGAGGATGCAGAGTTATGGTGATCGCACCGCTATACAGCCTGATCTGGTTGGCCGGATTAACCCTGCCGCTGCCGTTAATAGTGACCGGGACCACGGGTACATCTGCTTTGCGGGCAAGAACAAACCCCCCACGCTTAAATGGCAGCAGGTTACCATCAACTGTACGCGTCCCTTCGGGAAACAGAACAACGCTCTTGCCCTGACGAATGGAAGCTGCCGCCTCATCGATACTCTGCAACGCTTTGCGGCCATCGCCGCGATCAAGAGGTATGTAGCCGCCGCGCCGCATTGAGGGGCCGAACACCGGGATTTCGAAGAGTTCCTTCTTGGCAATCCAGTGGAACTGGCGCGGCATGGCAGCCAGCAGCGATAAAATGTCAAAATTACTCTGATGGTTGCTCATGAAGATAACCGGACCATCCGGGAGATATTCGCTTCCGGATACTGTCACCCTGACCCGATTCAGCGCGAGCATAAGCCGGGCCCAAAGGCGGGCATGCCACGCATAACCGCGGCCGCTTGAATCAACCAGCGTAGAGACAAAAGCGCTGACTGAGAAGAAAAATGTCAGAGGAATAAAAGCTGCAAGATAGAGGTATGCGCGAACCATCACCATCTCCCAATAAAAACTTATGTAAATTACAGTGATATCAAGGACGAGTCAAACGAATTCTGGGAGAAGCAGGGGAAGGGGTGCACCTAATCAAGGGTTGTGCGCATGCGTTTTTTTTCGGAGGTGATTCGTTTGTCGGTAAGGCGAACTTCTTTGGTCCGTTTTGGTACGTGCGTGGAAATACGCTTCTTCACCTTACGTTCACGGCGTTCCAATGCAGCACGCAAACGTTCCATCGCTACTTCGCGATTTTGAAACTGGCTGCGATTTTCCGAAGCCTGGGCAACTATCCCGGTCGGCAGGTGGCGAATCCGCACGGCCGAGTCGGTCGTATTACGATGCTGCCCTCCCGGACCGGAGCCGCGATAGAATTCAATTTTGATGTCTGTTTCTTTTATTTCAATCACAGTTCCAACCTTTTCCGGTTCTCAGAAACTATCCCGGAACTTGACCAGCAGGTATAAACAACCAATGCCGCCTGCCGCCATCAGCAGGTCACGCCCCCATGGAATCGGCATTTCGAGCATGGAATATACTACCGGATCGAGCAGGGCTGTCGTCAGCAGACCAACACCTCCCCAGCTGAGCAGTTTTTTCATTGCGCACGCCTTTCTGCCGCACTGCCCGACTTCACGCAGACCGCATATTTGAGATAGCGCCCTTCCGGAAAGGTGACCGGATAAGGAAAATCTTCCGGCTGCCCAAGCAGTGAGATCACCCGCAGATCACAACCGGCCTGGAGTGCTCCCCGGCGCAGTTCTTTGAGGTATTCGGCAACATCCACCTTCTGGTGGTTGGATGATGCCACGAGCAGTCCATTGTCGCTTAGCAGCGGCAGGGCAGCGGCAACCAGATCGGAGGTACCGCCCCGAGTCGTAAAACGACTCTTGGCCGTGGTGGAAAACGATGGCGGGTCCATCAGAATGATATCAAACTTTTTTCCGTTTTGAGCCATTTTAGTCAACGCCGCGAGACAGTCGCCAACAATGAACTCGTGCTGACGCGGGTTGAGGCGGTTGGCAGCAAAGTTGTCTTTCGCCCAATCAGTATAACCTGCGGAAGCATCAACACTGGTAACCTGTGAAGCGCCGGATGCGGCAGCGGCAACCGAAAAGGCACCGGTATAGGCAAACAGATTGAGCACCCGCTTCCCGGCGGCCCGCCCCATCAGATCGCGGCGATTGCGACGCTGGTCAAGAAACAGGCCGGTATTCAACCCCTGCTCCAGACTCACCAGAAAGGTGAGACCATTTTCCCGGACTTCCAAATGTCGCGGTGCACCCTTCCCCGCCAGAAGTCGCCCGTAACTTTTACTGTCACTGACCGCTTCAAGCTCGCGAGTCTTCTGCGGGCGGCTTTTTTCGTAAATACCAAGCGGTGACAACAGCTCCTGCAGAACCTGTGTCACCAGCTTCAGGTGCGGCCGCCAGGCAGGACTGTATACCTGCAGCATCAGGTAATCAGCGTAACGGTCAATCGTCAACCCCGGCAACCCATCCCCCTCGGCATTCACCAGTCGATAGGCGTTTGAGTCGGTCAGGTCGGCATGGTGGCTGCGCAGCTCTATGGCGCTCCGCACCTGCTTTATCAACCAGGAGCGATCAGGCTGAATCCGTTTCCGATCCAGAACCCGGGCAACGATCCGCTCCTCCGGATCAAGCAGAGCCGTAGCAAGAAAGCGACCCTGGCTATCGCACAGCTCCACCGTCTGCCCGGAGCTGCCGGCCGGCCACTTTCGAGTATAGGCATCGGCAACAACCCACGGGTGCCCCAGCTCCACCATCCTGACTGTTTCAGGACCAACTATTCGTGCCCCATCCTTCGTTTTCACAAGATTCTCCATAGGTTATTTTGAAAACCGATCGCCGCAATCTTCCTGGCCGCCACGGATTTTCTCGACGGCGTGACCAAGCGTTGGCCAGACCGCTTCAAGATTTTCCCGGGCACCTTTGGGGCTGCCGGGGAGATTGAGTATCAACGACTGATGACGAATGCCGGCAACGGCACGGGACAGGGAGGCCATCGGAGTTTTTTCCAGACTCCTGATGCGCATTAATTCACCGAGGCCGGGGATCACCCGTTCCACAACCTGCAGCGTTGCTTCAGGAGTTATGTCACGCGGCGAGACACCGGTGCCGCCGGTGGTCAGGATCAGGTCGGCCATATCGGCATCAGCCCATTCCGTCAGCACCGCCACGATCTGCTCAAATTCATCAGCAATGATGCGGGACTGAACAATCTGAACTCCCTGTTCCGCCAACCAGGCGGCCAATGCCGGGCCGCTTTCATCAACCCGCTCGCCACGTGCCCCCTTATCGCTCAATGTTAAAATGGCTGCTCTCATGCTGTCCCCTCCACATACTTCTATCGTAGACCCGGCCTCGCTCATTTCCGTACGAGTGATGCACCCCATTCCATCCGGAGTACCTGGGCAATGTCGCTGCTTACCGCAGCAAGAGCGCGGTTATATGCAGCGATAACAGCTTCATACCCTTCGCCACCGGTCGGCTCATGAATCCGTACCCGCCCGGTTTTCTGCTCACCATCCGCCGTCCGACGGATAGTCCAGAGCGCATCGACCGATACGGCAGTCCCCTCCGATTCAAAGCGTTGAAAATCGACATAAACCCGATAGGCAGCGGCACTGCCGGCATTCTGCGGGTACGCTGACACCCGGTCTGACTCAAGCAGCCGTGACAGATTATCCGCCAACATCCGGGAGACACTGCTTTTCAACGGCTCGGCCCAGCGATGAAGTTCCAGTATTTCTATCCGATTGGCGCTTAGACGCTCCACCAGTTGCGGGCGATCCACCAGTTCCGGCAAAGTCGGCGTTTCAACGGAAACCACGGGCAGCTCTTTGTGGGCAATGTGCCCTGCCTCCGGCCTTGCGGCGGACTCAAGAGAATAGTAGGCTACCCGGGGAGACCTGCTGCATCCGGTCATCATTATTACAATCAGACCGCACAGAACCGCGCTACGAATGGCCTGCCTCATCGTTGTTCCTCCTTTTTGCCCCAGATCAGCGACTCAGGGTGACGTTCCAGATAATCCCCCAGACCCCGCAAAGACTGCGCCGCCCGGTTCATTTCGCGCATGGCTTCACGAAGATCTTTCTGGAGCGGTGCATCCGGTGAAAGCGTTTGTTTTGCGCTTCCCATGGTTTTACGGGCTTCCTCAAGCGTCGTACGGACCTCTTCGAGTGAACTGCGCACATCTGTCAGCATGGAGCGTGCCTCAGGAACGATGACGGCATCCACATTCCGAAGCAACTGGTCCGCTCCCTTCAGAGTTGCATCAAGCGTCTTGATCACCTGCCGTGCATCACCGGCAAGTTCCTCAAGCGGCAGCTTATCAATTTTCTGGACAATCTGCATAAGTGCGGTCTGAAACTGTTCCATACTCCCGGCGATGGTTGGGAATTCGGGAATACGTTTATTCCAGTCAACTTTCTCCAGCGGTGCCTTTGGAAAAAAATCCAGGGCAACGTACATCTGCCCGGTAAGCAAATTTCCACTCCGGAGCTGAGCACGGAAACCATGTTCAACAAGAGAGTTCAATAATTCACGGGAACTCCCCGGTTTGTTCTGCTGCGATTTGTTGCGGTACCGAGCCCGCAGCCGCTCCGGATAGAACTGGATTTCAACCGGCATGGAGAATTCTTTACGCCGCGGATCAAGCTCTACATTAATTTTGCTGACTTCCCCCACAGTAACTCCCCGCAAATCGACCGGGGCACCAACCGGTAGACCACGAACCGATTCCTTGAACACCAGAACATAGTTTTCGACGACCGTGTCCGGGCGCTTCATGGCCTCTTCCTTGGTGGAAAACAGATTGAAGACACTGTTAGCTTGTGCAGCCGGGACCTCAATACCATCTTCCGGAGTTTGGAAGGAAATACCTCCCAGCAGGATCGACAGCATTGACTCCGTATTCACCTTGATACCATTGGCATCGAGGGTTACGTCAACACCGCTGGATTGCCAGAAGGTCGTCTTTGACTTGACGTACTGATCAAAGGGGGCACGGACAAACGCTTTGAGAGTCACACCATTACCATCTTTATCCAGTTCGTAGGCCACCACTTCGCCAACCTGGATGTGACGATAAAAGAGCGGCGAGGCAATGTCCAGTGAACCGATATTTTGTGCATGCAGCACAAATTGACGCCCCGGTGCATCCATGGTGACCGCCGGAGGTCGTTCAAGTCCGTTATATTTACTCTTCCGAGCAAGTGATTTACCGGCATCAACCCCTATATAGGAGCCTCCCATCAACGTTCCGAGACCGGATACATTTCCTCCAGTGATTCTGGCGCGCACAACCCAAAAACGGGTATCTTCGACCAGAAGCCCCTCGGCTTCTTTCGTAAGTTCGGCCGTCACCACCACGTGAGACCGGTCTTTGGCTATGGCTATCCCCTTGACTTCACCAATCTGGACTTCCTTATATTTAATCTTTGTCTTGCCCGGCTCCAGCCCTTCACCATTGAGAAAGGTTATGGTGATAACCGGCCCGCGCTCCAGATAGGATTTGACCGCCAGCGACGCGCCGATAATCGCAGCAATAATCGGAATTATCCAGACCAGCTGGAGACGACGGCGTCGACGGGGTTGAAAAACAGCGTCAGGGATAGTGGAAAAATCGGGGGGCTGTGACTCATCAGTCATACGGTTCTCTCTTCCTGAAGTGGATCCCAGATAAGTCGTGGGTCAAACTGCATGGCACTGAACATGGTGAGAACAACGACCGCACCGAAGGCTATTGCCCCCGTTCCGGCAGTAACGGTAGCCAGAGAGCGAATCTGCACCAGTGCAGCCATAAGTGTCACTACATAGATATCCAGCATCGACCAGCGCCCGACAAACTCCACCAGGCGGTAGAGCCGTGCCCGCTGCATGGTTTGCCAGGAGGATCGGCGCTGCACCGAGATCAGCAGCAGGGTAAGTGCAATCAGCTTGAACAACGGCACCATGATACTGGCAATAAACACAATCGTTGCGATCCCCTCAAAACCGGTCTTCCACAAATGGACAACGCCGCTCATGATCGTGTCTTTGCGGTAGTTGAAGAGTGATCCTGTTTCCATAATCGTCAGCAGGTTGGCGGGGATATAAAGGATATAGGCAGAAATAAGCAGAGCCCAACTCCGTGCGACGCTGGCGGGCTTACGAACATGAAGATGGGCTCCGCACCGTGAGCAACGCCCGGTGGAATCTTTTTGCAGCAATCGGGATATCAGACCGCAGACATGACATGAACACAGGCCCTGACTTGCCGCAGTCAGCCACTGCCCATTCATATCGTACGCCCTTCAGTTGATCCATACTCCAATTGTTTCCAGACATCCCGCGGATTGAATGAGGAAGCGACAGCAGCAAGCATGAGCGTCAACCCCCCAAATGACCAGAGAGCCACGCCGGGTATTATTGTAGACGTTCCCTTCAGCTTTACCAGTGAGACAAGGATACCGAGCATAAAAACTTCAACCATTCCCCATGGTTTAATGCTCTGCAGTACCCTCATGATCTGAGGAATACCAGCGGGCACCACCCGAAACCTGAGAGGCAGCAACAGGTAGATTATCATGGAGATTTCGAGAGCCGGAATCACGAGTGTCGTAATACAGACAAGGGTGGAAATAAGGTGCATGTCGTGATTCCAGAGGTAGCGCACCGCACCAAAAAGGTTGGTAGCATTGCCATTGCCCTTTATTTCAATTCCCAGAAGGGGGTAGATATTTGCAATAACAAATAGTACCGCCGCCGCCAAAGCACTGGCAAGAGAGCTGTCAAGGCTGCCGGGAGAGCTGCGGTACAGCAGCGCACCGCACCGGAGGCAATGTGCCTCTCCTCCCCGGGGGATTGATATTTCACGTTGCAACAGGTCGCATTCGTGACAGGCGATGAGCTGGGTGGGATACATGGGCATAGATAATTCTGGCGATCTCTCTGGGACGATTATTTCGCGACAGAGTACGGATATGCGTAATTGGAGTCAAGTCGAAATACGAATCCTGTTTGCACATCGCATGAGCGGTCCCTCACCGATCGGGGCAATGTTGCTATT
Organism: Geobacteraceae bacterium; assembly: GCA_043743795.1. Lineage (GTDB taxonomy): Bacteria > Desulfobacterota > Desulfuromonadia > Geobacterales > Pseudopelobacteraceae > JACRCG01. The sequence continues at coordinate 52,056 of JAYTVV010000020.1, forward strand.
CTTATCTACCATAGCAACGCACGATCAGACGTAAACGCTCTGATAACGCCGGTAACAGGGTCATTAAATCGAAGGTTTTTTGCAACGAGCTGGAGCGGAGTGTCGAAGTCATCCTCGCGTTCGGCCTGCAGCTCAGGGTAGTACCTGTCATTCAAAATACCGAATCCGAGTCCGCTCATATGGATCCTCAACTGGTGTGTTTTGCCGGTCAGCGGATGCAGGGTAAAGCGGGCCTGCGTCCCTTTTACTTCTACCAGATTGAGGGCTGAACGGGCATTTATAATGCCAGGGGCACTTTTCATCAGGAACCACGGTTTTCCCCGCTCGATTCTGTTCTCGACATTCCACGAAGCTGTTTCCTGAGTCGGTCGGCACTCAGAAATCGCCTGATAGGTTTTTTCAACGCGGCCATTCATGAAGAGAGTGCTGTACAGCCCCCTGCTCTTTTTGTTAACGGAAAAGAGTACCAGTCCGGCTGTTTCGCGGTCTATGCGGTGAAGCGGAGCCAACTCTTCGATGCCGGTACTCTTTCGCAAACGATTGAGCAGACACTCGTCAACATAGCGCCCGCCAGGGGTTACCGGAAGAAAATGAGGTTTGCAGGCAACCAGAATTTCATCATCGAGAAACAGGATTTTTTCTGCAAAGGGGATAATCGGTTCACTGCTGACTTCGCGGAAATAAAAAATGCGGCACAGGGGGATGTATTCCGTATCCAGCGTTATCTGCACTCCTTTTTCGTCAAGAACCTTACCGTCAGCAATCCGCTGTGCCCACGTTTCCTCTGAAATACCGGGGAATCTTCTGCTCAGGAACGCAAGTACGGAAGGGTACGGTTTTACGGTTTCCGGCATGGTAACAATGGAAGGGTGTTTCGAAATGCCCATGAAACGTTTTCCTTATGGTTACACCAATTTCAAATCAAAGATGGATTCAAGGCGGCAAGGATCGAAGCGACGAAAGCATACCCGTCAGTATGTTGAGGAGCTGAGGACGAGTCAACGAAGAAGACGCTTTGATTTGGAACTGGAATTACATCTTCTTTGATGACACGGCCCCGCCTGTAAGTTAATCGGGACGTTATTCAGCCAATTGGGCCGTTGCCAAAAACACCGGGAACGTTCTTTCTCCCTTTGTCACTGCCGTAACCGTCATAATTGAAATCGACGAGAAGCCCGCCACTACAAGCATTTCGTTGAGCGTTTCTCTGCTGAAACCGTGATGAAAAACACCGGTCGGATCTTCATGAAAGCTGCCGTCTTCAGCCTCAAGATCCGCCAGGGCTATTCTGCCGCCGGGATGCAGCAGCGTTTTAAGCGACTGGAGAAGCGCTCCGACGTCCTTGATATGATGCAGGGTCATGGCACTCGTGATGAGATGGTACTTTCCCGAAGGCAGTATTCCTTGTGCCACATCACATACCTCGGTCTGCACGTTTGCAAAACTGAATTGTTGTATTTTGCCATTAAGGCGCTCAAGCATTCCGCGAGAACTGTCACATCCCGTAATACTCCGGAGAGAGGGAGCAAGCTGCAAGGTGACGAGGCCGGTTCCGCACCCGAAATCAAGCGTATCCCATTCAGGTGCAAACGGCACGTTATCCCTGATGGCAGCAGCAATATCCACGGCCAGCTTGACCCGGCGCGGTTCCTCGTCCCAACTCAGAGCGGCAGCATCAAAATTTCTTTGTTGTGTCATGGCGACTCCCTGTGCTGTGATGTTGATCAAAAGAGCTGATCAACTGTTCGCTTGTTATAACCCCGATCCCCTTGCGCCGATATCGTTCCAGCACGTCTTCCATGTTGTTCCGCGATGCAACGGCATCTGTGACAACCACCACCCGATAGCCCCGGTTGAGGGCGCCACAGGCGGTGTAATACACACAAAATGCAGCATCAACTCCCACCAGGTACAGCTCATCAACATGCCGGTCAATCAGCAATTGCTCAAACGGACGACTGGAAAAGGCATCAGTCCGGTTCTTTTCAAAGTCATTGCCGTTTATGACCTTGATTCTGCGGTCGATGATCACCTTTCCAACCCGCCTGCCGCCATGCAGGCGCACAAACAGATTATTGCTGAAGACCTGCCTGATATAGGCGACTTCCATAGCCGATTCTGACGCCATATCTATCAGTCGATTGACCGTGGCGAGCATTCCGGTGGTGGGCGGTGCGGTAACCGGCTGACGGGCATTCGTTCCGGAGTATCCTTCCTGGATATCCAGCACGACGAGTGCTTTACGAGGGTGTTGGTAGCTGCCGATTTTTTTCCCTCTTGTGGCAATAAACATGCTGCGAAACATCATGGCAGCCGCCATGCAGACGAGGAGGCCGATTATCACCACACCTATGAGCAGCGTTGACATCATCACTGACCTCCGCCCCAGAGCGGGCTATCCATAAACTGACGTCGCATGCGTTCTTCCGGGTTCTGAATATAAAATTCTTCTTCCGAAAAGGAATAGCAATATGACTCCAGATAGTCACTCAAAATCCGATAGGCAGCATTAATCCGCTGAATCTGCTCACCATCCGCATCCCCTCCTGCATCGGGGTGAAAACGCTTCACAAGTTCACGATGGCGGGACGTGATCTGCTTCATGGTCACTCCGTCGTGAAGGCCCAGTATTTCCAGAGATTTTTGAAGTTCCTGAAACGTCATCGTTCAGACTCCTGTTATACATAACCGTTTGCGAACACTGTCCCGGTTGTTTTCAAGCGCACAGCCACCTATTTTTCCAGCGGCAGACCAGCCCTGCGCCACCCCGACATATGTCCGTCAAGAAGAGTCACATTCCGGTATCCGTACATACCGAGAAGTCCCTGTGCCATCTGGGCACGGGGACCGTGTTCGCAGGTTATCACCAGTTCAGCATTTTTATCCACCGGCAAAGTTGCCATTTTAAGCAGAATTTTCCATGTCGGAGTGTGGATTGCCCCCGGTATATGACCGTTGTTAAATTCGAAACCACTGCGAACATCAACAACAGTTGGCATTTTTATTGATTTCATACGTTGTGACAATTCTTTTGCCAGCACGGAAGCTCCTTTGAACCGGATAATGTGTCCGCTTACTTTGTTTTCTTACCCGCAGTTTTTGCAAAGCGACCGCCGCTCCCCATCGGGTCACCCGTGTAACCAAGCGCCTTCCAATCCATGCGTGTTCCCCCGGCATGACACTCATTGCATTGCAGCGCCTCTTCCTTGGGGGCAACTTCATGACTTATGGAAAAATATGACGCTGTTTTTACAAATTGATATTTCCCGCTGTACGGAAGCCCCGACCCTTCAGCACCGCCCATAAGTGCTTTTTCCCAATTATAGTCCACCCAGTACGACTTGTAGTGCTGAAATATGCTCAGATAGTGGAACATGGAATCCATCGGGAGATCCCCTATGAACAGTTTGTATGGATATATTTTTGCGGTTTTATCTCCAATACTGCCGACCGGGGCGGTGATTACCACCGGTTTTGATGAATCTGTGATGACCTGACCCTTCATATAATGGTTTATGGTGCCATTGTACCAGGCATACACCGGTTTTTCATTCATTCCCCACACGAAGCGCCCCATTTTTTTCACATAGGTATCTTTATCAAACTGCTCCCCTGTTTTGATATCCTTACCCGCCTCTGACCAGTACCACTCCATCTTTGTAGCCTGCGAACGTGCAAAGTACGGGATGTGGCAGGTCTGACAGGCAACAGAATTGCTATGTTTTGCAATAATGGCGCCGTTCTTAGATTTCTGGTGAGGTGCTTTGAGACCGCTGTGACATGTATCGCAGTTGACTCGTTCGTCATAGTGAGCGGTCATGCTGGAAGCACCGGCAATTTTATGATTCTGTGTCGTGTGGCAGGCCTGGCAGGCCATATCCCCGCCACCACTGGCTTTAGTACCCATATGAACATCAAGCGCGCGATCTTTTTTCTCCAGAGTTGATTCAATACCGGGAATTTTAACCGAGTCCGCCCCGCCGCCGTAATAATGGCAGGAGCCGCAGTTATTACGTGTGGGAATGCCAACACTTTGAGCCGCCAGTTCAAGGTTCATGGCCCCCTTTTCCATCGCCTGTTTATTTACATTACCGCCCACCACCTTGGAGTAATTCCCTTTTTGGGCATGACAGACAAGGCAATCGACCCTGCCGGTGTTACTGAAATCAAAGGCGGTATTTGTCCAGCCATACCCTGCGTGGCATTTGGAGCACTGCTCATGCACAATACCGTCTTTCCCCCCTTCGATAGAGGTGCAGACTGCGTTGAGCATATTTGCCTTGCCGTATTTTTCCGCACTTTTCTCTTTTCCGTTGAGATGATTAGGAGTGCCTTTCCACGTCCAATGGGTGGTCTGTATAAAATCCTTTGCCTGCTTTTCATGGCATTGAAGACACACTCTGGTAACTTCTTCGCCGGTTTTGAATGGTCCCCTGACCAACGTCGTGTGGTCGGTAGCCGCAGCAACAACCGAAGAGACAGAGAGCCCCGTCAGCAACATCATGAACAATATGCAAATTGTTTTCATACTGGTTCCTTTTCTATTTTTGTGAGTGTCCAGCATATCATCTGGCATTAAAATCTCGAACAAGCCGGTACCCCAGCAATACAAACGGCCAGACGTGCCATACAAGATCAAAAATATCGATCGGGCGCTTGAGTGTCCCCGACAGCAGCATCCGAACTTTTTCCACGATGTGCGGCTGCGGAAAAAACGGGGCAAATCCAAGAAGGAGAACCAGCGGGATCAAAAATTTGTATTCCAGCAGCTCTTTCATGGTACCTCACGGTGCTTTTCCAGATCGTGTTATCTGTGCACGAATACAATTCAATAATATGTATGTCAATATAAATATACGCTCTTGCTGAATTTAGCGATGATGCGCACTCACCTGAGCATGCTCACGTACCGTTTCAGCATAAAAAAAGCGGGGAGTTTTCACCCCCCGCCGGTTTCACGCCTGCCTAGTCCCTACCGCGCCTGCGGTCGTCCCGTCGTTCATCTTTACGGTCTTCCCGATCACGGCGACGCTCGTCTTTCCACTCGTCCTTGTCTCGCCGGCGTTCATCTTTCAACTCTTCCTTCCGATCGTGATCGGGTCGAAAGTTACGCCCGCGATAGTGATCCCGATCATTGCGATACACGCGATATTCCCGATCACGATACGACCGGATCTGCTCGATCCGGTGTTTGCGGATGCCCGGCGGCAGTTCCCGGTACGGGATTTCTACCCAGGGACCGTTGTGATGTCCGGAACGATGCCAACTGTTGCCATAGTACAGATAAAAGAAATTTGAGCTGAAAAGGATGTCGTAGGGTGTATCAACTCCGACATAAAAACCGAGTCGAGCGGGGGCAATAAAGAGTGGTGCCACGTCAAAATGGATTCCAGGCGGAGCGGCTACCCGTACCTGCGGAACCGGGACACCAACATTAACATTGACGTTCACTTCTGCCAGTGCGGATGATGCTGCCACCAGCATCGTAATCGAAAGAATCACTACTGATTTTTTCATACTGAATCTCCTTTTCATAGAACTTTTGACACTATCCATGTAATCCGTCTTTCAACGTCAAGCACGTTCAGTGCCAATGTACAACATTTCAAAGCCAGGCCGCATAGCTGCCGGCTTTGAGAAACTTTGCGAAATAAGTCTTACTGCATTATATACTTTATTTAAGGCAAAGGCGGCTTAATACAGGCAGCCACAGCAAGATTGTCTCCCCGCACCGCGGATGCTTCTCCATGCGGTACTGCGACATACGCCAACCCCTGCGTGGGTCTGCTTCAAAATATCGAATTAACGATGGTGGTGATCACACCCCCCTTTTTCTTTGCTTTGGGAGGAGGTTGGGATTTTGCTGTTGCCACAATACTCTTGCTGAAGACGACACGCCACTCACCATCTTCTTTAAGCAGTTCCAGATTGAGCGAGTCATGGCCATAGAGCGTGAAGGGACTTGAAATCATCGCCAACGCCTTTTTGGCATCATATTTATTGAGCGTCACCTGATCGATGGTGAAATCCTGAATTTTGATGCGATTTTTAGAGTGGTCTCCGATAAAATCAGCCAATGGGTAACTCTGCCGGGAGGCATGCGAAAGCTGCGCGTAAGCGGCCTCAAAATTTTCTGATTTTACGCCGTTTAAAAAGGTGGTTGTACTCGTGATAATGGCAGTGGTCTTGCGGGAGGGCTCTGTCACAAGAAACATGCCGACCAGCAGCACACCGGCCAGGACAGAATATGCAGCACACGCATACCGTCTCCGATTTCTGAATACATTTTCGTTCAACCATGCTCGCTCGATGAATACAATAGTGCCGATAACAAGCGCAGCAATGATTAATGCAACAACGGCATTATCTTTCAGCAGCAGAGAAGCAACTATCCCGACAAACGAATTGATCATAGTGATGTAAATGCCCTGTTTATTCATGTAAATCCTTTCCTCATAGATAACAAATGGCGCTTTCGAAAAGCACCGAAAGTACTGCATAGGAGAGTTAAAAAAGAGGATTGCTGAGTTGTGGGGGGTTATTTGAGCAGATTGAATTGATCGATGATCCTCTGACGGTAGACGGCAATATCCTTTTCAAGCGATTGCAGCGTTGCGACCTTCTGTTTGATGCTTGTGAGATGGGTATCCAGAAGTTCAATCAGACGCGGCATAATCATCTCAGGGACGTGACGTTCTTTATCATATAACTGAGCCAGTTCCTTCATCTCTTCCAGAGAAAGCCCCAGCTCCTTGACCTTGAGGACGAACTTGAAACGCGTGATATCCGCTTTTTCATAATACCTGACTCGCCCGTCAGTTCGATTGGGTGGTTCTACCAACCCGAGTTTTTCATACAGGCGGATTGTTCTGGTAGTAATGCCCAACGCCTCGGCTAAATCACTGATCTGCATATGGTCTTCGTTACTCAGCCTCATACTTCACCTCTGCGTCAATGAAAGGTATATAGAACCGCGAGCCGTTTTTTGTCAAGATGTTTCAAATCACTGCAAACGTCGCGGCATCCGTCAAAGGCAGAAAAAACAAGCAATTTGCACTCGTCACCAACATCGGCTAGAATGGCAATCTACAAGCAGCTCTGCTGTCGAACCTGATGAGAGTAACGATGTTCATCACACCGTAAAGCCAAAAATGGCAGGGGTCACTGGTATGCTACCTGATACGCAACACTATCGTCCTCTGATTATCGGTCATCGCGGCGCATCGCGGGATGCTCCCGAAAATACGCTTGAATCATTCCGCTGTGCCTGGGAGCAGGGAGCAGACGGAATCGAAGCAGACTTTCGCCTTACCGCTGATGGGCGCATTGTCTGTATGCATGATGAAACCACCGCGCGAACAACCGGCGTTGCCATGAACATTGCAGACACCGATCTGAAGGAGTTGCGCCGCCTTGACGCAGGGCTCTGGAAAAGTACTTCCTGGACTGGAACCATAATACCGACACTTGATGAGGTACTGGCGGCTCTGCCCGACGGTTCCTGGTTCTTTATTGAAATCAAGAGTGGACCGGAGATAATAGTCCCTCTGGAAAAGGCTCTGCAGGCATCAGGGCTTTCTCCGCAACGCATCAGACTGCTGTCCTTCAGCGCTCCGCTGATTGCAAAACTCAAGCGACAGCTGCCCGGTTGGCACGCCTGCTGGCTGTGTGACTACCGGCACACCACGCTCAACAATGCCGGGCATCCCCCTCGGACAGACATACTTGATACTCTCAACCACACTGGTGCCGACGGACTAGCCAGTGCCAACCGGTCGTTTCTTGACCGGAATATGGTAACGACGCTCCAAGAGCTCGACAAGGAAATACACGTATGGACCGTTGACCGGTTACCCGCTGCACGACGACTGTGCGCACTGGGTGTTGATTCAATCATGACCAACCGCCCCGGCTGGCTGCGAGAAAAACTATCTCTACACGAGAACGGATCATGAATCACTCCGCGTACCTTGCAACGGGACAGATGATTGCCCTCATGGAGAGTTTTTCCAAAATCAAGGTTATGACCCACGGGCAGGAGTTGATACCTGAAGGCTCAATCATCTTTGTCGTCAACCATTTTACCCGCATTGAAACGCTGCTGCTCCCCTATCATATCTATACGCATACTCATGTGCCGGTCTGGTCCCTGGCCCATCACTCTCTTTTTGAAGGTCATTTGGGCGGTTTTCTCGAAAAAATCGGGGCCGTTTCAACCAGAAACCCTGATCGTGACCTGCTGATTGTAAAAAGCCTTTTAACCGGCGAAACCAACTGGATCATTTTCCCCGAAGGACAGATGGTAAAGAACAAGGAAGCGGTCAGCGGGCCGTCCTTCCTTGGCCTGCACAGTGGCGGACGACGGTCGGCCCACACCGGGGCGGCGACACTGGCATTGAGAACCGAGTTTTACCGAAAACGGCTGAATCATCTGCTTGCAGAAAATCCTGCTGAAGCAGAACGGCTCCGGAATTTGTTCAAAATCGAGGACATGGCTCCGGTTCTGACCGGAAAAACGTGGATCGTCCCGATCAACCTGACCTATTATCCGCTCCGGGCACGCGAAAACGTACTGAGCACACTCGCAGACCGTTTCGCCGGCAACATCTCCAACCGGCTGCGAGAGGAGCTGCTGACCGAAGGAACGATGTTTTTTGACGGGGTGGATATTGACATCCGCTTTGGCCAGGCCATACCGGTTTCAGAGTCGCTCACCTCCGCCCGAATCAAGCATGATATGTATTCTCTGCGCCAAATCAATTTTGACGATCAGCTGCCCTCCCTGCAGGCAATGCGTCGCGAAGCAACCGATCTGATGCATCGCTTCATGTCCGACATTTACCGTATGACCACAGTCAATCACGATCATCTTTTTGCGTCGTTACTTAGGGCGCTCCCCTTTAATACCATCTCCGAAGACGACTTCCTCCGGCGGGTTTTTCTGCTGACCGACCTGGTACCGGACAAAACGCTGGTATTCTGCCATCAAAGTCTTGAAATAGCTCAGGTTGCTCTGCTGACAGACGACCGCTACCACAAATATCGTGATTTCCTCACGCTTGCTCAGGAAACCGGGGTTGTTCGCTGTGAAAAAGGGTGCCTGCTCAAAATCTCCGCAAACTTTTCTGCCGACAGCGAATTTCATCGAATCAGAATCGACAACCCCCTTGGTGTAGCGGCAAATGAAGTACGCCCCCTGTCAGCCTTGAAGCGCCAGGTGCGCTGGCTGGCGTGGCTCCCGGAACTGCTGATCAGACACCGGGTTGCAGACGTTTTGATGGGCCAGGCTGTTGACCAGTTTGAAGCTGATTATTCTCGTTTTTATCGTCCGGGTGAGTCTAAAGAGCGTGATGTCGGTGCCCCGCTCCTGCTGAAGGGGGCTTCCCGACGATTGGGCATTGTGCTTGTACACGGCTTTCTGGCAGCCCCGCGTGAGATGGTTGAGCTCGCAGCCTATCTGCATGGCAAAGGGTATTGGGTGTATTGTGTTCGACTTCGCGGGCACGGGACATCACCGGAAGACCTTGCCACACGCAATGGTAACGACTGGATTGAGTCCGTGGACATCGGCTACGCCCTGATGAATGCGATCTGCACGCGGGTAGTGATTGGCGGATTTTCTTTTGGTGCAGGTCTGGCGCTGGACAGTGCTGTTCGTATTACCCGGCTGGCCGGGGTGTTTGCTGTTTCCCCCCCCTTTCGGCTGCAAAACAGTTCATCACGATTTGCTTCTGCAGTGACCACGTGGAATAAATTCATGGATACACTCCATTGTCACGAAGCGGCCAAAGAATATGTTGAACATACGTCCGAACGGACACGGGTAAACTATGCACGGGTTCCGCTCGCAGCATTGTCGGAGTTGGAATACTTCATGAAAAATCTTCAGCCGCGTTTAGCTGATGTAAAAGTGCCGACTCTGATTGTGCAGGCTGACGATGACCCGGTTGTTGACTTTAAAGAGACAGCACGTATGTTTGATCATATTGGAACGGAACAGAAGCAATTTATCCCCGTCAAGTTCAGTCGTCACGGGATTCTTGCCGGCGAAGGCTCTGAAAATGTCCATGCTGCTATTGCCGGATTTGTTGAAAAGTTGTGATTCGTATCCGCGTCCCCATCTCTTCTACAGTCCAAGCCGTGGGCCTTGCGTTCTGTTCTGCCTGACTGCTTTGACCAGACGTAGTACTTTCTTTTCCTTTACAGCCAAACAACGACATAATTGTAAAAGGATATTTTCGTGCACTACTCTGTGCACACCATCTGCGCCTCTTCGAACTGACGTGCTACACAGTTTTCTTTCGACTTACCACCCTGTTTTATCATAGAATAACAGTGTTAAAATTAGCATTCGAGCAAAGTTTGAGTACGTCACGTGCAGACACGTCCCCTTACAATCAAAATAGTTGTGCCATGCCTTATTGCATCGCTGACGGCGCACGTCATGGTTGTCAAGCTAGCGACATTATTCGCTGCGTTTGACTTCACTGCGCCGGTAAGCGTACCACCCGGCATACAGGTTGATCTGACAGCGCCTCCTCAAGCTATTCAGCCAACACGACAGCGCCCGCATGTTACCCTTGCCAAACAGGTTACCGGCACATCAGCTGCTGCCCCACTCCTCCCGATTGATGTTCCAATGGTTCCCTTACCCTCGACAGCGGCAACGCACCAGCCCCCTGACATCACCACTGGAAACTCAGTCCAGCCACCGGCTACTACGCAAACCAGCACCACAGGTGCTGACAGCCGTAACGTACCATTCAACACCGGTAATTTTTTGTCAGCGGCGCATGAAACCCTGGAGTACCGCATTCAGATGTTTGGTATTCCCGTGGGGAGCGCACAACTTGAGGCTCATGCCAAAAACGGCGATACTTTCATTAGCTTGCATGTCCAGTCTAACAGTACATTTTCTGCCATTTATCCCGTCCATAACGTGATTGAAACGCGTCATGTCGCTGAGCGGTATCTTATGGCATCGGTACGACAACAGGAAGGGAGTTTCAAAAGTGATGAGACACTAACTATCAACCCGGAGAAAATGCGGGTTTCCTGGAGCGACAACCTGCACGGCAAGCAGTTGAAGGTGACGGTGCCAAACCGCGAGGTGCTGGACACTCTCTCAAGCATCTACTATCTGCGTACCCGCTCACTTCAGGTTGGTACAACAGAAACGTTACATATTTTTTATGGGGAAAAGTATGCGGAAGTACCGGTGGAGATTCTCCGCCACGAGACAGTACGGCTGGTCAACCTGACTGACGTTGATACGCTGGTGGTTCGCCCATTGCAAAAGAGTGCCGGTATTTTCCGTAGAACCGGTGATATTATGCTATGGCTCACCAACGATGCCCGAAAAGTGCCGGTCAAAATTGTAACCACCATTACGCTGGGTGAAGTGACAGCAGAGCTGGTATCCAGCAAAACCATACAACAGGAGTTTCCCCTAACCGCCACGCCATAACAAAAAACCCCGCCTCTTGCGAGGCGGGGTTCCAGTTACTTCATTTCACACCAGCATGTTACGGACGTTCTGACGGATACCATGCATTACCTGTACGATTATATGCTTTCAGGTATGACAGGCTGGTTGATGCTGTAGAAGCATCAGGTGTCAGGGTGTACAAGGTTCCTATTGTTGGTACAGCTGCTGCACTTGTAGTGACAGACATATCCATTGTTCCGTTATCAAGGAAGTCAATGGTATCGTACAGCAAGCGACGTACATAGGTACGGGCATGAACATAGGCTGCTGGTTCGCGGCTTAGCAAGTTAATGTTGAAACAAGCACCAACTAGTTTCTTGGCCTGAACAGTTGTCAACGCGCCACCTTTAGTCCAGTCTTTAAACTGATTTGCTGAAGCAATATGGTCTGTACTACCAGCAATCCAGAAGTAAGGGTAACTAGCTTGGTCGTAATCAATGCCATATTTCTGGTTCAGGTAGTACTTAGCAACTGTCAGAGCATTCTGGAATGGCACTGCCTGTTCTTCTACAAAAACGGTCTTGAAGTTAGCTGCTGTCAATGTTGTTGTACCTTCAGTTGAATGGCACTTATAGCACGCTGTATTAAACGAGTTTGCATTGATGCCCCAAGTATGATCCGCATTGCCCATATGACAGGTAACACAAGGGCCACCTTTCAGCAGGTCTCTGCCAAGAGTATGACTATCGTTAGCCATAGCAGGTGTACCAAGAATACGGTGAGTACTGCCAATTGCTCCACCATCAGCACTTGAAGTTAGGGAGTTGCCATAGGTAAAAACATACCCTTTAGGAATTGAAGTATAATTTTTGAACGCACCGGCACTGGTAAACAACGGTACATTGGTTGAAGCTGAAGTTGATGCAGCAACTCCACTTACTTTAACAGGAGCTGAAGCACTGGTAAATGCCGTAAAACCGTTCTTTACATACATTACGCCAGCAGCAGCCATGTAATGTGAGTTGAATGAACCAAATGTTGTCGCTGCAAGATTTAGTGTTGTGTTTTCAACATTCTTGCCGCCATTCAAGCCTGCATGGCATGGGAAGCATATATTGGAGTTGCCAACAAATGCCTTGTCTGGGAATGTGTTAGATGCAACTGTTGATGCAGCGTAAGGAGTAACATATGCTGCTGACAAAGAACGCACGCTGTTCTTGAAGTCATTGCTGCTGTGACAACCATCGCAGGTCAACGGCTGCTTACCACGAGTCATCGTAGTAGAGAATGCTGCTTTGTTTGTGAAATTATTACCAACAGCCTTGGCAAAACCTTCTGCTGTATGGCATGAATTACAGACATCTCTCGTAGTAAAGTCATAATGAGCCCATGGCGGAGCAGCAATATCGCCATGCCCAGAAGCTTCCCACTGAGTCCGCTGCAACTTTCCAGCGCCGTTGATCGGGTTGTGTGGTTCGTGGCAGGCAGAACAGTTAGTACCAGTCAGATTCAGATAACGAGCAGGATTGGCTTCACCGGCAATCAGCGCAGACGTACTGGTATGCTTAAGCGAAAGGTTTGCACCATGGCACTCAAAACAACGTCCACTTGCTGAAGGGGCAAGATCCTGATGCTGTGTGCCGTGGCAACCGGCACAGCCGGTAGTGGCACTGCCATTCTTTGCATTAGCAGTCCAGCTAGTATTTGTGTAATGGCCGGATTGTTTGTAATCCGTTACCAGGTTCTGCCCGGTTATGACACGAGTTGCTTCATGGCAGCTAATGCAGTTGGTATCTGCTGCTTTGACCACAACCGGTGTCAATTTAATTGTGCCAACATCAGTTGCCGGGCCTGCAGCAACCGTCACGCCAGTAACAAATCCTTCATAAATTCTGTTGCCAGTAGCGTCAAGCGCATACGCTGCAACGATTAAATCGTTGCCAGGATACACTTCAACCGAAGGATTGCTCCCTTTGGCGACAGGTGTGCCTTTTGCCGTAGGAATGGCAGGGCCAGTAACGATCAACTGGACATTAACAATGTCTGCTACCAATGCGGCTGATTTAGCGCTGGTTTTTCCATCAGGCCAGGCAATTTTAGCGGTTACACTACCATTGCCGGTTAGGTCAGAACTTACTGATTTGTCATTCACGCCACATGCGGCTAATGCAAATAATGACAGGGCGAACAGTACATACTGCAACTTAATTAGACTGTTTCTCATTTGTTTTCTCCTTTTGTTTTTTTCCGAACCAGGTTGGTGTTACATTAACAATAATTTCTCAACATGACTGTTACTGACAAGTAGTTTCTGAGTTATGCCTGATCACACTCCTTTCGTATTCGTAATTGCGACTTGTTCTAAGTGCATTACAGTAATGAAATAGTTAATTACTCTCCACAGCCAAACGGTACATTATGGATTCGCCGTAAACCCGGCAAGCATTATTGCGGCGGTTCCGTCAGCAACCAGCACATCCTGGAACGGCTGGGTAAATGTATAGATAGCTATCGAAGGCGTTATTAGATACCTACTGCCGATTTTACCGGTAAACGAATAATACCCGTCAAAGTTACTGGTCACAGTAACCTGGGCTGCACTTCCCTGATCAACAACGACCACGTCAACTCCGACGAGTGGTGCTGTTCCGGCGCTATTCAACAGGCGACCGGTGACTACCATGTAATAGTCAAGTGCTGCGCTGGCCGAACCGTTTGCCAATGCCGCGCTACCAACCAGCGTGCCGTTTGGTGTTACTATTCCGGCGATTACCGAACCAGCAGGATACACAACTCCAGCCATTATCGTACCTGACGGGAAGGCTACCCCGCCAACCACCGTGCCTGCCGGATACTGAACGCCACCGATTACCACTCCGTTCGGATAGGTGACCCCACCAACCACGGTGCCGGTGGGATATGTAACACCACCGATTACCACACCGTTCGGATAGGTGACCCCACCGACCACAGTGCCGTTCGGATAGGTAACGCCACCGATTACCACACCGTTCGGATAGGTGACCCCACCAACCACGGTGCCGTTCGGATATGTAACACCACCGATGAGCGTGGCTGAAGGATAACTGATGCCACCTACCACAATACCGGTGGGGTAAGTAATGCCGCCAATAACGACACCATTGGCATATGAGCCATTGCCGGTTACCGAACCGGTCAGGGTTGCGGTAAAGTTCCTGCTGGTAACAGCAGGAACGGTTATCGGTGCCGTAGCAGGGGTAAACGCATATCCTGGTAAGGTAGGAGTTATGGTATAGCTACCTTCCGGAGCACCACGCAACGAATACGCGCCAAGATCGTCAGTAACTGCAACTCCTGAACCGGCGCCGGTTATGGTCACCAGTACTCCCTTAAGCGGAGTACCATTCTGAGTGATAGTGCCAAAAAGGGTATAGGTTGCTGCCGGTGCTGCCACGGCATCAGTCTTGGCATTGAGCATAACGGCGGCTGACACATTGCCGGCGGCATCACGTGCTTTTACCTCGTACATATAGGTTGTCGAAGCAGCAAGGGCTGCATCGCTGTATGTGGTGGCCGCAGCGCCGGTATTGCCTAGATACTGGCCATCCCGGTAAATATAATATTCGGTTACCGCAACGTTATCCGTTGCCGCAGTCCAGGCAAGCGCCACTGAATTGTACGTCGTGGCAGTAACAGTCAAACCGGTTGGAGCAGCCGGTGCAACCGTATCCGTAAGGTCTGGGGTAGTCACAACGGTTGTTGCAGCGGTTGAAGTAGTGGTGCCGATTGAAGTGGCTACCGAGCCCTGAATCAAGCCGGAGTTAAAAAGATCACCAGCCACGCTGTTGGTCACTGCGATAATGTTTGCCGGGTTAGGTACAGTACCCAGACTTAATGCGCCGGTAGTAGCATTAACTGTAACCAGCGAGGCAACCGTTCCCAAGCCAAGCGCACCGGTGGCCGGATCAATCGTCATCAACTGAGCAAGCGTTGGCGGTGACGCGGTATTCAAATTAAGCAGGCTGTCCACCAGCCGTGTCAGCACCAACAGTTGTTGTTGTGCTACCGTGGGGGTTACGCCAATGGCAGGAGGTGGCACCTGGGTAAAGTTGGCGCCCAGCAGTGGCTCAAGCTGAAGAATTGCCGCCTGCACATCAGCCGGTTTAAATGTTGCACCTGCTTTGTTTTCCAGATATTCAACCAGCATTTCCGTGGCCAGTGTCAGCATAACCGGCGGCAACTCAAACTGAGTTGACTGTACAGCCGCCAGAATCGACCTGACTCTTTGCATGCTGTTTGCCCGAACGACCCGTTTGCCGCTCTTTGCCACCAGATTGCCAAGCTTTGGAAAGGTTGCTTCTAACAAAACCCCACCGGAATAATTCTTCGGCAGCTTCAGAGAATAATTACCCTGGCTGTCACTCTGTGTAGCTGCTGGTGTGGCAATTGGCGTAGTTGCAACTGCTCCGGTCGCAGCATCAATGGCATATGCCGTGACCGTTGCATTGGCAATCGGCTGCCCGGTGGTGCTGTTTGCCACCGTCCCCCCCACTGTTTTTGTGGCAAATGTGTCGCTCCCACCGCCGCTTCCGCAGCCTGACAGAAGCAAAGCAAAAGCGGTGAGCAGAAATGTTCCTAACGCAAATCTCTTTATGCGAGAACACATACCGAACTCCTCTATTGGTTGGTTTTTCATGATCATCACCCGCTAGTTATTCCACGACGCACTGAATCCGCCGGTATGACAGCCGGTGGCAGTGGTGCAGTTTTTTGTTGCCAGCACGTATGAGGTTACTTTTGAAGGTGAACCGCCAATAGTATTTTCCGGCGCGGTCATCACCTTGGCAGTAAGTCCGCCGTAGTGCTTCTGGTAGTTGGTCAGCGTTCCGATATTGTGACAATCCGTGCAGTAAAAACCTTTATTCAAGTGGAACGTATGCAGCTTGGAACCGGTTTCAGAGCGGAGTCCGGAATAGTAGCTGTTGTATTGCGGCACACCTTTTGTCGTTCCTGCTTCATGGCATTTTTTGCACAGTGCATTGTCTTTTGCTACCATATTGAGCGAACCGGACTGCCATACGGGAGAAACCAGTCCGCCGTGACAACTGACTGCAGCACAGGTTCCATCAGTATTGTACGTAACACCTGAACCAGCAGTGGAGTACCATGACATAACCACCGTTGCCTTGCTCATGCCGCCGCTTACCGTAGTCCGGGCATGGTTCACCGTACCGAAGCCAGCGTTCTGGTGGCAGTATCCACAGCCGGTCAGCGCCACGTGCTTGGCATGAGCTGCTCGGGTATTCGGGGCAGTTGTACCAAACGGGCCACTGCCAGTACCACCATGACACGATACACAGCCGGTTGGATTATTCGCCGGCGTAGTGGCGTGACAGCTGAAGCCGCTCACGGCAGATGCGCTCATGCAGCTGACTTTCGATACGCCACCGTCAAGATTAACGCCGTGACATTCGGCGCATGAGTCCATATCTGTCCGGGCAGCAGTTTTATGATCGCGTATCCAACCCGCGCCATGCCCCCCTTCGGGGCTGAATACCGCTTTGGAGTTTCTGTCGCCACAGCCGCCAAGTGCAAGTGTCATTACCAGAGTAATGAGCAGGTGAGATGGTTTTATTTGTGACATGACGCGCACCTCGCATTGTTCTGCCGGCCGTGACATTTGACACATGATACCGGGTTGACCCGGCCGTCAATTTTGTGCTGGCTTATGTAGTCACCTCGGTGGGGAAGGTTGCGTTCGGGTGAGTCGGTGTATTTTTCACTTGGTTTGATTTCTTCTTTGTTTGCGTGGCAGTCGTTACAGAATGATTCATGGTGACAGGAGTTGCATGCCTGACGTGATGAGGCGGCATAGTAGCGGTGCTTGATCATGAAGTCGGGGGCGCGGTGGTTCAGCGAGGCCCACATGTCGGTGTGACATTCAGAGCAGTTGGGTCGTGATATGCCTTGTGCCCTGACATCTTCAGGGTGTGTGCGCGGCAGACTGTTCGTGTTGGCACAGGCGTAGAGCAGGCTTATCATCAGCAGCAGAACAGACATGATTACAGTTTTATTTTTCACTCTTTGTCCCCCCTTCAGCTGCAAACTTTGAGTCAAACGTGTAGGTCGCTTTTATGAGTGCGCGGACCTCGTTATCAAAGTCGGGGTTTCTCGAGTATTCAATGTCGGCCCCGACTTTCAGTTTCCGGTTGATTTCATAGCCGGCGGCGCCGGTAATCGCATAGCTGTTTCTGATTCCGTTGATGGTTTTGTCGTAGTTTACGCTGATGGCGTCGATCGTCAGGTCGGCATGGCTTATTTTTTTGGACACGAATGCCCGGGTTTCAACGTAGCGGAGTTTCTCGTTGTCACCTTTCATGCGGTGGATTCCCCCTCCCACTACAAGGTTTTCAGGGAGTGAGTAGCTGGCTTTACCGCCGAAGTAGGAGGCGTCGCCGGATTGGTCGTAGCTGTAAAATTTGTAGTCTGCGGCGAGCATCAGGTTTTTGATTGCGGTGTAGGCGGTGCTGACTCCGACGGCCGTTTGTTGTTCATTGCTTTTCCAGAGGGGGTTGATGATGCTTAACGCCGGGGTCGTCATGTTGTAGAGGTAGTCTTTAAAGTTGATGTGTGCGAAGTCTGCACCGAAGCGCAGGGTTGAGAGTGGTGCATAGCTCGCGGCGTAGCTTTGTTCCATCCAGCCGTGGGTGATTGAGTTGTAGGTTGAGCGACCGGTGAGGTCTATTTGTTGAAGAGGTCGCAGCCAGAGGTCGAGCCCTTCTTCTTCACGAGTGTCGCTGCTTTTGAGGGCGCTCAGACCGATTGTGTAATATTTTTTGTTTGCCTGGGAGATACGGGTGCCGTAGATGACGTTTCCTGTCTGGTAGCTTTTTTGTGCGTCTGTTTCAGTGATTACGGAGTTGCCGAAGAATGCGGATAGGCCGATGCCGTAGTCAAAGTCGTTGTGCAGGTACAGGCCATCTACTTTTTCAGTGGCTACGCCTTCACTGATGAATTGACGGCCGACCGTGACGGTGGTGTTGTTTTGCGGGGCACGATAGGTGAGGTAGCCGTACTGGAGGTCACTTTCGGTTCTGTCGTTGCTTGACCGGTCACCGAGGTCAACACGGCCCCAGGCACCGAGGTAGAAGGATACTCCCGAGCCGTCGCTGCGATTGTCAGTCATGTTGAGACGAAGGTATTCGTAGGCAGGGAAAAGGTCCTTCTTGTCTACGGTTGTCCGCATGCGAAAAATGGTGTTGGCTTCACCTGAATACGAATAGTCATACGCGATGAGCGGCGTTGACCAGAGGAGCGCCGAAGCAAGCACCGCCGCTCCGGTGCCAAGTGACAGAAAACTGGTTTTTGTATAGGTATGTTTCAAAATGTTCCCTCCTTTCCGGAAGATTGTTCTATTGATGCGATAAATATAGGGGAATCCATTTGCGGCATGTAAGCAAAAACGGGGTACCATCTCCTTTCTTGTTACGTCCATGACTTTAACCTGTTTAGTGTTTTTACACTTTATTTTACTCATGTCAATACTACCGGCTAAAAAAACAGTACCATTATACTTTCTATATACATTAATATACAAGTAGTTACATAAGTTGACTCGTTGGCAAAACAACTGAATTGCGCTAAATCACGTTGTGTTGCTCCAACGATCCCTTTCCCGACAGTTTTACATAGTATCCTGATTTACAGCCTGTATTTGAATTATTGATAAAAAACATCGCGTACACATTTGCGTGGGCAAATAGCGTACAATTATGATGCATATCAATTATCGAGCATAAATCGGGCCTAAAATGACATAAATAAGCCTGCACTCAATAGATCACTCATAGCATTGACAAACCGGCCATCGCATTATTATAGTGAAACATTATATTAATCCTGATCAGAGGAGTTTATGCATCATGCCGATGTACGAATACCGTTGTACAAGCTGCGATCACCAATTCGAGTTACGCCAAAAATTTTCAGATGCACCTGCCAGCGAATGTCCACAATGCGGCTCTGCTGTAGAAAAGATGATTTCGTCCGCCGCTTTCAGCCTGAAAGGGGACGGCTGGTTTAATACCGGCTACTGCCCAAAAACCGAAACACCAAAGCCGGCGGCCTGCTCCGGCGGTGGATGTTGCTCCAAATAGAATCAAGATAGATACGCTTCATGGGCGAACAAAAAAACCGCCCTCTTTTCTTAGTGCAGAAAAAAAAGGGCGGTTATCGGATAAGAATCGCCCTCTTTTCGGTGACCCGGCTATCCGTTTTACAGGACCCGTGGCTTTGCGTCATCAGGTTACCCTGATTTTGCCTTTTCGCAGAGGTATGTTCAGGAAAAATACTCTTGACGAAACCGGGTTGTCAAGACAAAGTTTTTCAGATTCTCACTTTTCGACAAAGACCAACAGCGCACCGGAATATTCAGTCAAAAAAATATCGCGAACGGAGTCCTCTCTATGAAGGTTAAAAAAGCTGTTTTTCCGGTTGCCGGACTCGGCACCCGCTTCCTTCCTGCGACAAAATCATCTCCCAAAGAGATGCTGCCACTGATTGACAAGCCACTGGTGCAGTATGTCGTTGAAGAGGCGGTTGCTGCAGGCATTGAACAGATTCTTTTTGTGACCGGTCGCGGCAAACATAATATTGAGGATCACTTCGATATTTCCTTCGAACTGGAGTCGCATCTTTACGACAAAGGAAAAGATCGGGAGCTGTCCAGAGTACGCGAAATAGCTGAAATGGTTGATATTTTCTATGTACGCCAGCGGCAGGCGATGGGTCTTGGTCACGCGATTCTCTGCGCAAAGGACTTCATCGGCAATGAACCGTTCGCTGTTTTGCTGGGGGATGACATCGTCGATAGCGAGCGCCCGTGTCTCCGGCAACTGCTGGATGTTTTTGAGCACCAGGGCGGCTCTGTGCTCGCACTGGAAAAGGTACCGATGGAAAATATTTCTTCTTACGGCTGCGTGGCAGCGACCCAAATCAGCGAGCGGACCTTCCATGTAACCAACATGGTTGAAAAGCCGGCTCGCGATGAAGCTCCTTCCGATATGGCAATTATCGGCCGCTATGTGCTGACTCCCCGTATTTTTGAGATCCTCCAGAATCAGGAGCCTGGAAAAGGTGGAGAGATTCAATTGACCGATGCCATCCTGACACTGTCAAAAGAAGAGAAGGTTTATGGCTGCCTGTTCGAGGGATTGCGACATGATTGCGGTGACAAACTCGGTTTTCTGAAGGCCACCGTAGACATGGCGCTCAAGCGTAAGGAATTCAGTGGAGAATTTGAGGCATACCTTCGTCAGCGATTAGCCTGACAGATAATAGCGAAGTAGCATATTCAAAGAGAAAGGGCGGGCCTGATACATGGCTCGCCCTTTCTCATTCTCACGAGTGCTTTGGTCGTTACTTTTCTTCAGCAACCGCCATTGTCGTATCCCTTTTCGGCTCCCACCCCTGCCAGACATATTCAGGGTCCATCATCGGATCATAATAGCCGGGCTGTGGGACCAGACAGAAAACGGTTTCCACCATTCCGATAACGCCGCGATAAAAAAACATCCCGACCCCCTTGATAGGCCCGATGACATACCCGACCGGCCCCATATCACGCCCGGTCACGATCGTCTGCTTTGGAATTTCAACAATGCTGGTAAATGTGTTAGTGACTCCTCTTACAAGCTTAATGGCCATCTTTTCAGCAATCATTTCCGGCTGTTGATCGGCAATAGCATGATTCGGGCTCACGGCAACTAAAACAAACAAAAACACTGACAGTAATAGAGCTTTTTTCATAGGATCTCCTTTTAAACGCGTAACGATACAGCAGTTTTTCATTCTTTTCAGACTCTTACCACAAAGATATCCGCCATGCAAGCATCACAGGTCAAAAAGAGTCGGCTCTTGCGGCAGAAATGGCTCAAAGCGTTTTTTCACATGACGCAGTTTTTCAATATAGTAACGCACGTTGATATCCGGATGAGCCGGATCAAAAGCAGCCACCGGACGGCACTGTTCATACGCCGTAGCATCTTTGCCGAAACCACTGACGTAATAGCTGACGTGGTCACCGGCACGGTAGAGTTTGCCGGAGGCGAGGGCTATCTCAAATGCAGCTGAATGGTTACGCTTGCCGGATCGGAGTTTTTCTCGATACCTGTCCGGTGAATCACTAAGCGTTTCGCTGCGAGCCACCCAGACGACATCCAGCTCACGTGAACGAAGCCGGGCAACATACCCGTCAAAGAGCCGCTCCACCATCTCAGCTTTTCCGGTCAGCAAGCACTCAATGACACCCTGCATGAACTCCCGCAAAAACAGTTCCACACCACGCGAACGAAGTCCGCTCCCTTTGATGATGATCCTGCCGTCATATTCCTGAAGGGCGTAATTTTTTGTTTTATAGGCGAACATGGATCGATACCGCCCATCCAGCTCGACTTCAATTCCTTCCGGCAACTCCTTGGAAATTCGCTGAACCAGAGCTCGTTCCGCTTCCTCGGTAGCACATCCAGGCGGTGGATTAAAATAAATGCCGTCCGTATCCACTTCCACCGGTTTGGCCCCCTCAGAGACAAGCAGGTCAATCATGTTTTTGATCGTAACACGGCCAAGACGGGTGACTTCGGCGGCAGTTGCCGGATCGGAAAAGTTGTGCAGCGCAGCACCCAGATAACCATAGAACGAATTGATCAGCACCTTGAACACCTGCTGAAGCGCCTCAAAATAGTGACGCTCCGGATCGTCTGCGGCATCCCGCGCCGATTGTTTCGCAGTCAGCCGGAATCGGCGCAGTTCTGTCAGCATCGGGAGAAACAATCCCAGATTATCTTTGGCAGGAGCAAGCCGGTATGTCAGCATCAAGGAGGGATAGAGCGATGCCACGTCACAATGAACGATCGGACCGATAACCCCTGTCAACGAGGACTCGGTGTAGCCGCCTTCAAACGGGGCGACTGTCGATGTGCGGGCTGGAATGGCATGGCCGCGATGCAGATACTCGCGCAAAAAAAGTGAATTGATGCGGGTGGCGTTACCGCGAATGACGCAGTTTTGAAAGGAATAAGGAAAAATGCGGCTCTGCAGAAACCAGGGATAACCGAGCAATCGAAATAGAGAGAGTGTTTCCCGCACGTCGTCAAGGTTGTAGCGATAGAGCTGCTCCGGATCACGCACAAATGCTGCTGAAATATCGGCTCCATCCAGATAGGTTCGATCATCGGCGGCAATACCAAAATGCCGGGCAACCGCTTTCAGTCCGTGACTTTCAAGGTTGCGTCCGGCGATATCATACAACTGCACCAGAAAATAGGTATCAATGATGTGCCGCCCGTAGATATCCCAGCGCGGGTATTCAAGCGTTTTCTCAGCCAGACTCCAGCGTGCATGCGGCGTAATGTGCGGTGCAGTGCCGTTGCGCCCCCAGCTCAGGCGTATACCATGCATCTGAGCCCGACGACCGATGTAGTCGAGGTCAAAGCGGAAAATATTATGGCCGGTGATGACATCGGGGTCACACCTGTGTATCGCTGCGTTTAGTGCCTGCAGCAGCTCCGGCTCGGCCATTTGATCACCACGCAACACGATTTCCTCACCATGGGAATCCTTGAGCGCAATTGAAATAATCCGGTCTTCCGACCGCTCCGGGTTCGAAAAATCATACCCTTCAGCACAGGCGGTTTCAATGTCAAGCGCCAGACAGCGCAGCTCTGAAAAGTCCATACCCTTAAAGAGCGTCGTACCGGTAGCAAGCATATATTGATGGGACAGGTCTGGCAGGAACAGATAGGGGGCATCGGAAGCTGAGTAGCTTTTGCCGGTCTTTACCGCCAGAAAATCGCGGGCAGCGAGACATTCACTCCAGGAATCGAACAGCAGCTGGCAGCAGAAGACAGCATCGCCAACCAATTTCCTGACAGCACAGGGAACCCGACACCCGGAAATCAACGAAGGGTCGTTGGCCAGGATAAACGGTTGAAATGGTTCATCCTGGAAATGCACACGGCCATTTGTCCTGTAAAAGAGCCGGATAAAGTGCCCGACTGACTCCACCGCAACGATGCCGTTTCGTTCGTTACGCCCGAAAAGCAGCGGGGTATGTTCAATCGCACTGGCTGGCATGACATGGACTCCGTGCATACTAATTCCAATTTCAAATCAAAGAGGCCATCAAGGCGGCAAGGACGGAGGCGACGAAGGCATACAATCAGTATGCTGAGGAGCCGAAGACGAGCCAACGAAGATGGGGCTTTGATCTGGAATTGGTATATGTAAAAAAATAGGGCGGATATGACACCGCCCTATTACTTATCTCTCCATGATACTGATCAGTCTAAATGCCCGCTTTTTCTTTCAACAGAGCGGCTTTATCCGTTTTCTCCCAGGAGAACTCGGGCAATTCACGACCGAAGTGACCATACGCTGCCGTTTTGAGATAGATCGGACGAAGCAGGTCAAGCTGTTCAATGATTGCACTCGGACGCATGTCAAATGTTTCACGGACCAGTGCTGAAAGACGCTCTTCAGTCACTTTTCCGGTGCCGAAGGTGTGAACCATGATCGAAACCGGCTGAGCCATGCCGATAGCATACGCCACCTGCACTTCACAGCGATCACAGAGACCTGACGCGACCAGATTTTTGGCAACATAGCGCCCCATGTACGCGGCAGAGCGATCAACCTTGGAAGGATCTTTGCCGGAGAAAGCGCCACCACCATGACGGCCCATGCCGCCGTAGGTATCAACGATTATCTTGCGGCCGGTCAATCCGCAGTCACCCATCGGGCCGCCAACAACAAAACGGCCGGTAGGGTTGATGAAGTAACGGGTGTTGGCGTCCAGCAAATGTGCCGGAATGACCTTTTTGATTACTTCCGCAATAACCTCTTCCTCAATTCTCTTGTGGGTTACGTCAGGAGTGTGCTGAGTGGAGATAACAACCGTATCAATGCGGCTCGGCTTGCCATCAACGTATTCAACTGAAACCTGGGACTTGGAGTCAGGGCGAAGGAAATCCAGCTTACCGGATTTGCGCACTTCAGCCAGCTTGGCCACCAGCTGGTGAGCCAACTGGATCGGCATCGGCATAAGCTCCGGAGTTTCATTGCAGGCATAACCGAACATGAGCCCCTGGTCGCCAGCCCCCTGTTCTTTGTGCAGACCTTCGCCTTCAGAAACACCCTGCGATATATCGGGGGACTGGCGGTCAACAGAAACAAGCACGGCGCAGGTATCGGCGTCAAAACCTATTTCCGAATCAGTATAACCAATGTTTTTGATAGTCTGACGAGCGATCTCGGAATAGTTGATCACTGCGTTTGTGGTTATTTCGCCGGCAATTACCACCATACCGGTAGTGACCATCGTTTCACACGCAACTCGGGCAGTGCGATCCTGGGTAAGAATTGCGTCAAGAATAGCGTCCGAAACCTGATCAGCAACCTTGTCGGGATGCCCTTCGGATACGGATTCGGATGTGAAGATAAATTTTTCTGCCATGATTGGTAAACTCCTCTGTTATGTAATATTTTCTGCACAGTTTGCTCTATTTGGCTGATGAAAATATCGTCAGACTGCTGATTTGTCAAGTGAAGAGGAACCAGTTCCATTATTCCGTTTGACTTAATTACTGAGAATTGGGCAGTATGAGACAGTACCATATTGCTTCTGAGGCGGTCGCCATGTCCAAAACAATCCTTTTTTTACTGGTTTTTATTCTCTTTTCGGCACTTCCGGCAACGGCAGCAGCTGCGGGCAAACGCCCTGTAGATGTCTGGAATTACTACCATTTCGACGGCACCGCTTTCACACCTGGACCGTCAATGGACGGAAGTGCTTTTGTGGCAGTCCGGGAGAAAATGCAGCCAGTTGTACTGACAGCCCAAACAGCTCAGGTGGATCAGACCGCTCTTCCTGATGGTGCGGGTGTCATTACCGGAATCTGCTACATTCAAAGTTCCGGGGGTAAGCTCGGCAGCGGCAGCGGTTTCAAATCCTACCCACGCGTGCCGCTCCTGATTTCCTCCGGCGGCAAACAACTCGTTACCGTGCAGACTGATGATCATGGTTATTTTGTCGTGGTTCTACCAGCCGGAACCTATTCTGTCGACAGCGGACCGTTCACCGCCGAAATATCCGTTGAACGCGGCATAACAACTCTCGTCCCGTTACGAGTTGGTAAAAGGATGGTAGATTGATGACCCGGTTATTATCACTGCTTACGCTTGGTATCGTCTCTCTGCTTCAAATAACCGTAACCGTACATGCCGGCCCTTTGGATGAGTACTACCTGCAGCAATTTGGCGAGATCAAGAATATAGCGCTTCAAAAAGCGGTACTGTCGGCTTCACCGGATGCGCAAGCATCCGCCCGGTGCGGTATGCCGCTCAAACATGGCCTCAAACGCGACTGGAGCCTGCTGGAGCAAACAACGCAGAAAGTACTGGCAAAGCAACTGGCGCTGCCGGTACTTAGCGGAGAACAAACAACGATTTCACCTTCCGGTAAATTCAAAATACACTACACAACTTTCGGCACCGATGCCGTCCCATCGTTTAACTGGGTACAAACGGTTGCAAAAACCTTTGACGATGTTGCATCCTCCTACACCGCCTTACAATGGCAACTGGCTCCCACCTCCGGTAATGTTCCGTATGACGTGTATCTCCGTGATCTCGCGACAGAGGGATATTATGGAATAACCAACAGCGACCTGCCTGTTTTTGCAGCGAACCATCCCCGTGCCTATACCAGCTGGATGGAACTGGACAACAATTTTACTGATTCAATTTACAAACCGAATATCTACAGCCCACTCCAGAGCCTGCAGATCACCGCCGCCCATGAATATCACCACGCGGTGCAGTACGGTTATAACTTCTATTTTGATGTCTGGTACGCTGAAGCGACCTCCACCTGGATGGAAGATGAGCTGTATGACGGCGTTAATCAGCTGTATAACTACATCCCGAAGTATTTGATTAAAACAAATAACAGTATTGATATGCCAATTGACGGCGGCAGTGAGTATGGGCGCTGGATACTGAATCGGTACCTGGCTGAAAACCACGGGACCGACGTGATCCGTAGAGCATGGGACTATCTCAGTACTCAAAGTAATGGCACTAGTGATATACCAATGCTTCCCATTCTGGAAAGTGTGCTTACAAATTCATATGGCACCTCACTAAGCGCCGATTTCTTTGGTTTTGCCAAACGCATCTACACAAGAGACTGGACGACTCATACGTCCGAGACGTATAGAATTCATGACTATTCACCGGAAGCCACCCTTTCAGTATACCCGGCAAGCAGCGCGGTCAACAATGTGACACCGTCTATTTCAGTAATTCTTCCTCATTACTCGTTTGCCTATTACAAATTGTCTCCCACATCAGGAGTAACGTCCCTGATGTTCTCCGTAACCAGGGACAGTGGGATTAAAATCGCTCTGTTCAAAAATGGCAGCGAAATTACCGCCAACGCAATCGGACCGTCGTATGCCACGGGTCCCCTTGGAACATCTGACGAACTGGTTCTGCTCGTTGCAAATACGACCGGTACTGACGGCTCCGGTGCCAGTATCAGTACCGACGGCAAGCTTGTTGTCACAGCAGGAACGGCAGCAGCACCGTCGTCGTCAACATCTTCAAGCGGACACGGCTGCTTCATCGCCACCGCCGCATACGGCAGTTATCTGCATCCGCAGGTACAACTGCTGCGCAATTTCCGGGACGAGCACCTCCTGACTAATGCCCCTGGTCGGGCTTTTGTAACATTTTACTATCGCAACAGCCCGCCTCTGGCAGATTTCATTGCCCGGCATACGATAGTGCGCGGCATCACCCGCCTGGCCCTGACGCCACTTGTAGCAGCTGTTGCCCACCCCATGATCGCGGCGTTTTTTCTGTTCCTGCTGGCCGCGGCGGCGCTGATGTCGCTGCGCCGCCGCATTAACACCGCCCGCTTGAATGCATACTCAATTGCTATTCGCACCACATAATCCCGACTTACAGAGAGATATCATGCCCACTACTATCAAAAGAATCCTGATCGCCTGTTTTTTTGCACTTCCTTCCCTTGCCTTCGCCATTGATACCGCCAATGAGGTAAAACCGACGGCTCCACCGCTGGCCGCTGCACCGACATCCGGTATGACTGCGGCTGCAGCAAAACCGGTGGCGCCCCAGTCCGTCCGCATCGGCTATGTGGACATTGCCAGAATCGGTACGGAATCAGAGCGGGGCAAAGCCCTTAAGGCCGTACTCACCACACAGAAAGACAAACTAAAGGGTAAGATTGACGCAAAGAAGAAAACGCTCGAAAAACTGAAGGCATCGATTGAAACAAAAATAGCTGCGATGACCCCGCAGCAGCGCGAAGCCAAATCAAAGGAGTTTCAGAAAAAGCTGGAAGAATTACAGAAGTTTGCCCAGGTGTCGGAAGATGAGTTTTTTGCCCTGCAGGACAAGGAGACCAAACTGTTCTATGAAGCGATTGAACAAGCCGCTGTGGCTCACGGCACTGAAAACGGCTTTGCCGCCATCGTGGTCAAAAAGGAGCTACTCTACGTTGGCAATGCTGTCGATGCGCAGGATGTTACCGAGTCCCTGATTAAAGCGTTGAATCAGAGGGATCAGAAGAAGTAACTTCGGGGCGGGTCAACAGCTCCCACTCGGCCAGTCGTGCGAACGCTTCACCGCTGTTCGAGCCGCACATCTCCTCGTGTGCTTGCAAACTCCGGCACACCGCCGGTCGTTCAGCCTGGCCGAAAATCCGGCAGCGATTGTCTGCCGTCAATTGAGCGCATCGCTCACCAGCCGGCTTTCCACCAGCCATACCGGGAATGGCCGAAGTTATTGACGGCGCGACACAGCAGGCGGCACACCCTGCACGACACTCCATACGTATTCCCCTTCCTTAAAAAAGCACAAACGGGGCTGAATCCGATGATTCAGCCCCGTTTTAATCACTGCAGATTTTTATTTAATAGCGGTACTGCTCTGCTTTGTACGGCCCTTCCGTTGGTACGCCGATATAGGCAGCCTGCTCGGTAGTCAGTACGCTTAGCTGGGCATTCAGCTTTTTCAGCTGCAGGCGGGCAACCTTCTCATCAAGGTGTTTGGGGAGGACATAGACTCCAACCGGGTATTTGCCTGGATTGCAGAACAGCTCAATCTGGGCGATGGTCTGATTGGCGAAGGAGGAGGACATGACATAGCTGGGGTGACCGGTGCCGCAGCCCAGGTTTACCAGACGTCCCTTGGCCAGCAGGATAATGCGCTTGCCGTCCGGGAAGATAATGTGATCCACCTGTGGCTTGATCTCTTCCCACTGGTATTTTTCGATGGCAGCAACTTCGATTTCATTGTCAAAATGCCCGATGTTGCAAACGATGGCCTGGTCTTTCATTTTGATCATGTGATCATGGGTTATGACGTGGTAGTTGCCGGTGCAGGTCACAAAGATGTCGGCCTTGTCCGCAGCATATTCCATTGTCACAACACGATAGCCTTCCATAGCGGCCTGCAGGGCACAGATCGGATCGACCTCGGT
Source organism: Geobacteraceae bacterium (assembly GCA_043743795.1). Lineage (GTDB taxonomy): Bacteria > Desulfobacterota > Desulfuromonadia > Geobacterales > Pseudopelobacteraceae > JACRCG01. Next base: position 81,032 of record JAYTVV010000020.1, read on the forward strand.
CACCCATACCTGAGCAGACAGCGCACGCATTGCCTGGGCGGAACCTTTGCCGACATCGCCATAACCGCAGATCAGAGCGACCTTGCCGGCAATCATCACGTCAGTGGCGCGTTTGATGCCGTCAACCAGTGATTCGCGGCAGCCGTAGAGATTGTCGAACTTTGACTTGGTGACAGAATCATTAACGTTGATCGCCGGAAATTTCAGATCGCCGCGCTCATGCATCTGATACAGACGATGAACACCGGTGGTGGTCTCCTCGGTTACACCTTTGATCTCTGCCAGGCGGACGGAGTACCAGGTCGGATCAACGGTCAGTTTCGCTTTGATGGCAGCATAAAGAATCGTTTCTTCTTCCGAGCCGGGGTTAGACAGCACAGAGAGGTCTTTTTCAGCTCGTGCACCCAGATGCAACAGCAGGGTGGCATCGCCGCCATCATCCAGAATCATGTTGGAAAAACCACCGTCGCTCCATTCAAAGATGCGATGGGTATAGTCCCAGTACTGCTCCAGGGTTTCACCCTTAACGGCAAAAACCGGCACACCGACAGCGGCAATGGCTGCTGCCGCGTGATCCTGGGTTGAAAAGATATTGCAGGAAGCCCAACGAACCTGCGCCCCCAGTGCGGTCAGGGTTTCAATCAGTACGGCGGTCTGGATGGTCATATGCAGGGAACCGGTAATACGGGCGCCCTTCAACGGCTGCGCTGCGGCAAACTCATCGCGGATAGCCATCAGCCCCGGCATTTCGGTCTCGGCGATTCTGATTTCCTTGCGGCCCCAGTCGGCCAGCTTAAGGTCTGCTACGATAAAATCCTGATTCATGATTACGCTCCTTTGTATTATGATGCTCTTTCATATTGTCACTTCAAGCCGGCCGTCTTTCCCCGGACCAGCACTACCGTTTCCTGTCCTGCCGCTGCAACAATCTTCTCAATGCTGACATCCGCAAACCCGGCACGTTTCAGCCAGTCTGTCAGTTCATGTTCTTCAAACCCCAGCCATTGGTCGGCAAGCTGCTCTCTGGCACCCTCGCGTTCGTGTCGGGCAAGATCAGCCAGCAGCACTGTTCCTCCGTGAACCAGCACCCGCCGGATTTCGACAAGTACAGCAGGCGGATCGGCGGCATGATGCAGCACCATGTTCGCCACAACGCACCCTACCGAGGCGTCGGGAAGCGGCAGGTGGGTCATCTCTCCCAGGCGCAGTTCAACCCGGCCGGCAGCGGCTCCGGCCAGCCTGCGACGAGCCTCCGTCAGCATGGCGGGGGAGTGGTCCACGCCGATCACCTGTGAGGCCCGGGCCGCCAGTTCCGTCAACAGACCGCCGGTACCGACGCCGATCTCAAGAAGCGAAACACCTTCCGGCACCAGTTCCAGAAGTCGTGAGCGGTACTCCGGCACCGGCAGCAGGGTGCGGGCCAAATCGTCCCACTGACGGGCATGCTGGTCGAAGAATTCCTGACTGCGCCGCCGCCGTTCCTCCAATACTTCCGCCACGGCCGATAGGTCCCGACTCCGTTCAGGCAGCACGTCCAATTCAGCCTCAAACGCCGGCCGGATGTCGCGGAAAAATCTGTTTCCGTCACCGGCACGGTAGTAACTCCACGTTCCCTGCCGCTTGACACTCAGCACACCGGCCTCAGTCAGAATCTTCAGGTGGCGGGAAATTCGTGACTGCCCCATGCCCATGATACGGGTCAATTCCTGTACAGTGAACTCCCCGGAAAGGAGAATCGCGGTCAGGCGGGTGCGACAGGGGTCAGCCAGGGCTTTGAATGTTTCAATCATAGTTAAATCAATTTTTACGGTTTAGTTACATCAATTTTTCTTGATATAACATACAGGAGGGGAGAGGTCAATGTTTTCCCTGTTCCAGCGTCAGCCAGGGTGCCCGCACGACGATCTCCTGTTCCGGAGCATCCACGACAGGACAGAAAAGGATATTTTTAATCAAAAGCTGGTCGTTGTGGGCGGAGGGGGTACGGGGTATGGTGAATTCAGGCACCGCGATGGGCCTCCCTGAATGAAAATGAATTGTCGAGGCCCTTGCGTATCACGATTCGAAGATCAAATCCATCGCACCCTGAACCGTGGAAACGCCCTCCAGACGGATGCCCCGTTTTTTGAGGCGTTTCATGCTGCCGGCCGGGATGATGCAGCGCTTGAAGCCAAGCTTTTCAGCCTCAGCAATGCGCAGTTCGGGCTGAGTAACCGCCCGCACTTCCCCCGCCAGACCGACTTCCCCAAAGACAACCGTATCGGGAGAGATGGCTTTATCGAGGTGGCTGGAGGCGACCGCCATGATCATGGCCAAATCAGCCGCCGGTTCGTTCAGTCGTGCCCCGCCGGCGGCATTTAAAAAGATATCCTGCCCGGCCATATGCAGACCGACTTTCTTTTCCAGAACAGCAACCAGCAACGCCAGACGGTTATGATCAACCCCGATGGTTGTGCGCCGGGGCGTACCATATGAAGACGGAGTTACCAGCGCCTGAAGCTCAACCAGCAGTGGCCGACTCCCTTCCAGTGAGGTGGTGACGACTGAACCGGACACACCCAGAGGGCGTTCGGAAAGAAACAGCTCCGAAGGATTTGCCACCCCGCACAACCCTTCCTGCTTCATCTCAAAGACACCTATTTCATTAGTCGACCCGAAGCGGTTCTTGACCGCCCGCAGGATTCGGAAGGGGTGACTGCCGTCACCTTCAAAATAAAGTACCGTGTCAACCAGATGCTCCAGAACCCGGGGACCGGCAATCGATCCATCCTTGGTCACGTGGCCGACGATGAATATCGGGATGCCGCTCCCTTTGGCAAGCAGCATCAGTTTACCGGCTGATTCCCGCACCTGACTGACGCTGCCGGGGGCAGACTCAAGAGCAGCGGTCCACACCGTCTGAATTGAGTCAACGACCATCGCTGCAGGCTTGAGAGCTGCGGCCTGAGCCAGAATCGCTTCCAGGGAATTTTCGGCTAGAATCAGCAGGTTTTTACTGGAGGCCCCCAGACGCTCGCCCCTCAATCGGGTCTGGGAAGCGGACTCCTCACCCGAGACATACAGCACTTTTCCCGCATCTTCCGCCAGAGTGTGCATTGCCTGCAGCAGCAGCGTTGACTTGCCGATACCGGGATCGCCACCGATCAGAACCAGTGATCCGGGAACGATACCGCCTCCCAGCACCCGGTCAAGTTCGCCAATGCCGGTGGGGCGGCGTGTTTCTGCCTGCGGAGGGACGTCACAAATAGGTATAGGAAGTGCGGCTCCGATCGATCGTCCCGCATGCGAAGCCTTGATGAGAGCCTCTTCGACCATGCTGTTCCAGACACCGCAATCAGGACATTTTCCGAGCCATTTTGGAGACTGGCTGCCGCATTTCTGGCAGGTAAAGATCGTTTTTTGCTTCATATACCCCTCGTGTGGCTCATCAGTGAATATGCCCGGCAGACGTTTTGGGAAAGACATTTCCGGCGTAGTATGGCATAACTTGAATGTTTAACACAAGGAACGGCAATGGATTTCTATCGACCACCAACAACGCAGGGGACTCTCGATGCCCTTGGCACTGTTTACCGTGCAGTGCGGGCATGGAGGTTTTACCCGAAAGGGCACCCTACCCGCCGCAGCACTCTGAACCAGGCCCACTCCGCCTTGCTGCAGCTGCTCGACGGCAATACGCTTTCGCTTGCCTGCGGTCGTACCGGCTTTAGTTTCCCGGACGGTGAATTTCTTAAAGATCCTATCGGGCTGTCCAGTTCTCTTGCCTACGAATTGTTTATTCGCCGTGTTCAAAAAATAACTTTTTTTCACGACCTGTTTCCCGAAGACCTGCTTGAATTATGCAGACTTTTATGCCTGTCTCCCGAAACTGTCCAGAAATCCGGCGGCATTGACACCATGATGGAGGCACGTGGCATTCGCACCATCTGGGTCAACGAGTTCGACCTGGCAACCATCCGCAGTAAACGCCGCATGGTCGAACAGGCAGGAGTTTTACCGCAGGGGATTGATGAAGCGGAAAACGGCAGCGACAATGCCTTTGACGTTGAGGAGCAGGCGTTATTGCCTGATGAACGGACTCCAGGGCAACGACTTCAAATACTGTTGGAGAGATTAGCAGACTGCGATGATGACGACACCTACCTGATTCTGGGCCGCCAGGCAATTACCTGTGCCGATGACCTTCAATTACGTCGTGAGTCGCGCCTTATTTTTCCGCTGATCGAATTGCTTGCCAGCCACGCTGACGACGCGACTCACAGTTATATACGGAGAGAGTACGCGCAGTTTGCCATTGAGCAAATAATCACAACAGGTGAAGTTCTCCAAACGGTGATGGAACTGATCGAGCCCGGTAATGGCGTTTCAAAAAAGGCCCTGCGGGCTATTCTCAAGGTAGGCGGTGCCCCCGCCATTTCGTCAGCAATAGAACTTATGGGACTCACCGACAGCATCAAAACAAGAAGGACGCTTTCCGCTATGCTGAGCGACCTGGGTGAAGCGGCCGTGCCGGTGCTCCTGGATTTGATGCATGACACACGCTGGTTCATCATACGAAATATCTGTGCGATTTTAGGCGCCATCGCAAGCCTTGAGGCACTGCCCGTGTTGACGAAGTGCCTCCATCACCCGGATCTCCGGGTTCGCAAAGAAGCGATCCGCAGCCTGGCGCAGCTTGGCGGGCATGAAGCAGAAACGGCTATTCTCGGAGTTCTGCGCAACACTGATTCAGCTTTGTATCCACAGGCTATTGCTTCGCTGGGCGGGATGAAAAGCAGAAAATCATTGGTGGAACTTATGAAGATTGCAATGTCGAGAGACCTCTTTTTAAAGTCTCTGCCACTCAAAATAGATGCTCTCGCCGCAATTGCCTCTATTGGCGACCGGCAGGTTACGCCATACCTTATTTCGCTTCTTACAGAGCGGCACTTTTTTGTTCCGGCTCGCGGAAAACAGTTGAAAGCTGCTGCTGCCGCATGTGTTGGTAAACTTGGTGACGCCAGAGCCGTACCACTACTTAAAAAACTGGCTTCCAGCAGCGGAGAATTAGGTTCCGCATGTACCGATGCCATAGTACTGATTGAAAAAACGGAAGGAAGGCCCGATGGGATCTCTTGATAAGCCGAACGCGCTCAGACTGATTACGCT
>JAYTVV010000021.1:0-10268 GCA_043743795.1 Geobacteraceae bacterium
TCGCACTCGGCACCAACAAGCTTCAGGCGTCCTTCGGCTCCGGCAGCGCCATGCTCCATTTTGTGCGGGCAGGCACCGTCAAATTGAGCGACTGCCGGAGCGGCATCTTCTGGACAACAATTGGCGCAGCGCTCGGCGTCTGGGCGGTTCAACTCCTCGACGTAACAGTTCTCAAACAGATGATTCCCTGGCTGTTGGCCGCCATTGCCCTCTACACCCTGCTTTCACCCCGTCTTGGCGCAGAGGATTCCCACTCACGGATGAAACCCGGCCTGTTCTATCTGCTGTCCGGACTTCTCATAGGTTTTTACGACGGTTTCCTCGGTCCGGGAACCGGTTCGTTCTGGACGATGGCGCTCATGATGCTGCTGGGCTATTCCATGATGCGGGCCACCGCCACAACGAAGGTGATGAACTTTACCAGTAACGTTGTCGCGTTGATTTTCTTTCTTTCGGTCGGTCAGGTGCGATTTACAGAAGGGATTGTGATGGGGATAGGGCAGTTTCTCGGGGCGCGGGTCGGCTCAAAACTGGTTATCAAACGGGGGACCGCCTTTATCAGACCGGTGTTTATCACGATGGTTCTGGCATTAGTCGGACGATTGATATATCAGAATTTAAAGTAATTCCAATTTCACATCAAAGATGTCATCAAGGCGACGAAGGCATACAATCAGTATGCGGAGGATGGGGAGCTGCAGATTTGTCGAGCATTTGCAGAGCAGACCAGCTCCTCTCGCTGGGGAGTTTCAACTCTATGCATCCGGTGCCGCCTGGTTTAAGACTGTTTCACCTTCGAAAAGTACTCTCCTAATTCCCCTCGCGAATGCTCATCGTCATGGCAATGAGTACATAAATTTTCCCAGTTGGAGCCATCTGGCGGGTTGTTGTGATGGTTGCCGTCCCTGTGGTGAACGGTCAGCAAATTCAGACTGGCTGCGTCAAACTCCCGACCGCATTTGGCACAGATGGCACCGTGAATACGAAGCGATTTGGAGCGGTAGTTTTCATTACTATCAACTTCGCCGCGCATTTTCTTGACAAGGGCGGCAGCGGCTGCAGGGCTTGGCAGAACGACTGTTCTGGGACCTCGTTGACTCACCGTTATACTCCTTTTTAAGCGTGACCTTGTACATTTGCTGTCCTCTTATAAAAGCATCTTGATACCTTTACAAGCACATTCCCGCTTGAATTCATCTGTTATTTGTGCTGACATGGGCAGATTCATCTCGCTGTAAAAATGATATGGACATGACAAGGAGAAAAGCTATGTCGATATGGGAAAAGGCCGCGGCGGAACTGTTGGACATTATCGAGTGGACCGACGATTCAAACAACACCATGGTGTGGCGGTTTCCGCGTTTTGACAATGAGATCAAATATGGAGCCCAGATGATTGTCCGCCAGGCGCAGGCGGCAGTTTTTGTGGACAGGGGACAGATCGCCGATGTTTTTTCCTCTGGGCAATACAGTCTGACGACCAAGAATCTACCTGTATTCTCAACTCTTATGGGATGGAAGTACGGCTTTCACAGCCCGTTTAAAGCAGAAGTGTATTTCATCAACACCCGTAATTTTACCAACCTCAAATGGGGAACAAAGAACCCCGTCATACTCCGCGACCAGGAACTCGGTCCGGTGCGCCTTCGCTCTTTCGGTTCATACGTCATACGGGTCAACGATCCGGCTCAATTCATCAAGGAAATTGTCGGGACAGGCGGCCATTTCACTCTGGACGACATCAGCGACCAGCTGAGAAATCTGATTGTCAGCAGATTTGCCGACGCACTCGGAGAAAGCGGTATTCCTCTTCTTGATCTTGCCGCCAATTACAATGAACTGTCCGCCTTTCTGACGAAGAAAATTGCGCCTGAATTTCTGGAATACGGCATTGAAGTAACCAAACTCCTGATTGAGAACATCTCGCTGCCGCTGGAAGTTGAAGAGGCACTGGATAAACGAAGCAGCATGGGGATCATCGGCAATCTGGATAATTTTACAAAATTTCAAGCGGCGCAGGCCATGGAAACCGCCGCGAAGAATCCGGGAGGCGACGCATCTGCAGGTGTGGGGATGGGCATCGGCTTTGCGATGGCAAACCAGTTGGGGAAGATCCTGACTGTTCCACAGGAGTCATCTCCGGGCACTCCGCCACCGCTTCCCGGTAAAGAAATAGAGATCGAGGTTACTTATTTTGTCGGCGAAAACGGCACGAAGACCGGCCCGTTTGACAGACAAACCATCGGCACGCAGATATCATCCGGAACAATACAGAGAGAGACTCTCCTCTGGAAACAGGGGATGACCAACTGGGAAAAAGCCGACACGTTCAGTGAACTAAAACCATTATTCCAGGCAACGCCGCCACCATTACCACAATAACAAATCTCTTTCTGATCGTTTCAAAGGAGACACCGTGGCAAACTGCACCAACTGTTCAGCACCGCTGCCGCCGGACTCGATACGATGCGTCTATTGTGGAAGCCGCAACGACACCGACCTTACCGGGGTTCATTACTATACAACCCATGAAGTTGAATCGGAGCGGGTCTGTCCGCGCTGCATTATTGGCCTGAAAACCATCGACCTCAACATACACGGCAGATTTCTTATTGAGCGCTGTGATGAATGTCTCGGACTCTTCTTTGATCCAAATGAACTTGAAGCGTTACTGGAAGCGACCGTTTCCAATGTGTTCACCATCAACAAAAGCCAGCTGGATGCCTGCAGACCTCAGACAGCGCCCACTGAGCACAGTTCCTTCTACATCAAATGCCCTGTATGCAGCAAAATAATGAACCGGGTCAACTTCGGCACAAACAGCGGAGTTATTGTTGATCGCTGCAAAGAGCACGGAGTCTGGCTTGACGGCGGTGAACTCAGGCATCTTTTCGAATGGATGAAAGCGGGTGGCAAACTGCTGCAGCAGGAACGGGAGGCGGAACAGAGAAGGATCGAAGCACGGGAACTGGAACGTGAAAAACGCAAACTCCAGTCCCAATCGGCATCAGGAGGGTCTTATCCCGATGATTCAGGTTTCAGTCTGTTTGGCGGGTCGTTGCGGAATTCAGATCCCGATCTCTTTGATATCGTTACAAAAGCGATCAGAAATTTTATACGATAGCAGCATTTTCATTCCGACGTGCGGGCATCTGCCACCATCTTGTCCATCAGCACCCAATTGCGCTTGTAGTCCATGTGAATGCCGCCGTTCTTCCGCATCGCATCGCTGATACAGCTGTTGATACGCTCCTGATCCGCCTTCAGAATATGAATAAAACGGAATCCACACCGCAGCCCGGCATCCACCCGCTGTTCCCATACGGTTTCGGCCAGGGCACAGACCGGCAGTTTTTCATCCAGTGCAATAAAAAACATGGAGAGCGGCGTCGGCTGGTCGTGTGCATCAACAGTGAGTCCCACCCCGCCCGCGCACAGGTTAATTTCGGTCTCCTGCAGAATGAGACCCGGCAGCACACCATTGTTGCGCAGATGGTCCGTGACGCGCTTCCACTCTTTTTTGAAAAATGCGAGCGGGAAGTTGCCGCGTAGATGGAAGATGCGTACGGAACATTCGATGCGCGGAACGATACGCCGCTGAAACATCTCCAGTACACCATGCATGCGGAACATAAAAACATTGCCGGAGACGATGCCGGTCAGATCGGCCAGCACCTGAATTCCGCTCCCCAGTGACTCGCTTGTAAGTTTGTAGGTTGTTTTCCCGATCTCGCCATCATACGTACCATGTCCAGCGTGAGTGATCATGAGCTCAAGTGAATCGACACCGCTGGCGATGACGACGCCGCTCAACGACTCGTAGATATCGATGTTGCGCTCCGGCGACATATTTACCAGATAGACCTTCTGCCTCAGGCTGAAGAAGCGGCTATAATCGCTGATGTGGGAATGGTGGGACATTTTGGCGGCCAGTGCTGCAGGTAGTGACATGCCGACGACGGCAACAGGAAACAGCTTGAATTAGAATGGCGGGGATTGTAGCTTAATTCTGTTACAAATACCAGATGGCTGACTCGTTTTTTTAATGAGAGTACCACATCGCATTTTTACTACAACTACAGGCGGACAAATCACCCGTTCAGTAATTTCACCGTCGCCCGACCATCGGCATAATAGTCGATAATGTTCAGACAACCGTAGTTCTGCTCGATATTGAACATCCCGGCCAACGGCGCACCGATGGCATTCAGCAGCACAACACGGTTGACCCCGCCATGCCCCACCACCAGCACTTCCTCACCGGTATGGCGCTCGACAATGGCATTGATAACCGGCATAACCCGTGCTTCAACATCCAGCAGATTTTCTCCCTGAGGCACACGATAATTAACCAGATCGGCCAGGCGTGCCTTCCAGCCATCCGGCCAGGCGGACTGGATTTCCTGCCAGGCCAGCCCTTCCCATACGCCGATATTCAGCTCACGCAATTCATGGTGACGTTTCGGTACTACGTCGAGATCGTTACAGATAATACCGGCCCCGATAGTACAGCGCGATAAATCACTCGTATAACAGGCGGCTATTTTCTTATCTGCCAGACGCTCTTTGAGGAGATGGTATTGCTCAACACCATAATCAGTCAGAGCGACATCCGTCTGCCCGTTGTAACGCGGTTGATCGAAGCCGGCCACCTGACCGTGGCGAATAAGATACATGCGAGTGTGAGGTGTCATATATGATCTCCAAAGGTACCGGGCTGAAGGTGAGTGGCATGTCAGAATCTGATCAGCGGAGTCGCCGAAACAATCACCAGCGCCACAATTTCGTTGAGTTCGCTGAGGCAGCCGATCGTATCGCCGGTGAGGCCGCCAAGCTTACGCTGGAAAAACATCCGCCCGGCACCGGTACACATGCAGACCGCGGCCAGGGCAATTACCCCCCTGAAACCCAGCAGATAAAACCCGGTAGAAGCGACCGTGACAAACGCGACACAAAGCGGCAGAACACCGGCCCCCTGGGCAAATGCCGCACCAAGTCCGTCCTGCCTGGCATGGCGGGCACCGGTCATTGTCAACACCTGTCCAAAGCGGGCCAGAGCGGGGAAGAGCAGCAGCGCCTGCCATTTAATCTCCGTCGGTACCGCCGCCAACGCCTGCCACTTGAGCAGAATCCCAAGCACAAGACCGACCGCGCCGATCGCACCGACCTGCGAATCCTTCATGATGGCCAGAAAACGTTCCCGGCTGCCGCGTGCCGCCAGACCATCACAGACATCCGCCAGGCCATCCAGATGTAGAGCGCCGGTGATCAGCGCCAGCAGAGTGATCAGCAGGGCATCGCAGAGAGGACGGGCGACCCAGGGGGAGAGCAGCCAGTGAGCGCCCAGCAGCAGCCCTCCGATGGCAAGGCCGACAACCGGGAAAAATGCGCTGGAACGTCCAAGGTCCTCTTTCTCGCAATGAAGGGTGAAAGGAAGCGGAATGATAGTCAGAAATTGAAAGGCGATCAGTAATAGGCGCATGTCACATCAATTACCACAGGGGCGTGTGTCGGAACAACAAAAAGTGACTGGACACCGTCGGATACCAGCCGGGTTCATCGGAGCGCAAGGGCTTTAAGCAGCTGTGAGCTGTAATCCGTCTCCACCTCAACAACCTGCTGCGACGTCAGAGTTTGTGCGGCACGACAGAGCAAGCGGAATGCTTCTTTGAGAAGAGCGTTGACGGCGGTGCCGTTGAAACTTTTACCACCGCACTCCGCACCGCAACGATCGTTTGCTGTAGATTGGCTCTGCCGGACAGCGGCCATACCGCTAAAATATCTTGAGGTTAATCGTCCCATTGCAGCGCAGACAAGCCCTACCCGCTCGTCACGAAAGCGGTAGTGTGCCTCAAACGGCAGCCGTTCGTCCAACAGCAGTCGCCCTTCTCCGGCGAAGCGTTCCCAGGCTGCTGAACCGTGCAGCACGATCTGGTTGTGGTAGAGCAGATTTGCGGTTAATTCATGACCTTCAAGCAGCTCCAGTTCTTCAAGAAAAGTGTAGTTTTCTTCCAACTCAGCCAGAGTTGAATCCGGTTCGAACATGATGAAGCCGAGATTCAGCTCTATTCCGTTCTCCCGGACGGCCCGCACCGCACGGCGAATCTGCTCCGTGTTGATCCGCTTGCCGATCCGCTGCAGCACGCTATCGCACCCGGACTCGATGCCGAGAAAGATGGACGTTGCACCATTGCCGGCCAGAGTTGTCAGCAGCTGCCCGTCGATGCCGTCCACGCGGGTCTCGAAGCCGAACGGCAGTCCAAGACGATGCACCAAGCGGCCGGTTTCCCGGATTCGTTCCCGCTCACCCTCCCCCAGGCCGATGAAGGTCGGGTCAATGAAGTAGAGGCTTTTGATATCGCGACGCTGCAGGCGGGCTTCCAGTTCCTGCTCCAGCGAGTCCACCCCTCGCACCCGGCGCCGGCTGCAGCCGTAGTAACGGTGGATGAAGCAAAAACTGCATTCGCCGTAACAGCCACGACTGGCGGCGATGTTCAGGCTCGTGTAAGCGCAGTTGGCGCCCACGTCATCCGGCGCCGGCAGCAGGGAGAGATCAGCGAGAAGCGGGCGCGGCACAAACGGACTACCGGGCAGGACGACACCCGGCAGAGCCATAACGCTGCGGCACTCCGCAAAGACAGGCAGCAGCTCTGTCAGCGTACCCTCGAACTCTCCAGCCAGGATAAAGTCCAGCTGCGGGGCAAACTGCAGGAGGCGATCACAAGAGAGAGAAGGGAAAAGGCCAAAAGCACCTAAGGTGGAGGCACTGTTCTGACGTAGCAGATCAAGAAGGGAGCGGACCAGTTCTTCGTGCCCCCAGGAATAGACCCAGTGGAACAGGATAATGTCGGCGTTCTCAACAAGGATGATAGCCGCAATCGCCGCCGCGTCCGGATTACTGGCGGTGAAATCCAGGTATGTAGTATCCCACCCGGCCCGACGGGCGACAGCGAGGGCATAGCCGCTGTTCAGGCTGGCCGAGAGCGGCGCATTGGCCACATCGTTGTAATGCTCAATGGTCAAAGGGCGGGGATTTTCGATGATAACGATTTTCATGGCATTGGTTATCCGGGATACGAGCAAATGACGAGTGCCATAGCTGAACAATGCAAAGTTTCCAACTATCGGGCCGCAGAACTGATTTCGAACCGGTTTTTCGGCCCCGCAGCAGCATGCCCCGGCAAAGAAACTTTCGCCTGCAAAATCATCAGTAGGAGTTTTTGATTGAGTTCAGGAAAAGGCTTCAACCACTTGAATGGCACTGTTTTCATCAATCAACTAACAGCAAGCCGATATACTGAACAAAATCATCGTTGTTGCGCAACGGCGCGACCGTGATGCCGCAACTCCCGGCCAGGGCAAAGACATCGCAGCCGCAGGATTCCAGTGACGGACGCCGTTTTTCCGGAAAGCTGCACCGCGTGTCGTCGCACTTCTCGCACCAACAACAGGGGCCGCCGCTGAAGACCAGCGCCTTTTTGAACCCTCCCAAAAACGCCTCCCGTTCCAATCCCAACAGGTTTTCCTGAAAAGCCCGCAACGGCGGCTGACCGGCAACCAGCAGCGCCCGCGAATAGCACCCCAGCAACTCTTCGAACCCGGCCTGATCCATGGCATGGGGCGGACAGCTCCAACGCGTGCCGTATTGCGAACAGCCGTAGCTGCATTTGGCCCGGACCCATGCCTCGCTCCGGATGCGGGCCGGGTCAAGCTCGACAGCGGCAAAAAAACCGTGGGAGAGGGCTTGCTTTTTCAGGGTAAAAAGTGACGCGCCTCCCTGATACGGCTGATCGCGGGTGGCTACAATCGCCAGCGAACGGGAGGGGAGTTCAACGACCACATGATGTGCAAGCCCGGCGCCCTGAAGCATCTCCGTCGTTTCAGCGACGGTGTAACTGCGGCCGTTATAGGTGTTGACCAGCATGTGCAGATCGTACAAGGCACCGAAACTGCCGGCATCACGGTAGAAGTCATGGACAACCAGCAGTCCTGTTTCAGACAGCATCCCGGCGGCCTGCTGCAGCAGGATCCGGTTTTCGTCAGGGCTGTAGCAGTGACAGAGGTTGGAAAAAAGCAGCAGGTCGGCAGAGCCGCGATATCTGGAGACAAGTGCATCCAGCTCACGCTCTTCCAGAATATTGCAGGGGTAAAAGCACAGGTTCTGCGGGACCTGCCCGGTTGCGGCCTGCCGGCAGACATCTGGCAGATCGCAGGCGATCCCCTGCCATTCCGGGTGGCGCATCAGAAACTCGCGGAGATAGGCGCCCTCCCCCGCCCCGATGTCAATGATTGTGCCCCGTTCCGGCAGATTGATCAGCGCATCCCACAGTTCACGGGAGCGGACCGCTGCCGCCTCGCTCATCGCCTGCTGAAAGAGCTGCAGCCGCTCCCGATAATCGTTGTCTGACCGTTCACGGATCAGCGCCCCCTGCCCTTCATGCAGCACGGTTCCAAGCCGGCGCCAGTTTTCCATCAGTGTCGGCTCGAACTCAACAACATGACGCTGACTGGTGGAGCTCGTCCGGCTCAAAAAGGTTCTGCTGAAACGCGACAGATAGAGGCGTTCGTCATACCGTTCAAGCAGACCGGCAGTCACCAGAAGCTCGATGAAACGCCCCCCTTCATCAGGCTTCAGTGCGGTTGTTGTCAGCAATTCATCAAGACTCCGCTCCCCTTCCTCCAACAGGTCGATAACGCCAGAACGAAGCGCCTCAGAGATGACACAGAACATGCGATAACCGCCAATCAGCTCGCAGAAGGTCCGGTATGAATTATCGGAGGGGAGGATTTTCGTCAAATTTTATCGCCTTTCAGATCGCAGGCAAACAGCTTCCCCGCCCCGCGAGAGGCGCAGAAATCGCCACACATGGTGCAGGTGTCCTCATCTTCCGGCGTGCGACTGGCCCGGATAGCACGGGCATCCTCCGGGTAGAGCGCCAGCTGGAACTGTTTTTCCCAGTTCAGGTCGCGGCGCGCCTTGGACATTTCCTTGTCACGCTCGCGCCCTTTTTCCGGGTACTTGTTCATATCTCCGATGTACGCCGCAATCTTGGCTGTTTTAACCCCGGTACGCACATCCTCTTCATTCGGAAGTGCAAGGTGCTCAGCCGGGGTAATGTAGCAGATCAAATCGGCACCAAAACGGCTCGACTGGGCCGCACCGATGGCGGCGGTGATATGGTCGAAACCGGGAGCTACGTCAGTGGCGATCGGACCGAGCATATAATAGGGCGCTCCGCCGCTCATCCGTTTCTGCAGCTGAATATTACCCTCAATTTCATCCAGCGGAACATGTCCCGGCCCTTCAACGAGCATCTGGCACCCCATATCGCGACCGATTTCTGCCAGCTCGCAGTTAAAAATCAGCTCCTGAATCTGGGCGCGGTCGGATGAATCATGGATAGCCCCGGCCCTGAGGCCGTTGCCGAGGGAGAGAACGGTGTCGTATTTTTTAAGGATCGATGCTACCCGGTCAAATTTTTCATACAGTGGATTTTCGCGGTTATTAGCAATCATCCAGGCGACCATTGATACGCCGCCTTTAGAGACCAGACCGCCGTAGCGATATCCCTGTTTGCGCAGTCGCTCGATCGTACAGAGGTTAATGCCGCAGTGAACTGCCATAAAGGCCATGCCGTCGGCGCACTGTCGTTCGATAATATCGAACAGCATCTCATCGTCCAGCTTGTTCGGGTCGCCGTATTTGCGGGCCGCTTCGCAGAAAGCCTGGTAGAGTGGCACATTGCCGACCGGCAGATCAACAGCGGCAATCACTTCGCGCCGGACACGGTCAAGGTCGCCCCCGACAGAAAGCTCCATCAGCGTATCGGCACCGGATTCCTGTGCAGCCAGCGCCTTACGGACTTCGGCCTCATAGTCGATGATGTCGGAGGAGGTGCCGATAGAGGCATTGACTTTCGTAGCAAGCCCTTTACCGATACCGGCAATACGGGATGGCTTGCGCGTATGATTCCAGGGAATGACGATCTTGCCTTCGGCCACCATACGCCGTATGTACTCGGCCTCAAGCTGCTCATTAACGGCTACGGTCTGCATCTGGGGGGTGATGATGCCCTGGCGGGCGGATTCTATCTGGGTCAACATGGGTTCACGTCCTTTTTATAAGTGATTACATCAATAATCAGCCTTGCGATACACCGGCCTGTTCGAAAGTCGCCATTTCTTTCAGCACCTTTACACCCGCATCGATCAGCGTCATAGCCAGAGCGGCTCCGGTTCCTTCACCAAGGCGAAATTTCAGATCAAGA
>JAYTVV010000022.1:0-83828 GCA_043743795.1 Geobacteraceae bacterium
CCTGGCAGAGAACGTTCGGTTGCTGTATGTCGCTGTTACCCGTGCAAAATACCGTTGCTATGTCGCATGGGGGCGTTTCCGCTACGCTGAAAGTTCTGCTCTGGCCTATCTGTTTCACTCACCCGCGAAAGCCCCCGGTTCATCTTCCTATGAAGATTTGGCGGGAATCATGGAAACCATTTCTGATAGTGAAATGATTGAAAAAATCCAATCGCTTGTGTCTGAAGGTTGTATAGATCTGGTTATTGGTCCTGTTGAAGAATATGCCGTAGATTATACCCGCACAACAATAGAGGCCGATCAGTTCAGTTGTCGAACCATGAAGGCTGCAATAGAATCCGACTGGAGAGTGACAAGCTTTTCGTCACTGATTGATGGACATGAGTCGTCACCTGAGTATCCGGACCACGATAGCAGTGATGAACCAGTTCAACTCCGGGGAGAGGAATCAACAGCTAAAAGCAGTGTCTTTGCCTTTCCTAAAGGTGCCGATCCTGGAACCTTTCTGCATTCGGTGTTTGAAAAGGTAAATTTTGCAGAAAACGATGCCGAGAAGCGCAAAGAGCTGGTTGTGCGTTTGTTGAAGAGCTCAGTCTACGACATTAAATACGCCGACATGGTTTGTAATATGGTGACTACCGTTATTAACTCCGAATTGTCTGAAGGCATCAGGTTATCTGGGTTACAGCCAGGAAACTGGGTTCAGGAAATGGAATTTTACTTTCCCCTGAAATCTATTAACTCAAAGAGTTTCGCACGCTTCTTCAAAACGTTTGGCATTAGCTCTCGGGTTGACCTTGGAAGAGTTGCGGATAGTCTGAATTTTCAGAGTGTAAAAGGTATGCTGCTCGGATTTATCGATCTCGTTTTTTGTCATGGTGGGAAATATTACATTATTGACTGGAAATCCAACTTTCTGGGGCTTCAGTTGGATAATTACAGCCAGGATAATCTGATCCGCGAAATGGAACGCAAGCTATACCCGCTTCAGTACCTGATCTACACGGTTGCAGTGAACAGGTACCTTGAACGCCGTATACCTGATTACAGCTATGATACAGGCTTCGGCGGTGTGTACTACCTGTTCTTGAGGGGTATTGATAACGCGCTCCCAAATAACGGGATATATTTCGATAGGCCGGATGCCGCACTGGTCAAGGAACTATCACAATGTCTCATCGACTTTGAGGAGGCTTGACATGACTGAGGAAATTCAGGTTAGAGAAATAGACTCAGTCTTTGCCGATTTTGTCTGCAACCTGGAAGGCGGGGAGACGGGTCTGCTTCGAAAAGCCGCAATCAGTGCCAGTTCAGCCGTAGGGCAGGGCAATATCTGCGTAGAGCTGGCGGATTTGTTTGGCAGCGATGATGTCGCTGCGGCGTCTGCTACACTGCGGGCAACAAAGATAGTCGGCCTGCCGGGTGATTACCGACCGCTGGTTCTTGACCATGCTAACCGTCTCTATCTGTACCGCTATTGGAAGTATGAAAGTGACTTGGCAAAGACGCTGATCGCCATGGCATCAGATACACCTGTCGTTGACAAGGAACTACTCAAAGCCGGGCTCTCAAGACTATTTACTCATGCAAATGAGACTCCTGACTGGCAGCGTATAGCTGCTGCAGCTGCAATCCGAAGTCGTTTTTGTGTGATTTCCGGTGGCCCTGGTACCGGAAAAACCACAACTGTTGTGAAAATAATTGCGCTGCTTCTGGAACAGGCAAAAGGAAACCGGATGCGGATTGGTTTGGCAGCTCCGACAGGTAAGGCTGCAGCCCGGCTAAAAGATTCTATTTTCAAAGAGGGTAAAAAACTTGAGGGGTCAACTTCAATCGTCAACAGCATACCAGCTGACGTGTCAACTGTTCAGCGTCTTCTGGGGGTAGTTCCGGACTCTTGCCGCTTCAGGCACAACGCCGAAAATCCGCTTCCTTTTGAGACGGTGATTGTAGATGAAGCCTCTATGGTCCCCTTAGGATTAATGGCCAAGCTGGTTGAGTCTCTTGCGCCCGGTACCCGCCTCATCCTGCTTGGTGATCGTGATCAGCTCGCTTCTGTTGAAGCAGGAGCGGTTCTTGGCGATATCTGTAACACTGGTCACGGCTTTGGCTTTTCATCAAAGTTCCGGACGTTTATAGCTGAGAATGCCGGATGTACCATTTCCGAAAGTTACATCGGGAGTAGTGTGCCGGTACTTGCCGACTCTGTTGTTGTTCTGCAGAAAAATTACCGATTCGGTGAGGATAGCGGGATAGGCCTTGTCAGCAGGGCAATCAACGAAGGCACTGCCGCAAACGTTCTTGAAAGTATGAAAGCCGGAACGATAAGTGAGTTGGTGCTTAGTGAAACACCTTCGCGTAACTCATTACAGAAAAAACTTGCTCAGGCGGTTGTTAAGGGGTTTTCTGATTACTTGCAGAAGGAGAACCCTGATGATGTATTGATTGCATTTGACCAGTTCAGGGTATTGTGCGCATTGCGGCAGGGAATCTATGGAGTAGAAGGAATTAACAGTTTGATCGAGACCTGTCTTGCTGATGAGGGGCTTATCAGACCAGACAAACAGTGGTATCACGGCCGCCCGGTTATGGTGATGATAAACGATTATAGTCTCAAACTTTTTAATGGCGACGTCGGTATTGCTCTTGATGATCCGGAAAGCGAAATAGGGCTGTCCGTGTATTTTCCTTCGATAAATGGAGTGGTCAGAAAATATTCCCCATACCGGCTGCCTGCCCATGAAACTGTTTATGCCATGACGGTGCATAAAAGTCAGGGGTCTGAATTTGAGAAAATTTTATTGATTATGCCGCCAGTCAGTAATCAGATATTGACTCGTGAAATAATCTACACTGGGCTTACTCGAGCACGAACCTCAGTTGAATTGTGGTGCACTGACGAAATATTTTTCACTTCATGTGAAAAAAGAATTCAAAGACGATCCGGGTTGCGCCAAGCCTTGTGGGGATAATTTAAAGGTTATTTCTGAAACTATAGATTGATTTTTGCGATCTTATTATTTAGTTGTAAGCGAAAGCTGTTGACAGCTCGTCGTAACTATATATAATCATGGCCAATAAAACTTAATAGAAATCACCGAAAAGGCAAAATCCGGGGAACCGGATGACGCAAAGCCACCACCCAGAACGGGAAGAGGGGTTGTCGAAGCGGTTATCAGATGCTGCAATGTTGCAGTGTCAAATAACACCTGCCTTTTCATATGAAAATGCAGGTGTTTTTTTGTTTTAGCGGCTTGGCCGTATAATAGAATGCAACTCTGAGGTAATTAAATGTCAACTTCAAAAACAAACTTTTCTCGAAATCAGCTGGTTGGAATATGTTTTATCACTCTTGTCATAGGTGCGCTTATAGGGTGGGGAATTACATATTTTGAGGATGCTGGCGAAAAAAAAAATAAAGTTGACAGGCCGATCAGAGTTGGACGTTATAAACTGATAAATCCTTTATTGGCTACCGCAGAAGGGGAAGATCGTCTAAGCAGCAGGCAATTGAGAAACTTCAAACAGAATGTCATGCAGCTGATTTCCGAGAAAATAAACAAAGGTGAAGCGACAGATATTTCGGTTTATTTCCGTGATTTTGATGATGGCCTGGCTTTTAATATTAATGGAGATGCCGGATTCGAACCCGCAAGCCTGGCAAAGCTTCCGATCATGATAGCTTATTTAAAAATGGCAGAAGGTAATCCCTTGGTTTTGCAAAATAAACTTGTTTGGGATGATGGTGCCAAGTCCAGGCTGCAGGGAAATCCGCAAGATACGGTCCTTAAACTGGGAAAGTCCTATTCCGTTGAGAAGCTGCTCGTTGAAATGATCGGCCATTCTGACAACGGTGCTACTCAACTGTTGTATGATCATCTCGATGTGAATTTTCTGCTACACGTTCTTAATGAACTGGGTCTGGAATACACTCGGGAGACATCCTTTGACAAGCTGATAACGATTAAATCCTATTCTGTTTTCCTTCGTGTCCTCTACAATGCAACATATCTGAACAGAGACATGTCGGAGAAGGCATTGGAACTTCTTGCCATCGGGGATTTTCCGCAGGGAATTGTTTCTTCAGTTCCATCAAACCTGGTCGTAGCCAGTAAATTCGGCGTGAGGACATCCGGGCCTGAAAATGAAATAATTCAACTGCACGATTTCGGTATCGTCTATTATCCCAATCGACCATATTTAATCTGTATTATGACGAGAGGGAAAAATGTTGCTAAGCTGACATCGGTCATTCATGACATTTCAAAGTACGTATATACGGAAGTCGACACCCAATACAATAAATAGAAATTGATACGGGAACAAAATCTGATTATCTCTCTGGCAAGCTGAACTATTGAAGCAAGTATTTATATCCGAAAGCTCGATTTCTGTAGCAAGCCTGAAACTTCTCCCGTAAAGTCAATTTCCTTTACTTGAAATATTAATTTTGATAAAGCATGGCATTATTTGAATAAAAAATGTCTCCAGGAACGAAACAGGCCGGGCGTGAGTGCCTGGCCTGTTTTGCTTTGTCGGGTATTAGTGAATAATATCCCAAAAGGATAATCAGCACATGGCATTACCATCAACCATATACCGGGTTACCATTCAGCTCTCCGATGTTGACAGAGGGATTTACGAGTCTCTGCAGGCGACGGTTGCCCGGCACCCGTCGGAAACAGAAGACCGGCTGGTGGCGCGACTGCTTGCTTTTGCACTTTTCTTTGAGCCGGAGCTTTCATTCACAAAGGGTATCAGTGCTGTTGATGAACCTGATCTCTGGATAAAGGGGCCGGATGGACGGGTCGAGCTATGGGTTGAGGTAGGGATGCCGGAATCAGACCGCCTGATCAAGGCGAACCGTCACAGTGCGCGGGTAGCCCTTGTCGCGTGCGGCAAGACTTTTTACAACTGGGAGCTGCAGCACCTCCCAAAACTTGAAGGGATGGCCAATCTGACGATACTCAGTTTTAACCAGGCCTTTATCACCGGACTCGCTGCCACACTCGATCGGTCCATAAACTGGGACATTACTGTTACAGATGGTAATCTGTATATAAATGTCGGTGCTGAAACATTCGAAACGGTTCTTCAGCTGCGCATGGGAACCAGATAGTAACAGAAGGATACTCACGTGTCTGTCATCGAGAAAATACATACAAGACCGGCCTCAATACTTGTGGTTGATGACGACGCAACTTCACTGCTCGTTCTTGGCGGTTTTCTGAAACGGTTCGGTTTTGATGTCGTTACCGCTTCGGGGGGATTGCAGGCGCTGGATATTCTCGGGCAGAGGGGATTTGATCTGCTGATTTCAGACCTGCGTATGCCGGGCATGGATGGGGTTGCCCTTCTGGAGGAGATGCGCCGACGCGAGATCATGATTCCTTTCATCGTGGTGACCGCGTGCGGGAGCATTGAAAGCGCTGTTGCCGCCATGCGTCAAGGTGCCTGCGATTATCTCGAAAAACCATTCAATCCGGACCGTCTTCAGTTGACGGTGCAGCGTGCCCTCGATTATTACCGGGTTCTGACGGAGAACCGCAAGATCAAGGCCTATTTGCAGGAACATTTCACGTTCCAGAACATCATCACTGTCAACCCTACGATGAAGGACATGCTTGAGATGGCGGCAAAGGTGGCTGCGTCAGCCCAGACGACGGTTGCTATCTATGGCGAAAGTGGTACTGGCAAAGAGGTTCTGGCCCGGGCAATCCATTTTGCCGGTACGGGAATGCCTACCGGTTTTGTTGCCGTCAACTGCGCTGCCATTCCGGAACACTTGATGGAAAGTGAGCTGTTTGGCCATGTCAAGGGTGCTTACACCGGCGCCGAAAAGGAACGTGAGGGGAAATTCAGCCAGGCCAGGAATGGTACTCTCCTGCTTGACGAAGTTGGCGACATGCCGCTTTCCCTACAGGCCAAACTCTTGCGTGTTCTGCAGGAGCGCTCGTTCGAAAAGATTGGTGATAATACGGTTATACCGCTTGCCTGCAGGGTTATTGTTGCAACCAATGCCAATCTGGCAGAGCGGGTGGCTGCCGGTTTGTTTCGCGAAGACCTGTACCATCGCATCAATGTGTTTCCACTTCACATTCCGCCGTTACGTGACCGGAAGGACGATATCAAGCAGTTGTGCGATCACGTGCTTGCCGAACTGCAGCAGCATCTGGGTAAACCGCTACCCGGCATCTCCCGGAGGGCGATGGATGTTATTCTTGATCATGATTGGCCGGGCAATGTCCGTGAACTGCGTAACCGACTGGAGCGGGCGGCAATCCTCACTACCGGAGACCTGATGCGCCCTGAACATCTCGGACTGCTTTCTGACGGACATCAGATGGAGAGTTCGCTGGATTCTGATTCTCTGAAAACCACCTACACTCTCAATATACCGTCTGAATCCTTGTCGTTGACGGCTCTGACCAGCTTGATACTGTCCCAGACACTTGAGCGCTGCCGTGGAAATAAATCAAAAGCTGCCAATCTTCTTAAAATCGACCGCAAAATGTTCTACCGCAGCTAACCTGCCATACAGTGTACCTCATTCCCTCATACTGTTCCAAAATAGTACAATTTACGTTTTTAAAAAACAGCTAACATGCCGATTTATTTATAATACTGCTGCTTGGCACTGATGGTGCTACCATACAGTACACCGTTGAGTGTATTGTACCATAATAGTACAGTTTTAGGATGTGGAGCATACGATGAGCCAGGAAGCGGTGGAGCGATTGTTGGGGCGATTATTGACCGACGACGGGTTTCGGAAGCAAGCTGAAAATTCTCTTGAAAAATTATGTTGGGAAGGCGGCTATGTTCTGAATCCAAGCGAGTTAAAAGCGATCAGCCGTGACTATATCATTGGCCTTGATACGCCGTCGAGTCGGCTGGACAGTACAATCAAGCGTGTGTAGTGCACGGGGAAGGAAATATATGAATGTACTGGACCGAATCAAGGTCAGCCAGATCACTATTGGGTTTGGCGCTCTTCTTGTGGGTGCCATTATCATCTCGTCATTTGTCACTGCCGTTGTTTTGCGCAATCAGGAAATTGATATGTGGCGCAAACAGCTGAGCAATTATTCCCTCATGCTGGCGGAAAACACCTACCAGTCCATGGCCTCAGGATATACGGTACTTGACGGTATTGCTGAGCGGGTACGTGCTGAAAGTGCAGACACCCCCGAAGTATTTCGCAGAAGGCTGGGAACTCAGGCCGTGTATAAAATGCTCAAGGACAAGCTTGAATTTCTGCCGTTTATCGATGTTGCAACTATCGTCGCACGTAACGGTGACATCATCAATTTTACTCGTGCGTACCCCGCACCGCCCATCAATCTTGCCGACCGTGATTATTTTAAAGAGCATGCAAAAGGGGACGGCGCTGATAATTATGTCAGTATTTCCGTACGCAACAAGGGTAATGGCGCCTGGGTATTTTACCTCAGCCGCCGTATCAATGACAGCCATGGCTCAATGCTGGGACTGGTGCTGGTCGGTATTTCAGTCGAGTCGCTCACGCGCTTCTACGAACAGCTGGGCACCAACCTCGGTGAAGGAGCCTCAATCACACTGTATCGACGGGATTTTTCGATGCTGACACGATGGCCGCTCAAGCCGGAACTGATTGGCAGGGTCAATACGATCGGAGCTGCGTACACCATCATTGAGAAGCAAAAGAAGGACAACGGTGTCATCTATATCGATAGCGCCCGCTTTACCGAAGATAATCGCAGAGTTGCGCGACTTGGTGCAGCACGACTGGTTAACAGCTATCCGCTGATTATCAACATTGCCGTCAGGGAGGATTTCTTTCTTGCCAACTGGCACAATTACGTGAAATGGATTGCGGTAACTTCGCTCTGCTCCATCATCTTCCTGTTGGCGAGCGTAACCGTCATCACTCGCATGCTCCGCCGCCGTGAAGCAGACATGCTCGAAGCCATCGATCTGAGAAACCAGGCTGAAGCTGCCAGCAGGGCCAAAAGTGAATTTCTGGCAAATATGAGTCATGAAATCCGCACGCCGATGAACGGTATCCTCGGCATGTCACAGTTGCTTGATTATACAGAATTAGACTCTGAACAGCAGGAGTATCTGGAGTGCATTAAAGTATCGGGTAAAAGCCTGCTCACTATTATCAATGACATCCTTGATATTTCCAGGATCGAGGCTGGAAAAGTCACTATTGAGGCGATAGAGTTTTCGCCCCGCATGTGCATCGACATGGTCGTAAAGCCGCAAATGCCGGGGGTACAGGCAAAGAATCTTAACCTCAGTATTGAAATTTCCGATGATGTGCCCGCACTTGTTGTCGGCGACGGCTCCCGGCTGCAGCAGATCGTGCGTAACCTGTTGGGCAACGCCATTAAGTTCACGGAAACAGGGGGTGTCATTGTGGCTGTTGACGTGGCCGAAAAACAGGGTGATTCGGTGATGCTCCGTTTCAGTGTCACTGATACCGGCATTGGCATTGCGCCGGAGTCGATGGAACAGATATTCCGCCCGTTTGTACAGGCAGATTCATCAACTACCCGGAAATATGGCGGTACCGGACTCGGACTCACGATCTGCACGCGGCTGACGGGGTTGATGGGCGGCAGAATCCGGGCAGAAAGTACGCCAGGTACGGGAAGTACATTCTGTGTTGAATTGCCGTTCAGTTGTGTGGAACTCTCACGGGGCGACTCCGCCACGCTATGATTACTCAGGGAAAGGTATGACATGAAACCAATACTCGATATAAGTCTCTCCGGTCTCGATATCCTTGTTGTAGAAGACGATGACAGCTCGGCTATCCTGACATCCCGGATTCTTGCCAAGCATGGGGCCAGGGTGGAGGTTGCGGTAAACGGTCATGCGGGGCTTGAAAAGTTCCGGCAGCACTATTTTCCGATCATCGTCACCGACATCAACATGCCGGGCATGAATGGTCTTGAGCTTGTGAGTACGGTCAAGATGCTGGATCCTAAAGTCCAGTTTATTGCAACGTCGGCAAACCGGGATACGGAATGCCTTGTCACAGCAATAGAACTGGGCTTCAGCGACTATTTTATCAAGCCGGTCGAAATTGAAAAGCTGATTCTTGCGGTAAAACGCTGTGGTGATGTGATCGCTGCCAGAAAACAGCTTGAGGATGAACAGGGTAAATTTCATGCGGTGGTAGATTGTTTGGGTGACGGCATCCTTATCAAGGATCTCGATTGTCGAATTATTTATCAGAACAAAGCCATGACAGAAATGTTCGGCGATAGAACCGGGTTGGCCTGCTTTGAAATGTTTGATCTGAGTGAACCATGTGAGGATTGCCCTACCAACAGGACTCTTCTGGATGGTAAGAGACATTCTGCCTGCCGGAACTATCGAATGGATGGGAAAACCCATCATATCGAGACAACCGCTTCACTGCTGTGGGATTCCCGCGGTACTGTAACGGGAACTGTTGAGATCGTTCGTGATATCAGCGAGCGTATTAAAAACGAACAGGCCATTCACGACATGGCATTCCATGACCCGCTCACCGGGCTGTCAAACCGGAGGTTGTTTGAAGATCGTCTTGACCAGACGATCGCCAAATCGCATCGCTACGGGATGAAGTTCGGTCTGCTGTACCTGGACCTGGACCATTTTAAAGAGATCAACGACGCATATGGGCATGAAGCGGGTGATCAGGTGCTGGTTGAGGCCGGCGAACGAATCAGATCCTGCTGCAAGCGCGATCTGGATACCATCAGCCGGCAGGGTGGTGATGAATTTTGTGTCATTGTTATCGATTGTGGTGAACGGGAGCAATTGGAGGAAATTGCGACACATCTGCAACAGGCCTTTGCCGTGCCATTCGGGGTGTGCAATGCTGACGTTTCGGTAACCACCAGCATCGGCATCAGTATGTTTCCGGCTGACGGCACCGAGTCAAAGTCTATCGAGGCTGCTGCCGACAAGGCCATGTATTGCGCCAAGCGTACCGGCCGCAATACCCACGTTTTTTTTGATTCGCTCACGTAACCTGCCAAAACTCCATCGGTAACAGTTGATGGCGCTTTCTGCTTATTGGAGAAGTAAAGATGCTTTTTGTATCCAAAGGAATATGCATAGATACGCCACGTATGTTGCGAGGTTTCTATAGAGCTTTGACGGGCTGTGCCATTGCCCTCTTCTTTTGGTTATGTGCTAACGGAACTTCGCATGCTTTGGGAACAGACACCCACATCACCCACGCGGCACAAAAAACAGTTTCAGTTGTTCCAGGGCAACACAAAACACTGATTGTCGGCAGCGAACAGGACTATCCGCCTTTTGCCACCGGCATGAACGACGCCACTGCAGGTGGTTTTACCGTTGATTTATGGAAGGCCGTAGCCGCTGAAGCAGGTTTGAACTATACCATCCGTGTATTACCTTTTCATCAGGCTCTCGAGGAATTCAAAGAGGGCAAAATCAGTGCCTTGATAAATCTTGCGATTACGGATGAGCGCCGCCAGTTTGCCGATTTTAGCATTCCCCATGTAACTGTCCATGGTGGAATCTTCGTCCGAACGGATGAGTCCGGCATCCGTATGGAAGAAGACCTGGCCGGAAAATCGATCATCGTTCTCAGTGCCGATATGGCGCATGACTACGCCTTGTCCAAAGGATGGGGCAAGCAACTGGTTCTTGTTGAAACCGCAGCAGAAGGGATGCGATTGCTGGCGTCAGGCAAGCATGATGCCATGTTGGTGTCCAAGTTGGCAGGAATGTTGACACTGCGGGCAACGGGGCTGAACAACATCAAAGCGCTGAAGGTCAGAGCGGGATTCTCACAGAAATTTGCCTTTGCCGTACCAAAAGGGGAGTCTGAGTTGTTGGGCACGCTCAATGAAGGATTGGCACTCACCAAATCCAATGGCACGTACGACGCACTTTACAACAAATGGTTTGGTCGTTACGAAGAGAAAGAAATCGGTTTGCGTGACGTTTTGAAATACGTAATTCCCATCATACTGATATTCCTTGGTTTTATGACGTATCTCTTTTATCGGCGGCACGTAGAGCGCGAACAGGCAAAATCATGTTTGGTGCAGCAATCATCGCTATTGAGCGGGCTTCTTAATTCAATTCCTGACATGGTATTTTTTAAAGATCGTGAAGGTGTCTATCTGGGGTGCAATCCCGAATTTGTGAGTTTTGTCGGGCGTCCGGAGGAAGCGATACTCGGCCATACGGACTATGAACTGTTTGCAAAGGATGTGGCGGATTTATTCAGGACCAACGACCGCATTATGATGGGCCTGGGCATGCCGCGGCATAATGAAGAGTGGATCAAATATCCGGATGGCAGATGGGTTCTGGTTGATGTCTTAAAAGCGCCGCTGCGGATGCTGAATGGTGAAGTGATCGGTATTCTGGGCATTTCCAGAGATATCACCGATCGCAAGCATGCAGAGGAACAGCTGCAGCAAGCCAAAACAAGTGCCGAATCGGCCAATAGTGCCAAAAGTCAGTTTCTGGCCAATATGAGCCATGAGATACGTACACCGATGAATGGCGTAATGGGTATGACCCAGCTGCTTGAGTATACGCAGCTGACTCAGGAACAGCAGGAGTATGTCGATGCTCTCAAATTGTCGTGCAAAAATCTGCTATCCCTGATCAATGATATTCTTGATCTTTCTAAAATCGAGGCCGGAAAAATCACCCTTGAATTATCTGAATTCAGCCTGCAGCACTGCATCAACGATGTTGTCCTGACACAAAAATCTGTTGTTTACGAAAAAGGTCTTGCGTTGGATGTCGGTGTGTCTAGTGATATTCCTGCGGTTCTGATGGGCGATCCGTTACGGGTTAAGCAGATTTTCCTCAACCTGTTGGGAAATGCGATCAAATTTACGAAGCAGGGTACTATTACGGTCTCGGCAGAACTTATTGAGCAGTCTGAGAGTACGGTCTTTGTGCAGCTCGCAGTACGCGACAGCGGCATCGGTATTTCCCCGGAAGCCCTTGATAAAATATTCAAGCCGTTTGTGCAGGAAGATGGCTCAACAACCCGCAATTTTGGCGGCACCGGCCTTGGACTCGCGATCAGTCTGCGTCTGGTGGAATTGATGGGGGGAACTATTGTCGTAGAAAGCACTCAGGGTGTCGGCAGTTGTTTCACGGTTTCCCTCCCTTTTGCGCTTATCCGCACAAGCCAGGCTGCAGTTGATACTTGCCTGACTCCCGCTGTCTCGTGTGAGGTACCATCGCTGCGGGTTCTGCTTGTCGAAGACAATCCGGTTAACTGTACGTTCGGTGTGTCACTGCTCACAAAACTGGGACACGGCGTCAGTGCGGTGAAAAATGGCGGGGAGTGTCTTGAAGTACTGGAACAGGGCGGATTCGATCTGGTGCTGATGGATATTCAGATGCCGGTTATGAACGGTGAAGAAGTACTTCTTGAAATCCGTAAAAAAGAGCAGGGAACTGCCAATCACCTCCCGGTTATCGCTTTGACAGCCTATGCGCTGAGGAACGATCGGGATCGTTTTCTGAAGGAAGGCTTTGATGGCTATGTTTCAAAGCCGCTTGCCATCGACGAACTTGTAAGTGAGATGAAGCGGGTCCGTACGAGTCTGGCGGAAGATTCCGGCAATCACTGCCAGGGAGGAAATCATGAGCAGACGATTTAAAATTCTTGTTGTGGATGATGAACCGATCAATATCCAGGTCATCACCGCTGCTCTCAAGGAAAAATATGATGTGATTGCGTCAACGAATGGATTTGATGCCATTACCCGGCTGAAGGCCGTTATGCCCGATCTTATTCTTCTGGATGTGATGATGCCGGATATGGATGGTTTTGATGTCTGCAGGAACATCAAGGCGGATGACTCCTTTGCCGATATTCCGGTCATTTTCCTTACGGCACTGGACACCTATGAAGGAGCCCTTCGCGGGCTTGAGCTTGGCGGAATTGACTATCTGGCAAAACCGGTCGACCTGGATATGCTGAAACTGCGCGTGCGAAACCATTTGGAATTGAAGAAAAGGAACGAGCTCATCAAAGAACAGCGGGATATGCTGGCTATTCAGAATGTAGAACTTGAAGCTGCGCTTGTCCGGATTAAACGGTTGGAGGGAATTATCCCGATCTGCATGCACTGTAAAAGTATCCGTACGGACACAAATTCATGGCAGCGGTTGGAAGAATATCTCATGGAGCATACGGATGCACTCTTTAGCCATGGTATCTGCTCGGAATGCATGGGAAAATATTATCCGGAAATGACGGAACAGGTGGCTGCTGAACATGAGTAGTGTGCTGTTGATTACGTGAACAACACGGGAGGAGACACTATGTACGCACGAATTATGATGCTCGTAACACTGCTTGTTCTGGCCTGCTCACCTGCACTTCATGCCGCGCAGAAACCGGATGACGGCGAAGCTCTGGCCGGACTCAAGTCCGCTAAAGTTATCTTCGACGTGCGGGTGGCTGAGCTTGACAAGCTTGTATTTAATCTCAATCTCTTCAAAGAGACCTTTGAAGGGCTGACGGCGCAGGGAATAAAGCCGGTAATGGTAATCGCGTTTCGCGGACCCGGAGTCAAGTTGTTGACTGCAGCAGCTCTCGATGATGAAGCCCGCGAACTTTTCCGGACGCTCAAAATATACGGTGTCAAGTTTGAGGTCTGTGCGGTGGCCATGCGGGTCTTTAAGGCCAATCCTGCGGGTCTTATCCCGGAGGTCAAGCTGGTTGCCAATGTTTTTAGTTCACTGATTGGATATCAGAATAAGGGCTATGCCATGATAGCGATCAATTGAGGTCTGCAACGGGTGGTCACGGGCAGGCCGGCACCCCTGTCAGGCGGGGGGCTGTGCAAGCGGCAGAACTACAGTGAATGCGGTACCCTGACCCGCTTCACTCTCTACCCGGATGTCACCGCCATGATCTTTGATGATGCCGTAGGAAACGGCCAGGCCGAGTCCGGTCCCTTTGGGTTTGGTGGTGAAAAACGGAGTGAACAGTTTGTCCCGTACCTCTGCCGTTATGCCGACACCGCTATCATGTATTGTTACCGAACAGTATCCCGCATCATGGTCGAACACAACCGATACCGTGAGCGAGCCCCCCGTTGCCATGGCTTGCAGCCCGTTTATGACAAGGTTCGTAAACACCTGCCGGAGTTGGTCCGCGTCGCCTTCGATGGTACTTCCGGCGTTCTTCAGGTATGTTCGCTCAATTGAGTATGCATCCAACGAAATCTGGTGACCGATCTGCTCCAGGATGTCGTCAAGAAGCTCTTCGAGACGGCATGGCCGGATGACCATTCTCTTCGTTCTGGCAAAAGTCAGCAGATTGGACACGATCCGTTCCACCCGGCCTACCTGCCGGATGATGGTCTCTACTTCTGATTGATCCGAGTCGTCCAGGCGTAATGACATCTCAAGCAGTTCGGCGTTGCCACGAATAATTGCCAGCGGGTTATTGATCTCGTGTGCCACACCCGACGCCAGCAGTCCAATGCCGGCCAGGCGTTCGGCCTGTGCCAGCTCCTTCTGGGTGTGCAAAAGCTGCAGGCTCTTCTCCTCCAGTTGAGCCGTCCTTTCCACTACTTTCTGTTCCAGGGTGCGGTTGAGCAATACATTCTCCTCATCACGCTTCCGCAACCGGCGTTTCATGGTATTGAACTCACTTGCAAGCGAGGCGATTTCGTCATGACTGTGCACGGAAATGTCGGGCTGATCGTCACCCGAAGCGATTCGGCGTGCTCCTTCCTCGAGGGCCTGAATCGGGCGGGAGAGGCTGGTGCCGAGCCAGGCAGAGAGGGCGGCACCAATGAGAGAAACAAACACCAGTACCGCTGAAAAAATCACGTTCACCCGTCCGCGCAGCTGCAGAAGCGGGTCCTCCGGCATCCCGACATATAATGCCCCGACAACATCCCCCCGCAGGTCGCGCAATGGTTCGTACGCCGTAAAATAGCGGGCATTGAGTACATACGCCGTTCCGCCCCAGGAGTTCCCGCGTGAAATGGATGAGAATACCTCCTCCGACATCAGCGTCCCGATGGCCGGTTTCCCCTGCTCATCCAGTACGCTGGTGGCGATGCGGATATCGTCCAGGAAGATAGTGACATTGCCCCGGGGGCGAATGTCGGCGTCACTCCTCTGAAACAGTACCTTGGTAATACGATTAACCAGATGATTGTCGCCATTCAGCAGGATCCCGCCGTAGATAACGCCGTCCACACTGCCGTCAGGTGCCAGTAGCGGAACCGCCGCGACCTGGAACAGTCCGCGATCTTCGACTTTTTTAGTGTAGAGGCGGGCTTTGGCGGTCGCTTTAACCGGCATGGTCATCAGGGGGGGGAGCAGGGGGTTTTCGCGCTCTGCCTGGCTCGTTGACAACAGCATGATGCCACTGGCCGGTGCTCCCTTGAGAGCATCGGCGATTAATTTGTCACCGGAGCGGGAATCGCCGATAACTGCCGGGTTGGCAGCCCGGCAGCGTACCAGTCCGTATTTGTCAACTATCGTCAGGAAGCCGAGTCGCTCGTTTCGTATGATGGTCTGCAGCGACGACAGTGTGGCGCCGGGAGCCGGATTAGCACGCGTGGTGATCAACTCCGGAGATTGCCCGGTCAGGCGGACGATCTCGGCGAGGCGGGACAGGTCG
The DNA here is from genome assembly GCA_043743795.1 of Geobacteraceae bacterium. Taxonomy (GTDB): domain Bacteria; phylum Desulfobacterota; class Desulfuromonadia; order Geobacterales; family Pseudopelobacteraceae; genus JACRCG01. The sequence goes on from JAYTVV010000022.1 coordinate 15,641, forward strand.
GCGAGGAAAATCTCGTGGGCGGAATCGAGGTTTGATGCAACGTTCTGCAAGGCCTGGCTGGAGAAACGGGTCGTAATGATAGAGGCGCCGATGATCCAACAGATGGTAATGGCAGCCATCAGCGGCACCAGGGTGGCGACCGTCAGTTTGAAGCGTATGGAAGAGCGCAGTCGCTTCACGACAGCCTGTATTCGGCAATCTTGCGATCAAGGGTTTTGCGTGAGATTCCCAGAATTTCAGCGGCACGGCTTTTATGGAAGCCGGTTTCTTTCAAAACAGACGCGATATGCTGCCGTTCGATCTCATCCAGGGGAATCATCTGAGCTGATCCGGTGGCAACCGGGAGCGGCTCCCGGCGTGCATTCAACGGCAGCAGGCCGATGGTGATCACGCCGCTGCGGGCAAGAATAACCGCCCGCTCCATGACATTCTCCAGTTCACGCACGTTGCCGGGCCAATCGTACTGCACGAGGGCCTGTATGGCGTCGTCGTCAATACCGGTTACCTCCTTTTTCATGCGCCGGGTGGAGGCCTTCAGAAAATGACGTGCCAATGGTTCGATATCGTCCCGCCGGTCACGCAGGGGAGGGAGGTTAATGGAAATCACGTTTAACCGGTAGTACAAATCCTCCCGGAAGCGCCCCTCCCGTACTTCGTTCATCAGGTCCTTGTTGGTGGCGGCCACAAAACGCACATCCACCTTGCGCGTGCGGGTTGAGCCAAGAACGATGAAATCCTTTTCCTGGGTGACCCGCAGGAGTTTTGCCTGTACCGCTGGACTGACATCGCCGATTTCATCCAGAAACAGCGTGCCGCCGTCGGCCTCTTCAAGAAGTCCCCGCTGGTTCATGACCGCTCCGGTGAAGGCGCCCCGCACATGACCGAATAACTGGCTCTCCAGCAGCGTGTCAGACAGCACGGCGCAGTTGAGAGAGACAAACGGCTTGTCCCGGCGGGGGCTGTTGCGGTGCAATGCCCCGGCGATCAATTCCTTGCCGGTACCGGACTCACCCATGACCAGGATGTTGGCGTCACTTTCCGCCACCTGCAGCGTCAGGTCGTAGACCTCGCGGAAGGCGGCACTGCGGAAGATTATGGCATCGGACACGCCGGTGCCGCGCTGCAGCTCTTCGCGTAACTGCTGATTCTCCCGGGCCAGTCTGCGATGGTCAAGCAGTCGCTGGAGCATCCCGAACAGCTTTTCCTTGGGGAATGGCTTGGTAATGTAATCATAGGCTCCCTGTTTGATGGCGTTAATTGCATCATCAATCGTTCCGTGGGCGGTCATAATCACAACCGGTATATCCGGCCAGCGTTTGCAGAGTTGGTCAAGCATCTGCAAACCGTCCAGATCGGGCATGCGCACATCCTGCAGAATAACATCACACGGTATATCCGCAGCACTTTCAAGCCGCATCAGCATATCCGTTCCGCGTGGGAACGTTTCAACCGCATAACCGCTGGCCTGAAGCAGTTTGTCAAGATAGCGGAGTATTTCCAGTTCGTCGTCACAGATGAATACGGTTGGCATTGATATGTTCCTTCCCACGTTATAGACCGTTTACATGTACGGCCAGCACGGGACAAAATGATACATGCCGGGACATAAAGATGCAACGACTGTTTCGTTATGGAACCATACTTCTGTAGTCAGAAACTGTAATATCCTGAAATAGCATGAGTATGCGCGAATATCTCGGTTGTGCAGCTCTTGGCACAACTGTTGCCATGTACGCACAGTTTGTTTGTATACAGAATTCAATGATGCGGAGGGTAGTATGGGTAAAACAGATCTGTTCCCCAGCGTGAGCCGTCGGGATTTCATCAAAACATGTGTAACGGTTTCGGCTATGTTAGGACTGCCTTTCAGCGCGGTCAGCAAAGTTGCCGCTGCGGCACAGAAGAGTGACAGTCGCCCTGCGGTCATCTGGCTGCATTTTCAGGAGTGCACCGGTTGTTCAGAGTCACTGCTGCGTTCGTCTCACCCCACGGTTGCCAATCTGATTCTGGATATGATTTCCCTCGACTACCATGAGACTCTCATGGCCGGTTCCGGGCATCAGGCCGAGAAATCGCTGCATGATTCGATGACGGCCAACAAAGGCAAGTATATCCTGGTTGTCGAAGGTGCCATCCCTACCAAAGACAATGGTATCTACTGCAAAGTGGGTGGGAAAACAGCTCTGGAATCATTGAGAAAGGCGGCCGAGGGCGCCGCAGCCATTATCTCCATCGGCACCTGTGCCAGCTACGGCGGTATTCAGTCTGTCGGGCCCAATCCGACCGGCGCCGTTGGTGTCCGTGATATTATCAAGGACAAACCGATCATTAACATCCCCGGCTGTCCACCCAATCCCTACAACTTCCTTTCGACGGTATTGTATTTTGTCACCTTTAAAAAATTGCCGGATCTTGATCAACTGGGGCGTCCCAAGTTCGCCTACGGTCGCAAGATCCACGAGCATTGCGAGCGTCGCGCTCATTTCGATGCCGGTCGTTTCGCCAAGGCGTTTGGTGATCCGACTCACGCCGAAGGTTATTGTCTTTACAAACTCGGCTGCAAAGGGCCGGCAACGTATGCCAACTGTTCGGTTATCCGTTTTAACGATGGTGTCGCCTGGCCGGTGGGCATCGGTCATCCTTGTATCGGCTGTACCGAGCCGGATCTGCTCTTCAAAACCGCTATCGCCGATAAGGTCCAGATCCATGAGCCGACGCCGTTCGACAGCTATGCACCGGTCGATCTCAAGGACAAGGGCAAAGGACCTGACCCGCTGACTACCGGTGTCATCGGCCTGGCTGCGGGTGCCGCTATCGGGGTCGGGGCGATGATGGCAAAAAAACTCCCGGATGGTCCTGATAAGGGGGATGATAATGGCACAGCCGAGTAGACGCCAGTTTCTCAAGCTCGTGGGGGCAACCGGCGCGGCCCTTTTGGTCGGGCGGGGCGGGGCATCAGCTTCCGATGCGCACCAGGTCAATAACGATACTATCGGTATGCTCTATGACGCGACAAAGTGTGTCGGCTGCAAGGCCTGTATGTCGGCCTGCAAACAGGTTAACAGCGATTACGGCAGTCTTGCCTATGAACAGGCCAAGTTTGACAAGGACGGACTCTGGGATGCCCCCCAGGATCTGTCCGGAAGTACCCGCACACTGATCAAGCTGTTCAAGGAATCAGAAAAAAACTGGTCGTATGTCAAGTACTCCTGCATGCATTGCCAGAAACCATCCTGCGTATCGGTGTGTCCGGTCAGCGCCATGACTCGTGATAAAATCACCGGTACGGTGGATTACAACAAGAACGCCTGTATCGGTTGTCGCTACTGCCAGGTCGCCTGTGCGTTCAATATTCCCAAGTTTCAGTGGGACAAAGCGATTCCGCAGATCGTCAAATGCGACCTGTGCAAAAACACCAATCTCGTCAAAAAAGGTATCACCGGGTGTGCGGAGGCCTGTCCGACCGGTGCCATTATGTTTGGCAAGCGTAAGGATTTGCTGGCGGAAGCCAATAAGCGCATGCAGGAGTTTCCCGGGAAATATATCAATCACATTTACGGCGAGAAGGAGTTGGGCGGCACCAATCACCTGTACCTCTCCGGTATGCCGTTCAATAAGTTGGGACTTCCTGTTCTTAATGAGGAGGTCCCCGCTGAATTTTCGGAAAAAATCCAGCATACGATTTACAAAGGTTTCATCGCTCCGATTGCGCTCTACAGTACGCTCTGTTTTGTTGCGATCAAAAACATGAAGGGGAACGAGACCGCCGATAAGAATAACAGCCCAAAAAACGGTAAGGAGGGTTCCGACCATGGGGCATGATGAATTCCAGAGATATGATGCCAAGATTCTAACCCCCTCGTTTGTGGTGCTGCTGACATTAACCATAATCGGGTTTGCGCTGATTGCTGTGCGTTTTATCTGGGGACTCGGCGCTGTTTCGAATATGAGTGACGGGTATCCATGGGGCATCTGGATTACGTACGATGTGGCTGTCGGAACGGCCATTGCCTGTGGTGGCTATGCAATGGCGATTCTTATCTACATCAGAAACCGTATGCACTATCACCCCATGATCCGCTCAGCCATTCTGACCAGTATGTTCGGCTACGGTCTGGCTGGTTTCTCGGTTATGGTTGATGTCGGGCGTCCCTGGAACTCCTACAACTTCTTTGTTCCTTCCAAGTGGCAGGCCAACTCGGCCATGTTTGAGGTGGCGCTGTGCGTCATGGCGTATACGACGGTGCTGCTGCTGGAATTCCTGCCGGCTGTCCTGACGACGCTGGAGAAAACGGAATGGAAAACGCTGCAGCTCTTTATGGATGTGCTGCATAAACGCACCGGGATTAACCGTCCGGAGCGGATGGACGAACGTCTGGAGGCGGTCAAGGATCTGGCTGCCTGGCTGAAACCACGCCTTGATAAAGCGTTGATCTTTGTCATTGTACTTGGCATTACCCTGCCGACAATGCACCAGTCATCCCTCGGCTCATTGCTGCTGATTGCTTCCACCAAGCTTCATCCGCTCTGGCACACCGGTTTTCTGCCGCTTCTGTTTTTGATCAACTGCATGTTTATCGGTTATTCAATCGCGATTCTGGAATCAGTCATTTCCAGCTATGCTTTCAAACGTCCCTTCGAAACCAAAGAGTTGTCGGGCGTGGCACGTATCGTCCCGTGGCTGACGGTTATCTGGCTCTCTGTTGTAATCGGAGATCTGGCGTGGCGTGGACAGTTGGCAGCGGCGCTTTCATTTGACTTCTATTCCTGCTTCTTCCTGCTTGATTTCGGTCTGGTTGCCGGTGGTTCACTGCTGCTGTTCAGCGGCCGCAAACGCGAGTCGATCCGCTGGCTGTTCGTTTCAGCGGCTATGATTGTTCTGGGCGGAGCATTGTACCGGTTTAATGTGTATCTGATCGGTTTTAACCCCGGCAAAGGCTGGCATTACTTCCCGGCGCTTGCCGAACTGCTGATCACCGTCGGCATCGTAGCCTTCGAAATCCTTGGCTATCAGGTAATCGTCAAGATCCTGCCGGTTTTGCCGAAACTGCATACGCGGCAGCAGCTTGATGCGGCGCACGGTCTGGTCGAAAAGGCATAAATCAAAGAACCCATTTTTAGAATTCATATCGGAGGTAATTTATAATGGCTCGTATAACCCTTGACCCGGTCACACGTATCGAAGGTCACCTGAGAATTGATGTGGAAGTAAATGGCGGCGCTGTTACCAATGCCTGGTCGTCGGCCCAGATGTGGCGTGGTATTGAAACGATTCTTCAAGGCCGCCCGCCTGAGGATGCCTGGATTTATGCCCAGCGTTTTTGCGGCGTCTGCACCACGGTGCATGCCATCTCATCAATTCGTTCCGTTGAGCATGCCCTCAATGTCGAAGTACCGCTTAACGCCCAGTATATCCGTAACATGATCATGGCCCAGCACTCGGTGCAGGATCATATTGTACATTTTTATCACCTGTCAGCACTGGACTGGGTTGATGTGGTGTCTGCTCTCAAGGCTGATCCTAAAAAAACCGCCCAGTTGGCTCAAAGCATTTCTGACTGGTCCGGCAACAGCGAGACCGAATTCCGGGCGGTGCAAACCAAGCTGAAATCATTTGTGGAAACAGGACGTCTCGGCATCTTCTCCTCCGGTTACTGGGGGCATCCGGCTATGAAACTGCCGCCTGAAGCCAACCTGATGGCTGTTGCTCATTATCTGAAAGCCCTCGATTACCAACGCCGGGCGGCCCAGGTAGGCGCTATTCTGGGGGGCAAAAACCCGCACATTCAGAACCTGTGCGTGGGGGGAGTTGCGACAGCCATCAATATGGAAAATCTGGCAACCATCAACATGGAGAGGATCGCTGCCTTGCGTACTCTGATGGAAGAAACCCGCGACTTTGTTCAGAAAGTTTATTATCCGGACATGCTGGCCATCGCTTCTGCCTATAAAGAGTGGTTTAAATACGGCAAAGGTGTCGTGAATTATCTGGCCGTGCCGGAGATGCCGGAAGATACAAAAAACACCAGGTTTGCCATTCCCGGTGCCATCATCAATAACGGTGATATCAAGGGGGCCCGTATCATCACTACCCATCAGGACCAGAATTTGATTAACAGTATCACGGAAAACGTTGCGCACGCCTGGTATGAGGGAAGCGGCAGTCGTCATCCATGGGAAGGCGAAACAAAACCTAACTACACGGATTTTCAGGATAATGGTAAATATTCCTGGTGCAAGGCACCTCGTCTTGACGGTAAAGCGGTACAGGTCGGTCCGCCGGCACAGCTCTTTGCCGCATACGCCGGCGGCAACCAGAAGGTTAAAAAACTGGTGGACGATAGCTGTGCTAAAATCGGCATTGGTGTTGGCGACCTTCATTCCACCATGGGCCGCCTTGGCGCCCGTGCAATCCGTGCTCATCTGATGGCTGATTATTCAATCGAGTATCTTGACAAGTTGGTTGAAAATGTCGGCAAGGGCGATAAAACCTATGCCAATCACACCGAAATGCCGAAAGGTGAGTACCGTGGCGTAGGGTTTCATGAGGCGCCGCGCGGCATGTTGTCTCACTGGATTGTTATCAAGGACAAGAAAATCAAGAACTATCAGGCGGTCGTACCTTCCACCTGGAATGCGTCACCTCGCGATGATAAGGGCGCCATGGGCCCCTACGAAGCATCTTTGATGGGTAATCCGGTTGCGGACAGCGAAAAGCCGCTGGAAGTACTGCGTACCATTCACTCCTTCGACCCGTGTATTGCGTGTGCGGTGCATACCATTGACCCGGCTGGCAAAGAAATTACGAAAGTGAAGGTGCTCTAGTTGAAAACTCTCATTTTCGGTGCAGGTAATCTTCTTCTTACCGATGAAGGCTTCGGCGTTCATTTCATTCAGTATCTTCAGAAACAGTATCAATTCCCGGAAGATGTGGAACTGTACGATGGCGGTACCCTCGGCATTATGGTTACCCATATGCTTGAGGATGCTGATCATGTCTATCTGGTGGATGTGATTGATGCTCAAGGGGAGCCCGGCGATATCTGCCGTTATGAGAAAGATGAATTCATGATGGGCAAGCTGCCGGTCAAGATGTCGCCGCATCAGATCGGCATCCAGGAGGTTCTGACGCTGTCGGATTTTCGCGATCGCTGTCCTGAAAAAGTTTCGTTGTTCGGTGTTATTCCGCAATCGTACGAAGCCGGAGTCGAACTGTCGCCGCTGCTGGCCGGAAAACTGCCCGGCCTGGCTGAACTGGTGGTGGATGAATTGCGAGCAGCCGGACATGTGATAACATTTGCTGCGTGATGCAGCTGCCGGATGGCTTGTTTGTGCAGAAAAAAACCGGACCCTGGCGGGTCCGGTTTTTTCGTCATTCTGACGCGGCGTCCTGCCGAATCAATTCACAAATCTTCTCATACAGATCATCGCCATCCTTTCCGGCGACCTTTTTTTTGTCAACGACCGCTACCGGTTGATCACGGCAGGTTCCGCACTGCTTGACGCAACTTTTAACTTTGATGTTCAGGTCGGGAAACTCTTCTTCCAACCGTCGCATAACTTTCCCCTTGCCCTTGTTGTGCTCGCAGAAACGAATCTTCATCGTCATTTGTCATACCGCCAGAGGAGAACCGACCGGGGCAACAAAGAGTCGCTGTCCCATTTCTCCATCGATCATCAGGATCCCGTGACCGTTGTCGCCAACCAGTTTGAGTTTGGCAATCAGGTCGCGGTCGTTATTCTCTTCTTCAATCTGCTCGGTTACAAACCATTGCAGGAAAATCCGGGTGGCATGGTCTTTTTCCTGCACAGCCTGTTCGCTCAGAGTGTTGATGCATGAGGTAATCATCTGTTCGTGAGCAAGAGTTTTCTGCACGATGTCGAGTAGAGATGTATACTTGTTCGGCACCGCTTTGCTGGCCGGCATGGAAATAACTATGCCCTGGTCCGTCAGGTAGGTATAGAACTTCATGAAATGAATCATCTCTTCGCGATACTGTACAAATAACCAGTTTGCGGCTCCTTTAAGGCCCATTTCATTGGCGCAGGACGACATGGCGAGGTACAGGTGAGCTGAGAAAAGTTCAAGATTCATGTGAGTATTAAGCGCGTCGGACATTTTCTTGCTGATCATGGTCGTAACCCTCCGTTGTATTTTTCTTTCACTATATCCCAATTAAAGACTTTTTCAATCCTGAATGTGATGTGCAGGCAGTATGGTATGAATCAATCAGTGCTGCAGGGGTTTTCGTCGCACCAGCAGTATCGCTGCAGCCGTTCCGATAATGAACATTGGCAGGCTGAGAAGCTGTCCCATGGAAAGCTGTCCGAATACCAGCCCGATATGGGCATCCGGCTGACGGACAAACTCAACGCAAAAGCGAAAAAGTCCATAACCGGCAATGGCGGCACATGTCGTCACTCCGCCTGTTTTGGTGGTTTTTGAGACAAAGCGCACAACAAAAAACAGTACAAGCCCTTCCAGAAATGCTTCATAGAGTTGTGACGGGTGGCGCGGAACCCCGTCGCTGCCGGGAAAAATAATTCCCCATGGTGCATTCGTTGCCCGACCGTACAACTCTCCGTTTATAAAATTACCGAGTCTTCCCAAACCGAGCCCGACCGGCGCACAGAGCGCAGCCATATCAATCAGGGTCAGAAACGGAATTTTTTTGCGCCGTGCGTAGAGCAGAAAAGCTGCCATGACACCCAAAAAGCCGCCATGGAACGACATTCCGCCTTCCCACACGGCAAAGAGTTTGAGCGGATTAGCCAGGTAAAATCCCAGATTGTAGAACAGAATATAACCGGTGCGCCCGCCAAGAACAACTCCCATGGCACCGTAAAAAACAAGGTCAGCTACGTCATCTTTCGTCAGGGGCAGGCTTTTGCGGGCAGCTTCAGAGCGGAGTATGAAGTAGGTGGCGACAAAGGAAAGGACATACATCAGCCCGTACCAGCGAAACTGGAGCGGGCCGATGCTCAGAAAAACAGGGTCAATGTGCGGAAATTGCATGGAAGCTCACAGCCTTTTTAATTACACCCCGCAACCGCAATTGCGGGAGCAGGCGCCATTTCTCATTTTGAGGGCTTTTATAAAAGTGGCTTCGGTGGCGGACTGAAGTTCATTGACAACAGGGGCAGGTACCGGGGAGTCAAGCGACAGGATAACCATTGCCTCACCTTTCTTTTCGCTGCGGCCAAGGTTCATTGAGGCGATGTTGATATCATGCTGCCCCATGATTGTGCCTATTTTGCCGATCATACCGGGTCGGTCTTCATAATTCAGCAGCAGCATATGCTCGTCGGGGGTGAAATCCATGGTGTAATCGCGCAGGCGGACGATGCGTGGCTGCCCTTCAAAAAGGGTTCCGGCAACCAGACGACGTTTTCCCTGTCCTTCAAGGGTGAGGGTGAGGACGTTGGAGAAGCCATCGGACAGAGTCGATTTTGTCTCATCAACAACAATTCCCATTTGTTCGGCAATCAAGGATGCATTGACCATGTTCACATCCTGATCGAGTTTGCGATTCAAGAGCGCCGAAAGTCCGCACACGGCAAGCGGCGAACAGTCGTAATGGGCTATGGCACCGCTGAACCCGAAAGTGACTTTTTCAAGGTTGGTATCAACAAGCTGGACACCAAAATCACAGATGACACTCATCAGGTTGAGGAACGGCCGCATCTGATCCATCAGAGCCATATCAAAACGGGGGATATTGACCGCATTTTCGAGCGGCTTGTCATCCAGGTAGTTAATAATTTCCTGCGACACATCAACGGCAACGTTGACCTGTGCTTCAAAGGTGTTGGCACCGAGATGCGGGGTAACAACCAGGTTTTTATGGGCAATCAGCTGTTTGAGAGTGTCGGTGGCTGGTGGCTCTTCACTCCAGACATCGAACGCTCCACCGCTTACCTTGCCGGAGTTCAGGTTGTCAAGCATTGCCTGCTCTTCGATAATGCCGCCGCGCGCTACATTGAGAACGATGACGCCGCTTTTCATAAGGCCGAACTCGCGTGCGCCGATCATCCCTTTGGTTTCTTCGTTGAGGGGGGTATGGACGGTGATAATATCGCAGTTTTTGTAAATATCGTCATGGGACACCAGTTTGACCCCGAGGTCGTGTGCCCGCTTAACAGAAATGTATGGATCGCAGGCGAGTACTTCACATTCAAAGGCTTTTAAGCGTGTGGCGACACGTCCGCCGACTTTACCGATACCGATTACACCGGCTACTTTGCCTTTTAGTTCATAACCGGTAAAAGGGGCTCGTTTCCATTCACCCGATTTGAGGCTGTTATTGGCAACCGGAACATTGCGGCAGAATGAAAGCAACAGCGCCAAAGTATGTTCGGCGGCACTGTTGGTATTGCCAAACGGGGCGTTGACGACGATCACCCCTTTTGAACTGGCGTAGTCAACATCAACATTGTCGATTCCGACACCGGCCCGGGCGACCATCTTCAGACGTGGTGCGGCGTCCAGAAGGGCCTTGTCCACCGTTGTGCCGCTGCGGGTAATGATGACATCATAGTCACCAATAACGGCCAGCAGTTCGTCTTTTTTCAATCCAAGCTTTACGTCCAGCTGAATGCGAGGTTCCTGAGTCAAAAGTGCCAGACCCTCTGCTGAAACTTCATCAGTTACAATTATCTTCATGGCCGAATCTCCAGTCGCTACGGAATTTAGATCAGACACAATAGCTCTGCAGCAAAAAAAATGCAAGCACGGCTGCCACGTTTAGTGGTATACATTGGCGCTATGAAACCATTTAATATCGTCCTTATTGAACCAGAAATCCCACCGAATACGGGGAACATTGCGCGTTTATGCGCTGCTACCGGAACGGTGCTGCATCTGGTCGGCACACTTGGCTTTTCCCTTGATGACCGCTATCTCAAGCGTGCCGGTCTTGATTACTGGGAGTTTGTTGCCCTAAAACAATGGCCTGATCTGGAATCACTTCAGGCTGCAGCTGGTGAAGGACGCTTTTTTTACCTGAGTACAAAAGTCACCCGGAGCTACCTGGATGCCGGTTTTCAACCGGGAGACTATATCGTCTTCGGCAAAGAGACCAAGGGGTTGCCGGAAGAATTACTGCAGGCCAATCCGGAAACCTCCTTCACCATTCCGATGCCGTCGGAAAAGGTGCGCAGCCTCAACCTTTCGACCTCGGCCGGTATCGTGTTGTATGAAGCACTGCGGCAGTGCGGAGGGCTCTCGTAATGTTGGCCAAAGCTGTCGTCTGGATGAATCTGGCACTCATTTTCTACACCTGGGCTGTATTCAGCGGCCGCAAACAGGGGCTGCACCCGAAGCATCTGGCGATATTTGGTATTGGTCTTGTCTGTGATTTTATGGGTACTAACCAGATGAATCTGGTTGCCACGATGTATGGAAAAGCGCCGGAGTGGCATAACATTACCGGAATTGCCTCATTGGCAGGAATGGGATTTCATTTTCTGTTGGCGTTGACCGCATCGCTGCTGCATAGAGCAGAAGCTGTCAACATTCTGTTCCATCGCGTCAGTTTGACGATTTACACCTGTTGGCTGGCTGCATTTGTCAGCGGGGCTATCTCGGGAATGCTGCGTATGAAGGGATAATCCGGATGCATCCGTATGTGACTGCTGATATCCCCGGTTGCGGTGGATCAATCAAAGAATCCCCTGAGGATTTTCAGGTTGAGGAAATACCTTCCTACCTCCCGTGTGGTTCCGGAGAACACTGCTATCTGATAATCGAAAAACGCGGCATAACCACGCTTGAGGCGATCAGCCGTATTGCGAAAAGCCTGAACATACCTGAACGCGATATCGGGTATGCGGGTATGAAGGACGCCATTGGTGTCACGCGTCAAGCAGTATCTGTCCAGTGGCTTTCTCCCGAGAAGGCACTGGCTCTGAATCCGGATGGCATCAAAATTGTTACTGCCACACGGCATTCCAATAAGCTCAAAGTGGGGCACCTCAAAGGGAATCGATTTCGTGTCGTGATCCGGAGCGTTTCAGGGGCAGCAGCTCTATCGATTCCGGCAATTCTGGCTACGCTCGAAAAACGCGGAGTGCCGAATTACTTTGGGTATCAGCGCTATGGCGTTCAGGGGAATTCACATCTGATCGGCGCGGCCATGCTGCGAGGAGATTGGCGTGACTGTGTGGATCGGCTGATCGGTGAGCCGGGTGCAGTGCGGGATGAGGCCTGGTCTACCGCAATCTCTGCGTATCAGCATGGCAATCTGGGCGAGGCCCTCCGCATGTTACCCCGTCACTGCCGTAGTGAGCATGACGTATTACAGCGGCTGGTTGCCCGCCCGGGAGAATATGAAAAAGCATTTTCAGTGATTCATCCCCGCATGAAAAAGCTGTATCTTTCTGCTGCTCAATCGTTTCTGTTTGATCAGGCTGTGGCGCTGAGGATTAATCATCTTGACGAAATAATGACCGGTGATCTGGCATATAAGCATATCAATGGGGCTTGTTTTCTGGTGGAAGATGCTCTTGCAGAACAAGAGAGGGCAACAGCATTTGAAATATCTGCCAGCGGGCCGATGTTCGGCTGTAAAATGAAACGTCCGGAAGGTGTAGCGTGGGAGTTTGAACATGAAATACTTATGCAGTCCAGGGTTGATCTTTCTGATTTTGACCTTTCGGGTGGCCTGCGAATGGAGGGAGAACGGAGGCCGCTGCGCGTGCCTGTGGGAAACTTGTCATGGAGCGTTTCCGGCGATGCCGTGACGGTGGAGTTTTCTCTTCCGAAAGGATCGTATGCGACATCGCTGATTCGTGAAATTACCAAAACATTCTGAAGTACATCGGCATCTGTAAGCACAAAAAAAACCGGCACTCTGCCGGTTTTTTTGTGCTACCTCACTTGGATAACTGTAATTATTTTCTGACGAAATCAGCTTTTGCAAACGAATATTCAAAATGCATGTGATCGGTATAGGTACCATTTAGTATGCCGACAACATCTTCCGTAAAAACTAGTTCTTCATCGGTCGGAATGACATATACTTTAACCGGTGAGTCATCAGTGGTAATTAACGTTTCCCTCTTGCGGGTCATGGCGCTTTTGTTGCGCTCACGATCAAGGATAATGCCGATGTGATCGAGTCCTTCGATTGCTTTCTCGCGGATGACGGCGCCCATTTCCCCGACGCCGGCGGTAAATACGACCGCATCAAGCTTACCGACGGCAGCCATAAAGGCCCCGATGTATTTTTTTAGACGATAGGCCTCAATTTCAAGTGACAGTTGACAGCGTTTATCTCCGGCATTGGCGTGTTCAATAACATCACGGCGGTCAGTGAAACGTCCGGTAATACCCATTACGCCACTCTTTTTATTAAGGATGCTGTCAATCTCTTTTGCTGAGAGATTGTTTTTCTGCATCATAAAAGCGGGTATGGCCGGGTCGATATCGCCACAGCGGGTGCCCATGACTGCACCTTCGAGTGGGGTAAGCCCCATGGTGGTATCGACAGAGATGCCGTTTTTGATAGCACAGTGAGAAACACCGTTGCCGATGTGCATTGTGACGATGTTGGTGTCTTTAGGGCTTTTGCCGAGCAGAACCGCTGCGCGCTTGGACACGTACAGGTGTGAGGTGCCATGAAAACCGTATCGACGTACCTGGTGCTGTTCATACCATTCGTACGGGAGTGGATAAATGTAGGCGTGTTTAGGCATTGTCTGATGAAAAGCGGTGTCGAAAATAGCAATATGCGGGATGCTTGGCATCAGTGTCTGTGCTGCTTCGATTCCTTCAATGTTTGGCGGGTTATGAAGGGGTGCCAGATGTTGTACTTCTTTTACGGCGTCGAGGACACTTTCATCGATCAAAACGGAACAGGTGAATTTTTCGCCGCCATGCACGACCCGATGGCCAACAGCGTCTATCTGGTCAACGCTTTTTAAAACGCCATGAAATTTATCGGTAACGGTCTTGATGATCAGGTCAATTGCTTCCTGATGATTGGCACAGTCGAGTTCGTGATGAAAATTTTCGCTGCCGGGCACTTCATGCACGATATATGACCCGCCAATAATAACGCGTTCTACCATTCCTTTGGCAAGAACTTCCATTTTCTGCCAATCGAAAAGTTGGTATTTTACCGACGAACTTCCGCAGTTTAGTGCCATGATTATCATGTGTGCTCCCTTCATAATAAACGAAGAATTTAGTTATAATATCAGTAAAAAAATAACAACTAAACTAAAATAACTAGCTGTAATAAAACTGTTTTTGATATATACACGGAACACGAAATGAATTCAACAAAATATGTACATATGGATTTACCGGAGAGGAAATTTCTTTGCTGGACATTTAAAAAACGGTATGGTACATCACACTCCGCTTTCCGTCAGGCAAGCTAATCTAACAAGGAGGTGAAATTGTGGCCCATACTATTACTGATGATTGCACAAACTGTGCAGCATGTGAGGACTCCTGTCCCGTTAACGCTATCAGCGAGCAGAATTCAAAACGTGTTATCGACGCCGATACCTGTATCGACTGCGGAGCATGTGTTGATACCTGTCCTGTAAGCGCTATCCATGCTTAATTGACATTGATGGCACCGTAACACACAAAAAAGCCCATGTTTCCATGGGCTTTTTTGTGTGTTACTTCTGTGTATATACATACGTTATGCCTGTTTTGCCCTTGGCAAATAACGTTCCTTCTCACTGTAGATGCAGCCGCAGTACTGCTGACGGTAGAGTCCCTGCTCCTTGGAAAGGCGGATTCCTTCCTGCCATCCTGACCTGAAATCCTGATAGTAAAAACTTACTCCAAACTCACTCCCGATTTGTTCCCCCAACGCCTTGATCTCGTCATGCTTCTGATATCTGCTGTAGAGGAGTGATGCAGTATATGCATCAAAGTGTCCCTCGGCAGCCGCCTGTGCAGCCGCCCGCAGGCGTGACGAGTAGCAATAGCTGCAGCGCGTGTCCGGTTCGGCGGCAACGTGTGCCAGAAATTCTTCCAGATCATAGTCGTCACGCATAATCAGCGGCATCAACTGCTGCCCGGCCATCTGGACAACCGCATCCCGTCGTCGGGCGTATTCCTGATAAGGGTGAATGTTGTGGTTATAGAAAAAGCCGGTCACATCGTGACCGGCTGCCCGTAGTTGTTGCAGGGGGAAGAGGGTGCAGGGACCGCAACAGGTATGCAGAAGGATACGCATCACAGGTTCCCCAGCAAATGCCCCATCTTTTCGCGCTTGGTCTCAAGATAGTCACGATTGGTTTCGGTCGGTTCCGTTTCTATTGAAACCCGATCAACAATATCAATGCCATATCCTTGCAGTCCGATCAGTTTTTTCGGGTTGTTGGTCAGCAGGCGAATCTTGGTGATACCCAGAGCCAGCAGAATCTGGGCACCTAATCCGTATTCGCGCAGATCGGCCTTGAAGCCGAGCTCCAGATTTGCTTCCACCGTATCGCGTCCGTTGTCCTGCAATTCATATGCTTTCAGCTTGTTGACCAGGCCAATACCGCGCCCTTCCTGACGCATGTACAGAATCACTCCGCTTCCTTCAGCGGCAATCTTCTCCATGGCACGATGCAGCTGTTCGCCGCAGTCACAGCGTTGGCTGCCGAGCACATCACCGGTCAAACATTCTGAATGTACCCGGACCAATACCGGCTGGTCTTTTTTCAGCTCTCCCTTTACCAGGGCAATATGTTCCAGTTTATCGATATCGTTTTCAAAGCCGATGGCCCGCCATTCGCCGCCAAAAGTGGAGGGAAGACGCGCTTCAGCAACAGTGCGGACCAGTCGTTCGTTCTTGAGGCGATACGCGACCAGGTCGGCGATTGTGCAGATTTTTATGTTGTGTTCTTTTGCAAATACTTTCAGCTCCGGCATACGAGCCATCGTGCCGTCGTCATTCATTATTTCGCAGATGACGCCGGCCGGTTTCAAGCCAGCCAGACGGGCAAGGTCAACGGAACCTTCCGTTTGCCCGAGGCGCACAAGAACGCCCCCTTTGCGGGCTTTCAGCGGGAAAATGTGACCGGGGCTGACCAAATCTTTGGCACTGGCGCCGTCAGCGACGGCGGTCACAATCGTGTGGGCCCTGTCAGCTGCCGAGATGCCGGTCGTTACGCCATGTTTGGCCTCAATTGATACCGTAAATGCTGTCTCAAAAGGGGATGTGTTGTCGCGCACCATCGGGCGCAGCCCCAGTTCATCACATTTGTCGGGCGTCAATGTCAGGCAGATCAGGCCGCGACCGTATTTTGCCATGAAATTGATGTTCTCCGGTGTGGCTGCTTCAGCGGCCAGCGTCAGATCTCCTTCGTTCTCACGATCTTCATCGTCAACCAGGATGACCATTTTCCCGAGCCGGATATCTTTGAGTGCTTCTTCAATAGTTGCTACTGACATTGGGTACCTTCCTTGTTTAAATAAAGCCGTTCTCTGCGAGAGTTTTCATGCTCAAACCACCACCCGACTTCCAGGGGGACGTCAGTCGCTCTATATATTTTCCAATAATATCGGTTTCTATGTTGACCTCATCACCCGTTTTAAGGGAGGAGAGGGTCGTTGAAACCTGGGTGAGCGGAATTATATTAACCGAAAAGCCAACTGGTGTGACGCTGTTGATCGTCAGGCTGATGCCGTCGATTGCCACTGAACCCTTGGGTATCAGATAACGGATATTTTCAGGCGGAAGGCTGAATTCAAGGACACGATTGCCGGAGTTTTCACTGGATCGTTTCAGCTTTCCAACACAGTCGATATGGCCGGTGACGATGTGTCCACCCATTCTGTCGCCAAGTCTCAGGGCGCGCTCAAGATTGACGCTCTGGCCACTGCGCAGTGCTCCGATAGTGGTGATCGTCAGTGACTCCGGCGAAACATCAAAAGTCACAGCCGCTCCATGCATGGACGTCACCGTCAGGCAGGCGCCGTTGACGGCAATGGAATCTCCAACGGCAATATCAGCGGTCGGCAGAGACGTTTCTACACCAAGCACTCCTGCCTCGCCCCGACGGTTCATTGTGACCACACGGCCGATATCTTCAATCAGTCCAGTAAACATTGCTTCTCCGGGTGAGCGGTGACCATTATATCGGTACCGACACGTCGTATACTGAGATCACGAAACGGTATTGAACGGGCCATGTCGGTGGTGCCGGTGATTGCAAACGGGGAAAACCCATCGCTGCCGACCACCTTGGGTGCATAAAAGAACACGCATTCGTCAATCAGGCCATGCTTGAGGGCTTCTCCGGCCAGATGACTACCTCCCTCCAGCAGAAGGGACTGGATGCCGAGTTCACCAAGTTTATTCCAGAGATCACGCAGATCTACTTTACCATCATCCGAGTTGCAGACCAACAGCTGTGCACCGGTTTTCAGATAGCGCGCATGAACTTTCGGGTTTGTTTCGGTGGTAGCAATTACTGTCCCGCGTGCCATGGCGCCACTCAACACCGCAACGCTCTCCGGTGTGCGCAAGCGGCTGTCAACGATGATTCTGAGCGGGTCGCGTCCCTTGACGTGCCGTACGGTCAGCTGCGGATTATCGGCTATAATGGTATCAACACCGACCATGATGGCGTTGCTGACAGCCCTCATGCGGTGCACTATTTTACGTGATGCCTCACAGCTGATCCAGCGTGACTCACCGGTGACGCTGGCAATCTTGCCATCAAGGGTCATAGCACATTTATAGGTGACATACGGCTGACCGGTTGTCATGAATTTGAGGAAGGGGCGATTAAGCGCGCGGCATTCTTCTTCCAGCACTCCGCAGAGAGTCTCTATGCCCGCGTGCTGCAGAGCTCGCAACCCACCACCATTTACCTGGGGATTCGGATCGCTCATGCCGGCAACTACCCGCGTAACGCCTGCCCGGATCAGTGCTTCACTGCAGGGAGGTGTTTTGCCGGTGTGGCTGCAGGGTTCAAGCGTCACATACACATCTGCTCCACGAGCCAGACTGCCCGCCATTTCCAGAGCATGCACTTCGGCATGATGTCCGCCTGCCCGTTTGTGCCATCCTTCGCCGACGATGGTTCCAGCTTTGACAATGACACAGCCGACAGCGGGATTAGGCGATGTTTTGCCGAGACCTTTTTTGGCCAGCGTCAAGGCACGTTTCATATATTTGGCGTCGGTGGAGGTCATTTCTTCAGCAGATCCTGGAGTTCCTGCATAAATTCACCGATGTCTCTGAATGAACGGTACACAGAGGCGAAGCGGACATACGCCACTTCATCCATGCCGTGCAGCTCCTTCATGATCCATTCGCCGATGGTGGTCGTCGAAATCTCTTTCTCCGTTGACTCCTGCAGGCGTGTTTCCAGGCGGTCAATCATCAGCTCGATATCCTCAACAGGTATCGGGCGTTTTTCGCAGGCCTTCTTGATTCCGGAGATGATCTTCATGCGGTCAAATGCTTCGCGCCGCCCGTCCTTTTTACAGACGTGCGGCAGGATTTCTTCCACCCGTTCGTGGGTAGTAAAGCGCTTGGTGCACTCCTCACATTCT
Source organism: Geobacteraceae bacterium (assembly GCA_043743795.1). Classification (GTDB taxonomy): domain Bacteria; phylum Desulfobacterota; class Desulfuromonadia; order Geobacterales; family Pseudopelobacteraceae; genus JACRCG01. The sequence goes on from JAYTVV010000022.1 coordinate 34,158, forward strand.
CTTCGGCGACGGATGGTTGCGCCACCTTTGTCAGGACGTGAATCAATTACCTTGCTGTCGGGGTTGCCACAGAACGGACATTTCATGGCGTTGCACCGGTAACTGCGGCGGTAAAATGGATAACTTCGATGGAAGCTTCAGTGATCATTTCCCGGGCCAGATCATCGGCATATCCTTCTCCGTAGATCACAGTAGTAATACCGGCGTTTATAATCATTTTGGTGCAGATAATACAGGGCATGGTGGTGCAGTACAGCGTGGCGCCGTTTATGTTGGTGCCATGCTTGGCAGCCTGTATGATGGCATTTTGCTCGGCGTGCAGACCGCGGCAGAGCTCATGACGTTCACCGGAGGGAACCTTGAGCCGCTCGCGCAGGCAGCCGACCGCTTCACAGTGAGTAATCCCGGACGGGACGCCGTTGTAGCCAGTGGCCAAAATATTGCGATCCTTGACTAATAACGCTCCTACCTGTCGGCGCAGGCAGGATGAACGGGTTGCCACCAGACTGGTGATATCCATAAAATATTGATCCCAGGACGGTCGTTGCATAGCGGAGTTTTCCTTCATTATGTTCAATCTGGTCCGGTAAAGTACCTCACTCTGCGGGTCAGGTCAATATTGATACCTGCTTTTCACTATAATTCTTTTGCGCAGTACACACATATATACTATATTTCATACTTTCCGTACGCCAGAGAGGTGAAAATACGTGCCGATGCAGCAATCGCAGTGCCGCATACTGCTTGTCGATGATGAAGAGGGTATCTGTTTCACCCTGGGGACACTTCTCAAAAAGGAAGGCTATCTTGTCGATACTGCCATCTGTCTTGATGATGCTCGGGAACTGACCAGAAACTGTCGCTTCGATCTGGCTTTTATCGATGTTACGCTTGCCGGAGAAAGCGGCATTTCTCTGCTGCGTGAGATAAAGGAGTCGACACCGGCGACACAGGTGGTCATGTTTACCGGCAGTCCGCAGGTTGAATCTGCCGCCGAAGCGGTACGCCTCGGAGCGTTTGACTACATGACCAAGCCGGTCCGCTATGAAACTCTGATCGCGGTGACACGTCATTCCTTGAGTTCAAAGGCGCTCAGCGATGAAAGGGAACACTATCGCGCCAATCTCGACGCAATCTTCCGGACCGTCACCGACGGCATTGTCATGATTGATCGTGATGGACGTCTGGCGCAGTATAATGCGATGGCAGAGCGGTATTGCGGATATCACGACACGTTGATCGGAGATGATACCGGAGATATACATCTGGGCTGTGGCGGCGGGTGTCACACCGCTCTGCTGGAAGCGCTCCGTTGCAAAACGACTCGTGAACTGAAGCGTATTGAATGCCGTTTTGCCTCCGGGAAAATGCGTATTGTCAGTGTGACAGCAACGCCGGTGTCAGAGTCGGATGGCACAATCAGCGGCGCGGTGGCAGTGATCCGCGACGAAACCGAGTTGGTAAAGATGGAACAATCGCTTCACGGACGGGGGCGATTTCACGGCATTATCGGCGCATCAGTTCCGATGCAGCGGGTCTACAGTCTGATCGAGTCACTGGCAAACGTGCCAACAACGGTTCTTATCAATGGTGAGAGCGGCAGTGGCAAGGAATTAGTTGCAGCGGCGTTGCACGACAGTGGAGTACGGGTAAAAATGCCGTTTGTGAAGGTCAATTGTTCTGCACTATCGGAGCATCTCCTCGAGAGTGAATTGTTTGGCCATGTGCGCGGTGCTTTTACCGGCGCTATTGCCGATAAGGTTGGCCGTTTTCAGAAAGCGCATGGTGGGACGCTTTTTCTGGATGAGATCGGAGATATCTCACCGGCGATTCAGATGCGTCTTTTGCGCGTGCTGCAGGAAAGCGAATTTGAACGGGTGGGCGAATCGACTTCGATCAAGGTAAATGTACGTATTGTTGCCGCTACCAACCAGAGTTTGGCAGAAAAAGTCAGCCAGGGAACCTTTCGGCAGGATCTGTATTATCGCCTGAATGTTGTGCGCCTCGATCTGCCGCCGTTGCGGGAGCGCCGTGATGACATTGAGCTGTTGGTTGCTCACTTTATAGCGCACTTCAATGACAAACTCTCAAAATCGGTCACTGCGGTTTCGGATGATGTCATGACAATTTTTCGTTCCTATAGCTGGCCCGGCAATGTCCGCGAACTGGAACATGTCATTGAACGAGCCTGTATCCTCTGTAAAGCCACCATTATTGCGGTACACGATCTGTCCCAGGATTTGCTCGATAGTCTCTCTGCTTCTGCTACCCCGGCGACGGACCATTTATCCGTGCAGTCTGCACCTGAGGTCAGCATGACCATTACCGAAGCACTGACCGCTGCTGGTGGTAACAAAGCCCGTGCTGCGCGTCTGCTCGGCATCAGCCGTATGACGCTCTACAGGCAGATGGGTGCTGCGGAGTAGGAAACATCTACCCTTCGAGCAGGAGGAGATGTATTGAATTGGCACGATTGTTGAAATTTGTTGTCCCATTAGCGAGGTGAATGCCATGTCAGATCAAAGTAACTCACCACAATCGAGTGTCGAGCCGGTTATTGGCGGCAGCGAAGTGAAAAAACTCGGCTACAGTCTGTACCTTAAAATACCGGACAATCGCCTTGAGTGCCGCTGCAGCTATGTTCCGCACGAACAGGGGTCCATGATTACCCGTGATGAACTTGCCGCCTTTCTAAAGCAGTACAACGTTCGGGAGGGGATTGATCAGCAGGTTTTTGACGAATTTGTAATCAAGGCCGCCGCCGGCCAGCAGCAGGTTGATGTACTGCTGGCCTCCGGAACAGCACCGGTTACCGGTGCCGATGAATACATTTCACTATCCGTGAAATCATCGTCCCCTGTCTCCAAAGAAGACGAAGACAGCACGACGGTAGATATGTACACGGTGCAAACATTTATCAACGTATCCGACGGCGAAGAAATTGGTCGTATTATTCCGGCCGGTCCGGGTACACCGGGCAAAAATATCATGGGGGTGGCGATTCCGCCGCTACCCGGCAAGCCGATGAAAGTGACTGTCGGCAGGAACATTCGTGTCGAGGAAAACGGTACACTCCTCATTGCTTCTGCGACCGGACGCTTTTGTCAGTCAGCGGGTGAAATCTCTGTTGAGGAGCAATATATAGTTAAAGGGGATGTCAACTTCAGGGTCGGTGCGATTGATTTTAAAGGCGTTGTGGAGGTGCGCGGCGATGTACTCGATAATTTTAATATAACCGCTTCCAAAGGTTTAACCGTGACCGGAAATATCGGTGTCAGCACCATTGTCAGCAACGGTGATATCACTTTTTGCGGTATGGACGGTCAGGAAAAGAGCAAAATCGTCTGTGGTGGAACGCTTCGGGCCAATTTTATTCACGATGTCTCGGTTGAATGTGCCGGAGATGTAATTGTCGGCGTGGAAATTCACAACTGTACTATCAAGGCACTCGGGCGAATTATCGTCGATAAAGGTGCTATTTCCGGCGGTTCATGCATTGCTCTGGGGGGAATTGAAGCGAAGAAGATTGGTTCTGCCTCTTCTCAACACACACAGCTGTATGCCGGAGTTGATTACCACGATATTGAATTACTGGAAAATCTGATCGAGGAGCTTGCGCAAGCCCATGAGATCATTAAACAGTCCCAGTCGTTGTCTGAAATAGCAGAGTTGAGAATAAAAACGGCTTCATTGTCAGACAATATAATGGCCATTCGTACCAAAGCGAATGCCAACGCCAAGATCAACGCAAAAGCGGTGTTGTATGAGAATGTTCATATAACCCTCGGCGGCACCTCCGAGGTCATCAGGGAACAGCTGGACGGACCGCATAGTGTTGTTGAAAGCAGTATTGATGGTGGTTTCCGCTTTTTGTCGATGACCAGCCTGAATGTTAAAGCGACAGATATTGATCTGGCTTTTATTTGTGAACAGAAGAAGGCCCTGCAGCAATAAACAGACTTTTTTACGGGGGCAGCGTCGGCTGCACGCTTCCCTCCTTTTCTGCAAAATGTGTCACAAGTAAAGTGTAACATGTAACATTAAATATGTATCGTGTTACATACCGTCCTGCCATAACATCTATTCTCGCTCTTTTCTCACCGATGTACTACCCCCTTTAGATTACCCCTCACCTGACATTCCTAATTTTTATTTAATTTGGCACAATTGGTGTAAACAAATTCACTGTTTATTAAACTATCAAGGTCGAAGGGGGAGGAAGCGATGGCTGAAGAGTTACAAACGACCCAGTACTTAACCTTTACGCTGGCCGACGAGGTGTTTGCCGTCGATGTCGCCAGAGTACGGGAAATATTGGAAATGCCGAGCATTACCAAGGTTCCGCAGGTTCCGGATTTCATGCGGGGGGTTATCAACCTGCGCGGCTGTGTTGTTCCTGTCATCGATCTGCGGCTGAAGTTCGGCATGCAGGAGACCGCCCAGACCGTCAATACCTGCATCATTGTGGTTGAAGTGGTAATGGATGGCGAAAATACCGTCCTTGGGGCACTGGCCGACAGCGTGCAGGAAGTTATCGAGATGGAACCGTCGCTGATTGAGGCTGCACCGCACATTGGTACACATCTCAACACCGAGTTTATCAAAGGGATGGGCAAGCATGACGGGCGTTTTGTCATGATTCTGGATATTGATAAGGTTTTTTCATCGGTTGAACTGGCTGCCGTGCAGGGTTTGGATTAACAGGTGATAGAACATCTATTTCATAAAATAATAAAGCGAGCGGAGGCATTATGAGCTGGTACTACAATCTGAAAATCAGTGTGAAACTTTTATCGGCGTTTATTGTTGTAGCGGTGATCGCAGGAGTCATCGGTACTATTGGTATTGTAGAAATTAAAAAAATTGATGATGCCAGTACCAAGCTGTATGAAAAGATAACTATTCCGATCAGCGACCTTGGAGATATCTCTACCGCTTTCCAGATGCAGCGTGTTAATTCGCGCGATATCCTCGATGCCGCCACCATGGAGGAAAAACAGAAACTTGCCAATCGTATCAAAGAATTGAGAGAAGGCAACAACAAGAATGTTGAAGCCTTTGAAAAGACTATCCTCACAGATGAGGGGCGTAAGCTTTTTGCAGATTATAAAGTAATGCGAGCCGCCTACGGGGCGGAGCTTGACAAGATAATTGCCCTGGCAATGCAGAATAAGATTGCTGAAGCACAGGAAGTAACGAAAGGTTCAGCCGGCAAGGCATCACGAGATTTGCAGGATCAGATTGATAAGCTGCAGGAAGCTAAGCTGAAACAAGCTAAATTGACAGATGCAGAGAATGGTGAAGTAACAAAGTCAGCGACGCGTCTAATGATTGGACTCTCCGTCGCAGGTGTGATTATTGCCGTTCTTTTCGGCATGTTCATCGCCAACATAATCAGTAATCCGCTGCGCAAAGGTGTTGTTTTTGCCCAGGCCGTAGCTGCCGGTGACTTGACCCAAAAGATTGATCTGGATCAGAAGGATGAAATCGGACAATTGGCTTTAGCTCTTAATCAAATGGTGACTAAATTAGGCAGTATTGTCAGCGAAGTTATGGCCGCATCGGATAACGTTGCTTCCGGTAGTCAGGAACTTTCAGCCACCGCCCAACAGATGTCGCAGGGCGCCACGGAACAGGCCGCCTCCGCCGAAGAAATTTCCTCCAGCATGGAAGAGATGGCCTCCAGCATACGTCAGAACACCGACAACGCCATGCAGACAGAAAAAATATCCATCAAGAGCTCTGTGGATGCGAAGGATGGGGGTAAAGCTGTTGTTGAGACCGTTGCCGCAATGAAGGAAATTGCCACCAAAATCAGCATAATTGAAGAGATTGCCCGTCAGACCAACCTGCTGGCATTAAACGCTGCCATTGAAGCGGCCCGTGCCGGTGAACATGGCAAAGGCTTCGCGGTTGTTGCCTCTGAAGTCCGCAAACTGGCAGAACGGAGCCAGTCTGCCGCCGGAGAAATTTCAAGCCTTTCAACCCGCAGTGTTGCCATTGCCGAACAGGCCGGGGATATGCTGACAAAGATGGTGCCGGACATCCAGAAAACATCCGAACTGGTTCAGGAAATAACTGCATCCAGTAAAGAACAGGACACGGGTGCCGAACAGATCAACAAAGCCATCCAGCAACTGGATCAGGTTATCCAACAGAATGCCAGTGCTTCTGAGGAAATGGCTTCCACTTCGGAAGAGCTCTCCAGCCAGGCAGAGCAGCTACAGGATTCAATCAGCTTCTTTAATATCGGCAATCAGGCACGACGTCCGTCAGCATCAAACAGCCGCAAACCTGCTAAAAAAATGCAGATTGCCCATGCGAAAAATTCAGTTGCGCCAACCAAGCGTTCCGCCGGCGGGGGCATAAATCTGCAGCTTGGCAATGCCGGACCGGATCATCTTGATGACGAGTTTGAGAAATTCTAACAATGCCATGAAAAAAAACCGTACCAAACATGTTGCATCAACCATCCACACTCGCCAGAGTCCGGACCCTGTGACCGCTCTGGCAGTGAGGATGGCGGATAAATTTAATAATATCCTCACTACGGTCTTGGGGGCCTGTACTCTCATTGATAAGGATGATCATGCTACTGGTGAACTTCTGCAGTATGTGACACTCATTCGTACCTCTGCCGAACGTGCGGCAACATTGTCAGACAAACTGATGTGTGTCGGCACATCGAAGCGGAAGGCCGCCTGTCCTGGGAGTCACTCCCCGGATTCGATTTCTCCTGCGGCTTTAGGGTGTGACAAAAAAGACAGTTGTGATAAAGTGCCCGCCAATACTCATTCTGATGGAGCCGCCACATGAAATATGCTGTCGTCCTGTTCTTCGCTCTGTTCCTCTGTCTGTCCGTTGTTGATTCTGAAGCATCTTCACCCGCACCGGCACTCCCCAAAGGATATACCGCCTGGAAAAAGAGTGAACGTAAAGTCGTCACTGATAAAAAATCACTCTTTTATGGCATCCACTATATCTATGCCGACAAAAAAGCGCAGAGCGGCTATCAGGCTGACAACCGGTTTCCGGAGGGAAGCCGAATCGTGGTTGAGTTCTTTAACATCAAGGACAATCCCGCTGCTGATGGCCCCAAAAATATGATCGTACTTATGCAGAAAGATCGGCGCCAGGGTAATACCGGTGGTTGGCTTTTTGCCGGGTACGGTACCGATGGTAAACCGAGTGGCATTGATCCGGTGACGACCTGTTTCAGCTGCCATTTGAAGGATGCGGCACAGAGGGATTTTGTAATTTCAACGAAAAGGGATTTTAAGTAACTCTGAACTACAGGATTCAACTATGTCTGAGCCCGCACAATCTGCAGATCATACGCTGTCACACATTCTGGTTGTTGATGATGAATCCGATATTCGCCAGATGGTGTCCCTCTGTTTGAAAAAAAGCCATTTTCGCGTCACCTGTGCTGAGAATGCAGCAGCAGCGTTCTCCTGTCTGGTAAGTGAACCGTTTGATGCCATTATCAGTGATGTCATGATGCCGGGTGAGGATGGAATTGCCTTTTTAGGCCGGGTTCATGAGTCCTGGCCGGAGCTGCCGGTTATACTGATGACCGGCCATGCACAATTGCAAATGGCGGTGAATGCCATCAAAAACGGCGCCTTTGATTTTATTCATAAGCCCTTTGATTTTGACCATTTACGCAAAATTATTGTGCGGGCGGTCAATTACAGCAATTTACAAAAAATGGAAAAGAATTATCAGGCCGAACTGGAAAAAACGGTAGCCCGGCGGACCGCAGAACTGAAAACGTCCATGGAAGAACTTGATTTTGCACGGACGGCACTGCAGCAGGCCGCTTCCGATAAAAGCACTTTTATGTCTACGGTTACTCACGAAATGCGCACTCCGATGAATGGTGTTATCGGGTCACTCGATCTGCTGGCCGAAGTGGCGTTGACCGGCAGCGCGCCCGAATATCTGGCTATGGCGCGTCAGTCTGCAGACAACATGATGGTGCTGATCGATCAATTGCTGTCGTTTAGTTCTCTGAATGCACGTGCCGGTGTGACTGTTCACCATGATTTAATTGATCTTCGGACTTTTCTACGTTCAATCGTAGAAAAATTTCAACCACTCTTTACCCGCAAGGGATTGACGCATTCTTTGCAGATGGCTGATGACCTGCCGCGGCAGATCTGGACCGACCGGGAAAAAATGTGCCGGTTATTTGAAATTCTTCTTGGCAATGCCCTCAAGTTCACCAGACATGGAACGGTGTCGCTGGCAGTTTCCCGCATCTTTTCCGAGGCAGAGGGAGATCTGCTTTTATGCTCAGTGACCGACAGCGGCGAAGGTATTCCGGAAGGGATGCTGGAGCGAATCTTTGAACCGTTTGTGCAGGGAGACGGCTCCCTTTCCCGCAGCCATGAAGGTGTCGGTCTGGGGCTCACCATTGCGCGTCAGAATGCCATGCTGCTGAATGGTCATCTGTGGGCCGATCATGTGCCGGATGGCGGCAGTCGCTTTACCGTAACATTAAAAATTAGTACTCCGTGATAGAAGGAGCATACCTGTGAAATGCCTGATAGCTGAAGACCATCTGTTGTCCCGCCGAATCATGAAGGAACTGCTTTCTCCTCATTTTGACTGTGATATCGCCGTAAACGGCCAGGAGGCCATTGATTCATTTGTTCTGGCACATGAGTCAAAACGCCCATACGATGCTATTTTTCTTGATATTATGATGCCGGAAGTTGACGGCCTTGAGGCGCTGCTTTGTATCCGTACTCTGGAGCGGAACATGAATATTCCACCCAATCTGGCGGTAAGAGTCATTATGACCACTGCGCTGAATGACCCGCGTACAGTGGTCAAGTCATTTAACAAGTGTGAGGCTGATGCATATATTGTCAAGCCGCTCAGCAGGCATAAGCTGATGAAGGAATTACAGGCTCTCAAACTGGTTCCGTGAAGGATATCCATATGACGTTTGAATTATACAGACAACTTTCTTCCGGCAGTTCCTCCGGAGCAGATTCAGATGCCGTCTCTGACTGGCGGAATACCGTCTCTCCTGCAATCGAAACGTTGCGGAGAATGGCCGGAACAACAGAAGATGAATTTTTGCAGATTGGTTCGGAGGTGCAGGGCTTTTACCAGCGGTCAACCGATATTACCCGGATGTCGAACCAGTTGGTGGAGGTTGTTTCCGGCGACAGCGTTCAAACGCTGACCGCCCGCCTCCATCAGATGATGTTTGATATGGAAGCCTATCTGGCGGAAGCTCGCACCCGCAGTACCGACAGCTGTGTTACTCTTGAGCAGGTGCAGACTCTTCTTGATAAACTGTCGGAACCGCTGGAAGGGTTCCATAAGATGAACAAGTCGCTGCGCATGTTAAGTATTTCCACTAAGATAGAAAGTGCCCGCCTGGGAGAGCTCGGCAGCGGTTTTGTTAATCTTGCCATGGATGTCGAAAAACTTTCTCATCAGGTTAATGATAAATCGTCAGCAATTATGGGGCACCGTCAGCTGTTGGCAGCGATGATCACCGATAACCTTACCGCTGTGCGTTCTTCAGAAACCGCTCAGGACGCCAAAGTTGCTTCATCCCTGACGAAAACCGCTTCAAGTTTGCAGGAACTGGTATCGGTCAATGAACGCTGTACGCAATTCGGCGCCACAGTTTCTACCATATCCGGGGAAGTTACCGCGAACATCAGTGAAGTTGTTTCGTCGATGCAAATGCATGATATGACCCGTCAGCAGGTGGAGCATATTGTTGAAGCACTGGAACGTCTGCTTGGTGACCTGGCCGGTTTTGAACACTCTGCTGTCGACGAAGAACGTCGAATGGCATTGATTGTCGAATCCGGCGATGTCTGTGAGTTGCAGGAGGCGCAACTCCGCTTTGCTTCAGCAGAACTCTATACGGCCGTCTGCACGATCGTCGACAATCTGCGCGATGTTGCCCACAAACAATCCCTGATGGCTGACGAAACCCATTCTGTTGCAGGTGTGGCAGATTCTTCCGGGACAACTTTCGTTGATGTCATGAGTCAGGGGATGACTGAGATAACTACTGCACTGACCTCATGTGCCTCTACAGACCGGAATATGTCTGACACCATGAAAAAGGTTGCGCAGACAATAGGTGAGATTGCTACCTTTGTCACCGATATTGAAGCAATCGGCTCGGAAATCGACCTGATTGCGCTCAATGCTCAAGTTAAGGCCGCCCATACCGGTCCTGAAGGTGCAGCGCTGGGTGTTCTGGCCGAAGCGATCAAGCGCCTCTCGGATGAGGCGGTGCGGCAGACCGATGCAGTTGCTTCAACTCTGAAAAATATTAATGCCGCTACCGAGCATTTGTCTCTGGATGCGGATAACGAAGAGGAAAATCTTGGCAGCAGGGTTACTGTCATGCAGGAAGAGGTGACTGAGATACTGGCTGACCTGACCGGGATGAACGCGGAGCTGTTTTCAATTCTGTCGCGTTTGAGCGGCCAGGTCGCCTCTTTGACACATGACGTGGAAAATGCAACATCCGGAATCGATGTGCATGAACGGACAAAAGTAATGTCCGATGGAGTGCTGGTCGCCCTTGAACAGATTGTTGCTCAGGCGCGCCGGATCGTTCCGGCCAGCAGCGAATTCAAGCAGAACCTGCGCTATATGGAAGAACGGTACACGATGGAAAGTGAACGCCATATCCACGAGGCTCTTGCCCGTAAACGCAGCGGCCAGAGTGCCGTTGCCGTTCAGAGTACCGTAACAAACAGTCCGGATGATTCGGAATTCGGAGATAACTTCGATTTGTTTTGAAGGAGATACCCATGCAGCTCAACAGTTATGCCCGTGAAAACGGCGAAATTATCATTACCAGTGGCGAGCGCCTCACGATTGAAAATGCCTCGGAATTCTCGCGTCTGCTTCGCGAAGCATTTGAGGCGACACATGTTGTGGCGGTAGAATTTGATCCGCAAGTCGAAATTGACATTACCGGCGTTCAAATACTCTGTTCAGCATGCAAAAGCGCGGCACAGAGCGGTAAACTGTTTTCGTATCACGGCCTGCAGCCGCAGGCTCTGGCAGATATCATCACGACCAGCGGTGCCGAACGTCGTTCGGCGTGCAAACACAATAACGATTCTACCTGTATGTGGTTTGGAGGTGCCAACTAATGGCAAAGTTAATTATGTCGGCCGATGATTCGGCCAGTGTCCGACAGATGGTTGCATTTACCCTTAAACAGAATGGTTATGATGTTATCGAGGCGGTTGATGGGCGAGATGCCCTCAATAAACTGACAACCCAGAAGGTCGATATGCTGCTGACCGACCTTAATATGCCCAATATGGACGGTATCGGGCTCATTAAAGGAGTCCGTGCCGGAACGCTGAACAAGTTTATCCCGATTGTCATGTTGACAACCGAATCAAACGACACCAAAAAAGCCGAAGGTAAATCTGCCGGAGCCACCGGCTGGATTGTCAAACCCTTCAAGCCGGAACAGTTGATTGCGGTGATTAAGAAAGTACTGGGGTGATACCATGATGGAAGAAGCCATTGCAACTTATCGCGAAGAGGCCGGCGAACTGTTGGCCGAACTCGAAACGTCACTGCTCGACCTTGAGGAAACGCCGGATGATAATGATCTGATCAACCGCGTTTTTCGGGCCATGCATACCATCAAAGGTTCAGGTGCTATGTTTGGTTTCGACGAAATAGCCTCCTTTACCCATGAAGTTGAGACGGTTTTCGACATGGTGCGCAATGGTAAATTGACTGTTACCAAACGGCTGCTGGATCTGACGCTCAAATCCCGTGATCACATTTCTTATCTGCTCAGCTGCCCATTAGGTGAAGAGGTTGATCGCAGTGATGGCGACGAGATCATTGCCGGCCTGCGGCAGTTGGTGCCGGTCCCGGAAACTCCGCAAAAAGGCTCAAGTGAGATAGCTGCCATACACCTTCCGGAAGTATCAGAAGAGGAACTGGCTAATGAAAGTACCTGGCGCATCCGCTTTCGTCCTGCTTCCAACATTCTTATGTGCGGTACCAATCCTATTTCGCTGATCAATGAGCTTCGTGACCTTGGTACGGCGCATGTTGTGGCTCAGTTTGACGAAATTCCTGCACTCGACACGTTAGTCGGTGAAAATTGCTACATCTATTGGGACATCATTCTGACAACGACCCGGGGTGAAGATGCAATCAAGGACGTCTTTATTTTTGTCGAAGATGACTGCGAAATCAAAATTGAACTGATCGATAGCAGCGGCTTGATTGACCGTGAAGAAGGGTACAAAAAACTGGGCGATATTCTTGTCGAGCGCGGCGACCTTTCCCCGGTTGAAATGCAAAAGGTTTTAATGCTGCAAAAACGTTTCGGTGAACTGTTGGTGGAACAGGGTATTGTTTCGCCGGAAAAAGTGCAGTCGGCCCTGGTCGAGCAGCAGCACGTCAAAAGCGTTCGTAAAGAACGCAGTGAGGTTCCGGCGCAAGAAGCGGCCGCCAGCATTCGTGTCCCGGCTGAACGTCTTGATCAACTGATCAACCTGGTTGGCGAAATGGTCACCGTGCAGGCACACTTGTCCCAGGTTTCTCTTGCAGGCGGAGATTCCACCTTTATCGCTATTTCAGAAGAAGTTGAGCGTCTTACCAACGAACTGCGCGACACCGCTCTTAACATCCGCATGCTGCCGATCGGCAGTACCTTCAGCAAGTTTAAACGATTAGTTCGCGATCTTTCCAGTGAACTTGGCAAAGAGATTGAGATGGAAACCTTCGGTGCCGAAACCGAACTGGACAAAACCGTCATTGAAAAACTGAACGACCCGCTGGTACATATCATCCGCAACAGTATCGATCATGGTATCGAAATGCCGGATGCACGGCGGGCTGCCGGTAAATCGGCACACGGTACGGTATATCTCGGTGCCGAACATTCCGGTGACTCGGTTCTGGTCACCATCCGTGACGACGGCGGTGGTCTTGACCGTGATGCGATTCGTGCCAAAGCGGTCGAGAGAGGTCTTCTTTCGGCGACAGCCGACGTCTCTGACAAGGAAATATATGCCCAGATCTTTGCTCCCGGATTTTCCACGGCAGCCAAAGTGACCAGCGTTTCCGGACGCGGGGTAGGGATGGATGTTGTCAAGCGGGGTATCGATGGTCTGCGTGGCTCGATAGGTGTGGACAGCGTCCGCGGATCAGGTACGACGATCACCCTCAAAATCCCGCTGACCCTCGCGATCATCGACAGTCTGCTCGTCAAGATCGGCACAGATCATTTTGTGCTGCCGCTGGCATCGGTAGAGGAGTGCATTGAACTGACGGCTGCGGATGTTGCAAATTCGCATGGCCGCAATCTGGCCAATGTACGCGGCGCTATTATCCCGTACATTCCGCTGCGCCAGCATTTCTGCATCACTGATCAGCGTCCCGACATCGAACAGATTGTGATTGCCGACATCCACGGAACCAAGGTGGGCTTCGTGGTCGACCATGTTGTCGGTGAACACCAGACCGTCATCAAATCCCTGGGTAAAATGTATCGCGATGTCAAAGGTGTCTCCGGCGCTACAATTCTGGGGGACGGCACCGTGGCATTGATTCTGGATATGGGAGTTCTGCTTCAGGCGGTGGAGAAGCTGGAACATGCCGGGGTGTCAGCAGCAGCGTAGAGAGTCATGCGGTATGTTCCTCCATCTCGCTGGTTACAAGAACATGTGATAACAGATTTAAAGGAGATGATATGTTTACGGACATGAAGATCGGTAAGAGAATGACCCTGGGATTTGGAGTCGTGCTTTTGTTGATGGTGATTCTTGTCTGGGAAGCGTTAAGTGGTATGTCAAATATTCAGGATAAGATGAATCGGATTGTCAAAATCAATAACGTACGCATTGAATTGTGCAACGATATGCACGATCAGATAGCTGAAATATCCATTCAGGTGCGCAACATTCTTCTGGACAGCAATCCTGAAAAAAAACAGGAATATGTCAAACGCATCAGTGGGTATCGCGAAAAGTATAACGAAGCATTCAAGAAGAATGAGGAAATGACTTCGAAGGAAGACAAAAAAGCTCACGAAATAATTTCAAAGGTGAAGGAGTATACCGAAAAGGCCCGGCCACTGAACAGTAAGGTTATTGAACTTGCAATGGCCGGGAAGGGCAGCGAGGCTATTGTTGTACTCAACAAGGACGCCCGTCCGGCAGTTCGTGCCTGGATGGATGAGGTTGGAAAGCTGACGGATCATAACTCGGAACGCAACAAAGTGCGTTATGATGAAGCGTTAGCCGAGTATAAAAGCGCCCGTAATACCATGCTGGGCATTGCAGCAGCAGCTATTCTGTTTGCGATTTCTGTTGCAGTGTTCCTGACTCGCGGTATCGTTCGACCATTGAGCGATGCTGTAGCTGTAGCCAATAAACTTGCTGCCGGTGACCTGACTGTGGAAGTAGCGGTTAAGAGCACGGATGAAACCGGGCAGTTGCTGGTAGCGATCAAGAATATGGTTGATAAGCTGAAGCATGTGGTTGGCGATGTTATGTCAGCCGCTGACAATGTCTCATCCGGCAGTCAGCAGCTTTCTGCCACTGCCCAGCAGATGTCACAGGGTGCTACGGAACAGGCGGCCAGTGCAGAAGAAATCTCATCCAGCATGGAAGAGATGGCCTCCAGCATCCGTCAGAACACCGACAACGCCATGCAGACGGAAAAAATATCCATCAAGAGCTCTGTCGATGCCAAAGAAGGGGGCAGGGCGGTTATCGAAACAGTGGCTGCCATGAAGGAAATCGCCACCAAAATCTCCATCATTGAAGAGATTGCCCGCCAGACAAATCTGCTGGCACTTAACGCTGCCATTGAAGCGGCACGTGCCGGGGAACATGGTAAAGGTTTTGCCGTTGTTGCCTCCGAAGTTCGCAAATTGGCTGAGCGCAGCCAGTCGGCTGCCGGAGAAATATCCGGTCTTTCCACCCGTAGTGTGGCTATTGCCGAGCAGGCGGGAGAAATGCTGACCAAAATGGTGCCGGATATCCAGCGCACCGCCGAACTTGTGCAGGAAATCACCGCTTCCAGTAAAGAACAGGACACCGGTGCCGAACAGATCAACAAGGCTATCCAGCAGCTTGATCAGGTTATCCAGCAGAATGCATCGGCATCTGAAGAGATGGCTTCCACTTCAGAGGAACTCTCAAGTCAGGCCGAGCAATTGAGTGATGCCGTTTCTTTCTTCAAGATAGACGGAAGCGGGCATTCCCGTACTCCACGCCAGCAGGCGGCAACCAGGCAGGGCAAACGCGTGCAGGTCGCTCATGCCGGCGGAAAACCCCATATCACATCAAACCGGCGTACCTCCGGTGGGGGCATCAATCTGGAGCTGGGGAGTGCCGGTCCTGATCATCTGGATGACGAATTTGAAAAGTTCTAGATTGTATGAAAGGAAGACGTGGTGACCAATTCCCGTAACAACATGAGCGCCCGTCTGCCAGCAACCCTGTCGGATCGCGAATTTCAAAAATTCAGCGCATTTATTTATGACCATGCCGGCATCAAAATGCCGCCTGCCAAGAAAACCATGCTTGAGGCGCGCCTGCAGAAACGGTTGAAAGCCAATGCCATTCATTCATTCGAGGAGTACAGCGAGTATGTGTTCAGCCAGGAAGGGCGAATGGCTGAGCTCATCCATCTGATCGATGTGGTGACTACCAACAAGACCGACTTTTTCCGCGAACCGGGACATTTTGATTTTCTGGTCAAAACGGCACTGCCTACGATCCTTGAGGCACGGGGTGATCTGTCGCGTGAACCGGTGCGAATCTGGAGCGCCGGCTGCTCAACCGGTGAGGAGCCGTATACTCTGGCGATGGTGCTTTCAGAATTTGCTGCCGGTCGCCCCGATTTTCGGGCCGCCATCACCGCTTCCGATATCTGTACACAGGTCTTGCACACCGCTAAAACCGGCATCTACCCGGAAGAACGCACCGATCCTATTCCGCTGAACCTGAAGAAAAAATACCTGATGCGCAGTCGCGAAAAAACAAAATCACTGGTGCGTATTGCCCCGGTGTTACGCTCGCTGGTCACGTTCAAACGGATCAACTTTATGGATGATGACCTTGGTATTACTGAAAAAATGGACATTATATTCTGCCGCAATGTTGTTATTTACTTTGACAAGCCGACCCAGCAGACGCTGATGAGGAAGTTTCATAAGCAACTGCGACCGGGTGGTTACCTGTTCATCGGTCATTCGGAAACGCTGAGCGGCCTTGATGTTGATTTCAAGGCTGTGGCATCTACGGTGTACAGGAAATAGGTTCAGGGTGCTTTTTACTTCTTGATATATATGAAAAGTCTTATCGCTTCACATACGCACAATATCTACCTTAAGCCGGGGGAAGTTCTGGTGACCCGCACTCCGGTACTGGTTTCGACCGTGTTGGGGTCATGTGTGGCGATAACCGCTTTTTCTGCTTCCCGTGGCTTTGGCGCGATTTGTCATGCCATGTTGCCGGAAAATGCCGGACGTGAAAACGATTTTCGCTATGTTGATACCGCTCTGCAGCACATGTACGATAAAATTGAGCAATGCGGTGTCGGTGCTGATCTGGAGGTTAAGCTGTTCGGCGGTGCGCAGGTGTTGAATATCGGCGAAGGTACTTCATTGAAGCGTACTGTCGGAGATCAAAATGTGGCAAAGGCGGAGGAAACGCTGAAGTCACTCGGATTCAGGATTTCCGCTCGAGATACCGGCGGACTGCAGGGGCGCAAACTGTTTTTTTGTACACGAAGCGGCAATGTGTATATGCGCCTCATACGCGCGAGCAAACATACTTGTTTATGAGGATATGACACCATGAAAAAAATTACTGTTCTGGTAATTGATGACTCTGCTCTGGTACGTCAGACCTTGTGCGATATTCTCAATTCAGATCCGGACATTGAGGTGGTTGGCAGTGCGGCTGATCCTATCCTGGCGGCAGAACGCCTGAGAACGGTTGTTCCTGATGTCATCACGCTGGATGTCGAGATGCCGCGCATGGATGGTTTGACCTTTCTGCAAAAATTGATGAGTCAGCACCCGATCCCGGTGGTGATGTGTTCCAGCCTCACCGAACGGGGGAATGAGACAGCACTTAAGGCCCTTGAATATGGTGCTGTTGATATCATCACCAAGCCGAAGATGGGAACTAAGCAGTTTATCGAAGAATCCCGGGTGCGTATCTGCGATGCTGTCAAGGGGGCCGCTTCTGCGCGGCTCGGTCCGATGCGGGCGATGCGCACTATGAAAGAGATTTCGCCAAAGTACTCTGCTGATGTCATCATGGAAAAGCCGAATATGAAGGCGATGATTCAAACTACGGAAAAAGTTGTTGTTGTTGGTGCTTCAACGGGTGGAACTGAGGCGCTCCGGGTGTTTCTTGAGGCACTTCCCGAGGATACACCAGGTATCGTGATTGTTCAGCACATGCCGGAAAACTTTACTGCCGCCTTTGCCAAACGACTTGATTCCATCTGTCGCGTAACGGTTAAAGAGGCGCAGGATAATGATACCATCGTGCGGGGAAGGGCTCTGATTGCTCCCGGCAACCATCATGTGCTGCTTAAGCGGAGCGGTGCCCGCTATTATGTCGAGATCAAGGATGGTCCGCTGGTGTCACGTCACCGTCCATCAGTTGATGTGTTATTCCGCTCTGCCGCTCGTTATGCAGGTAAAAATGCCGTCGGCGTTATTATGACCGGTATGGGAGATGACGGTGCTCATGGCATGCTGGAAATGCATGACGCCGGCGCGGTCACGATTGCACAGGATGAGGCCACGTGCGTGGTCTACGGTATGCCGCATGAAGCGGTCAAGCTGGGTGGCGTCAACAAGATCATGCCGCTGCAGAATATTGCGCACGAAGTATTGAGGCTTTGTCTTTAGTTCCCGCTGTTTCAATAAACCGGAGGTTCCACATGGCATCATCACTTGATGAAGCACTTCAACGCTCGAATCTTTCTCAGACAAACCAGATGGAGATGCTGACCTTCCGGCTGACGGATAATCAGCTGTATGGCATCAATGTTTTTAAAATAATTGAAATTCTGGAATGTCCCCGTAGAGTGGACCGGATGCCGAATTCTCATCCGGCAGTTAAAGGCGCGCTTGATTTCAGAGGTAACGCTCTTGCTGTTATCGATCTGTCTGAGGCGGTAGGGCTGCCGACGAAAGATTTTCGCGATGAACTGGCCTACATCATCATCTGTGAATATAATCGCAGTCTGACAGCTTTTATTGTCCATGCCCCGGATACACTGCTGACGCGGAGTTGGTCTGATATTCACAAGCCGGAAGGTGTCAGCGCAGCGTCACTGGTTGCCATTGCATATGCGGATGGAGGCGAAGCGATCATGCTGCTGGATATCGAATCGATTCTCGTTGCGGTTGTTGGCATAGATCAGGACCTTTCACATGCTGCCATGACAGAGGTTGAAGGGAAAGGGAACGGCCGGCATGTGCTTGTCGTTGATGATTCGCGCACGGCGATTATGATGCTGCAATCTGTGCTTGATAAAATGGGTTTTACAAATACGGCGATGATGTCAGCCGATAAGGCCCTGGAATATCTCGAAAAGGAATACGCGCGGGTTGATCTGATCATTTCTGATATCGAAATGCCCGGCATGGATGGTTTTACTTTCACGCGAACTTTGCGGGAACAGAGTGATTATAAGCATCTCAAAGTCATCCTGCACAGCTCGATGAGTAATCCCTCAAATCAGCTTAAAGCCGAGCAGGCGGGTGCCAACAGGTTCGTAGCCAAATTTGATCCCGATTCTCTTTCTGAGGAAATCGTCAATCTGGTTGAGGCGGGATGAAGGTGTACTAGAAAGAAAGGGAGTTGTGCATGAACGTAACCGATGATGCGCTGATTGATGAATTATCCAACCGCTTTGCCCAAAGCCGCAAGGCTTTTTCAGATTTGAGTGTAGTCAACCGCAAGCTTCTTGAGATGAACGAACGGTTGGAACGATCTGAATCTCTGAAAAGCAACTTCCTCTCGAATATCCGCAACGAAATCAATAATCCGCTTAATGCAATCATGGGGCTTGCCGGACAATTGGCGCAGGTTGGTGCCGGTAATGAAGAAATTTCCTCCCTGTCTTCCTTGATCAGTGCGGAAGCCAACCACTTGGATTTTCAGCTGCGGAATATATTCAGTGCGGCAGAGCTGGAAGCGGGTGAGGTCAGCCCGCGGTGCGTTAAGGTTCACATCGCATCGACCTTGCGTGAACTGGTGGATTCGTTTCTGCACAGTGCCGCAGAAAAGAATGTGACGCTTCATCTGCAGCAGGCAAAGGTCGATGATGCGAGCATTGTTGTCGTTGATTTTGAAAAATTCAGAATTATCATCTCCAACCTGCTGGCAAATGCGATTGAATTCAGCATCACCGGCGGTACGGTTGACGTTTCGTACACAATTTTCGGTGACGGTTCTCTTCAGGTATTTGTTCAGGACCATGGTATCGGGATTGAGGCAAAAGACCAGCAACGCATATTCGACCGCTTTGTTCAGTTAGAGACCGGAACCACGCGCTCGCACCTGGGGCATGGTCTGGGACTCAGTGTTTCCAAGGCACTGGTGGACCTTCTCCAGGGTAGTATCAGTCTGGTCAGCACTCCTGGCAATGGCACGCTATTTACAGTGACGATTCCCCCCTGCTCGATTCTGGATGACGAAGATTCTTTTTCAGAAGCCGGCAATCTGTTTCTCTTCGATACAATGCGCGAGGCATAGCCAGAATGAGCAGTGAAGAATCGCTCAACAGGCACTTCCTCTTTCCCGGCACTATCTTTGCCGAACCCCTTGAATACCAGATCAGTACGGTGCTTGGCTCATGTGTCGCTGTCTGTTTGTGGGATACACTGGCCCGCAGAGGCGGCATGAATCATATGATGCTGCCGCTCTGGAATGGTGAAGGGTTGGCAACACCCAAGTACGGTAATATTGCAATGGAAAAATTGCTGGGCAAGGTGCTGTCGATCGGCTGCCATCGTGAACACCTGGTTGCCAAGGTTTTCGGTGGAGCCAATGTTACCGGAACCGGTCTGGAAGTGTTCATGATCGGTGATCGTAATATCTCATTGGCATTTCAGATGCTGGAAGAATTCCGGATTCCGGTTGTTGCCAAAGATATCGGTGGACAGGTCGGCAGGAAGATTATTATGAATACAGCAACCGGGGTGGTTCTGGTCGGCAAGGGGAAAAAAGATGCTTCAGGTGTATAGGCGGTGCTGAAATTCATCAGTATCAAGCATAAACTTGTTTTCGCCATGAGTATGTTTATTACAATAGTACTGGTCTCAATAGCGATCGGTACATATGTATATTTCCGTCATTCGTCCAAGAATCAGATTTTTACACATCAGTATTCGATGATTTCTGCTGTAGCTGCAGGCCTTGACGACGTAATTGACACTTCCAGAAATTCATTACTTGCTGTTGCAAAGGCAGCACCGGTTGATTCTCTCCAAAACAGCACGTTTCTACAACGGTGGCTTGATGATAGAGCCGGTCTTCACGCTGTTTTTAATCATGGACTATTTGTTTTTGACGCAGATGGCATCATGATTGCCTCTTCTCCAAAAGTGGAACAACTGCACGGCTCCTCATACGCCTACCGGGAATATATCAAAAAAACTTCAACCGGTGCTAAACCGTACATCTCACTTCCGTTCATTTCTACCGTGAATCATCATCCCGTTATAATGGTGACAGCTCCGGTGTTCAACAAAACCGGCACAATCAAAGCTATCATTTGCGGCGGAATGGATCTTCAGTTAGAAAATGGGCTTCTTCATGAACTAAGCAAGACTCGTATCGGAGCTTCGGGATACATGTATATGTTTGCGCCGGATCGCACCATGATCATGCACCCGGACGCGTCACGCTTTATGAAAAAGGATAAGTTGCCGGAGGTGAATACACTTTTTGAAAGGGCGCTGGATGGTTTTGAGGGGTCTGGTGAAACAGCCAATTCAAATGGCGGGAACTTTTTGGCTTCTTTTAAGCGGCTTGAAAGCACCGGGTGGATTTTGGCGGCAAATTTTCCTATTGAAGAGGCATATCAACCCATAACGCGGTTTAGAAATGTTTTTTCGATAGGGTTGGTCTTTGTTCTCTTGCTCTCGATTGGACTGGTCTGGGTGCTTGGGACTGGAATTACCGCCCCACTGGAAAATCTGTCCAGGCAGGTTGCCAATCTGGCGCAATCGGGATCCAATAAGCGGCATATAGAGTGCCAGCGCTCCGATGAATTGGGGGTGCTGGCGGTTTCCTTTAATAATTTGCTGGATGAGATAGAGCGGCGTGAAATGAAGTTGCTCGATTTTTCTTCAATAATGGAACAAAAAACTGCCGAACTTGGTGCCGCTCTGATTACAGCGGAAGATGCCACGCGTGCAAAGAGCGAATTTTTGGCTATCATGAGTCATGAAATTCGCACACCCATGAACGGTGTCATTGGTATGACGGGCCTTTTGCTCGATACGGAGTTGACGGAAGAACAACACGAGTATGCTGAAATAGTCAGAAAAAGCGGAGAGAATCTGCTTGGCCTGATCAATGATATTCTTGATTTTTCAAAAATTGAGGCACACAAGCTGGAACTGGAGATTATCGATTTTGATTTGCGTGTGACGTTGGAGGATACAGCTGAGTTGCTGTCATTGCGCGCTGCTGAATCTGGACTCGATCTGATTTGTCGTATAGATCCTGATGTGCCGTCATTACTAAAGGGCGATCCGGGACGACTGCGGCAGATTATTACCAATCTGGTCGGTAATGCTATTAAATTTACAACTTCCGGTGAAGTCGTCATCAGTGCCGATATTGAATCAGAGCAGCCTCTTGTCGTTCGATTTTCGGTCAGCGACACCGGTATTGGTATTCCGGAAGCACGGTTGGCCGCAATCTTCAATCCATTTACCCAGTTGGATGGTTCCACTACCCGAAAATATGGCGGTACCGGCCTTGGTCTGGCAATTTGCAAGCAGCTCGCAGAATTGATGGGAGGTACAATCGGTGTAGAAAGCCAGCAAGGCACAGGGTCTACGTTCTGGTTTACCGCCCATTTACAAAAACTGCCTGAGAGTGGAGAGGCCTTTTTTGAACCGCACGCAGATATTGTCGGGGCCCGTGTTTTGGTGGTTGACAATAATGCCTCCAGCCGGATGCTGATGATCACTATTCTTAACAGTTGGGGATGTCAGTATGAAACCGCTAACGATGGGGAAACTGCTCTGGCGCTTCTCCATGAAGCTGTTGAGCAGAATACTCCTTTCCGCATCGCTCTGCTGGATCAGCAACTTCCTGGTTTGGACGGCTTTGAATTGGGACGACGGATTAAGGCCGATTCCCGGTTGAATGAAACGATTTTAGTCATGCTGGCGTCTATTGGTTTGCGAGTCGATGCGGCAACACTGGAACAGAACGGTTTTGCCGGATATCTGGGCAAACCACTGCGACAATCACAATTATACAAATGCCTTGAGCTGGTGTTGCTGGGTACTGATGCTGCTGAGCCAAAGGGTGCGGGGATAGTAACGTGCCGCACTGTCGCGGAGTACGCCCCGAAAGGGGTGCGTATTTTACTGGCAGAAGATAATGTAATAAACCAGAAGGTTGCTCAAAATATATTGAACAAGCTCGGGTACAAAGCGGATGTTGTCGCCAACGGTTTCGAAGCTGTCAGGGCACTCGAACTGATCAGGTATGATTTGGTTCTTATGGATTGCCAGATGCCGGATTTGGATGGGTATGAGGCAACTGCGATAATTCGGGATAGTACCTCAAAGGTTCTCAATAATGCCATTCCAATCATAGCAATGACAGCCAACGCCATGCAGGGTGATCGTGATAAATGTATTGAATCAGGGATGAACGATTATCTTGCCAAGCCGATCAAAAAAGAAACGTTAGCTGAAGTACTTACTAAATGGCTGAGTAAAGCAGGTGATGCCACGGTATTACAATATTCGACAGAGCATTTGTCAAATGCTGACAAATTGATATTCGATGCAGAAGACCTGGTGGAACGCCTGGAGGATATTGATTTTGTGCGGAGTATTCTGGAAGAGTCGCTTGAAGAAATTCCGGTGCTGCTTGAAGAGCTACAAAGAGTCTGCAACGGTGATGATTGTCTTGTTATTCGACGCCAGGCCCATACGTTGAAAGGCTTCGCAGCAAATATCAGCGCAGCTGCTCTGCGTGAAAGTGCCCTGCATATTGAAACTACTGCAAAAGAGGGGGCTATTAATGCAGTTCGGGATTCGCTTTCGGAGGTTGAGCGGACATCGTTGGTTACGGTTGAAGCAATAAGGAAGTTTCTTTAATGATTGAGTATCCATCTACACAAAATATATGACAGGCTCCGTTGAGGAATACGCGTATGCGAGCTGACACTCAAAAGTCGCCACAGACTGAAATTATACGGATCGTAGCCGTTTATTCTCTCTTCGGCGGACTTTGGATTTACCTTTCTGATACGTTCCTGGGCTTTGTTTTAAGTGACCCCGCAGTCATATCCCGTGTATCAATGTACAAAGGGCTCGTGTTCATCGCCCTTACCGCGATACTCCTCTATATCCTCATTGCCCGATATGCCAAGCGAATCAGTGCCAACATGTCCGAACTCAATCAGGCTGAAGCGGCGTTTAGAGCCGTTGTTGTTCGCCAGGATGCCATTCTTTCAGCGGTTCCTGACATCATCATGGAGGTTGACTCCAACAAAATTTATACCTGGTCAAACAGTGCCGGATTTGAATTTTTTGGTGAGAATGTAATCGGTACGGAAGTTTCGTTGTATTTCGCCCGCGAGCAGAATACCTATGAAATAATCCAGCCGTTATTTACGGGTACCGAAAAAATAGTGTATGTAGAAAGCTGGCAGCGTCGTAAAGATGGTGAAGTTCGTCTTCTGGCATGGTGGTGCAAAGCGATCGAGGATGATGCCGGTGTTGTCACAGGTACGTTGTCTACGGCGCGGGATATCACGTTGGCCAAACAATATGAAAAAGCACTGCAGGATAAAAACACCGAACTTGAACGGTTCACCTACACCGTTTCACATGATCTGAAGAGCCCCATCATTACCATCAAGGGGTTTACCGGTGCCCTGAAAAAAGATCTTCAAGACGGCAGATATGAACGGATGGCGGGAGACCTGAAACGGGTCAGCGCCGCTGCCGATAAAATGAACGACCTGTTGTGCGATTTACTGAAGCTTTCAACCGTAGGCCATATTATCGATGCATCGGTGCCGGTGGATATGAATCTGCTGGTGGATGATGTTCTGGCTCAGCTTGCCGGACCTTTGGAACAGAGGAGCCTCACTGTAGGTCTGCAGGAGGGATTGCCGACGGTGTTCTGTGACAGGCAGCGCATGGCTGAGGTGATTCAAAATCTGCTTGAAAATGCCATAACTTACATGGGGCACCAGTCAAAGCCGCAAATTCAGTTTGGGATGCGGGATGAAAATGGTATACACGTGTTCTTTGTGCAGGATAACGGCATCGGTATTGATGAAAAATATCACCAGATAATATTTGGTTTGTTCAATAAATTAGATGCAAAAAGTGCCGGGACCGGTGTCGGTCTGGCGCTGGTTAAACGTATCATCGAGGCGCATGGCGGCAGGGTCTGGGTTGAGTCGGAAGGGAAGGGCGCAGGAAGCAGGTTCTGTTTTACCGTGCCGCCGCTGAATTCTCGGATGTGAAAGGGGCAGAGAAATGAATGGTGAACCGTTGACAATCCTACTGGTAGAGGACAACCCTGATCATGCCGAGCTGGTAATGCGCAATCTGGAGGATTTTCAGGTTGCAAACTGCATCGTACATGTTGAGGATGGCGAAGCCGCACTGGACTATCTCTACGGGCGTGGTATGTATGGCGATCGAGAACGCTTTCCCTTGCCGCACCTGATGCTGCTTGATCTGCGCCTGCCCAAGGTGGATGGACTGGAAGTGCTCAGAGAAGTTAAAACCACAGATGGGCTCCGTCAGTTGCCGGTGGTTATTCTGACTACTTCGGATGCTGAGCGTGACATGGCAATGGCCTACGAATATCACGCCAACAGTTATGTGACCAAACCGGTAAATTTTGGTGATTTCAGTAAACTTCTTAAAGATCTGGGGTTCTATTGGCTTGCATGGAATAAGCGGCCGTGGTGATCCTTCCGCTTCGCTCAGGGGGGCGTTCTGGTTCGCTCTATGAGCGAAACCGAACCGTAACACTGGATTTCGATGTCTTAAAAGGAATCTTCAATGCTGACAGATAACCCCGTTGCACCTCTGATACTTATTGTTGAAGATGACAACAATCACGCTGAGCTTATTCAACGTTCGTTTGAGGAATCCCCGGAAAAATATCGTCTGGAGATTGTCAGCTCTCTCTGTCATGCCAGGACAGCCATCCAGCTCTCCTCCCCCAGCCTCATTCTGACTGATTATCGACTGCCCGATGGTGACGGCAGCGAATTAGTGGTTTTGGCTGGTGATGCGTGGCCGGTCATCATCATGACGTCCCAGGGAAGTGAACGGGTTGCCGTCGAAACAATGAAGATCGGTGCCCAGGATTACATTGTAAAGTCGCCGGAAACTTTTGAAAATCTGCCGCAAACGGTCAAGTATGCCCTGATCTCCTGGTCGCTGATTGTGGCGCGCCGGCAGGTAGATGTTGCAATACTTCGGGCGAAAAAAGATTGGGAGCGAACTTTTGATGCCGTTCCCGACCTTATTTCCATCATTGACATTAACCACACGATTTTACGTGTCAACAAATCCATGGCAGATCGCTGTGGTGTCACTCCGGAAAATCTGGTCGGTAGAAAATGTTATGAAGCTGTGCATGGTCTGCATGATCCGCCGTGCTGCTGCCCTTCTGTTAGTATGCTGCAGGATGGGTTGGTGGATGCGAAGGAACTGGAAGAAAAGAGACTTAACGGAATTTTTGATGTAACGGTATCACCGATTATGGATGAAGAAGGAGCCGTGGTCTCATATATTCATGTTATGCGGGACATCACGTTTCACAAACAGATAGAAGTAGCACTGCGCGAAAGTGATGAGAAACACAGGAAACTAGCAAACGAACAGCGGATAATTTTGAATACCTCATCCGTGGGAATATGCTTTGTCAAGGACAGAAAGCTGTGCTGGGCTAATCCTGCTTTTGAATTGATTTTTGGTTATGAGGCCGGATCTACGATGAATATGGAAACGGCACAGTTCTATTACGATGATGAGTCGTATGCGTCCGTGGGGGAAGTCGGGTATTCAACTATTGAAGCTGGAGTTATTTATTCACAAGATATGACGATGAAAAAAAAGGACGGTTCTCTGATCTGGATTAATCTTGTCGGTCAGGCCGTGAATCCTGCTCGTCTTGATGAGGGTTCCATCTGGACTTTTATGGATATTTCCGGGCGAAAGCGGGCAGAAGAGGAACGCAAGAAGCTGGAAGCCCAGTTTCAGCAGACCCAGAAGCTGGAGAGTCTTGGTGTGTTAGCCGGAGGTATTGCTCACGATTTCAACAATATTCTGACAATTATCATGGGGCATTGTTACATGGTAAAGGAAGGTTTTGATTCGGGTTTGTCCGATAAGGACCATGTTGAAAAAATTGAGATCGCTGCAAACCGTGCCGCAGATCTCTGTCGTCAGATGCTGGCATATGCCGGCAACAGTCCGCTGCTCAACGTGCAGATCAACCTGTGGCTGTTGGTAGATGAAATAGTTAAAATGCTCCAGTCTGCTATCAAGAAAAACATCACTATTCATCTTGATCTTGCCCGGGATGTACCGGAAATATCCGGCGATAATGCCCATATCCAGCAGATTATAATGAATCTGATCATCAACGCTGCCGAAGCGATTGGTGATAAAAACGGCACTATTACGGTTGCTCTTGGAAAAACTGATATTCTTGCGGAGCAATCAAAAGTTGATTTTATGGGTAATGCCGTTCTGCCCGGCGGTTATGCCTGTTTGGAAGTATCCGATGATGGCTGCGGAATGGATGAGGATGTCCAGAAGCGGATTTTTGAGCCGTTTTATACCACTAAATTTACCGGTCGCGGCTTGGGAATGTCGGCTATACTCGGCATATTAAAGTCACACAACGGAGCGCTGGAGCTGAAAAGC
The DNA here is from genome assembly GCA_043743795.1 of Geobacteraceae bacterium. Lineage (GTDB taxonomy): Bacteria > Desulfobacterota > Desulfuromonadia > Geobacterales > Pseudopelobacteraceae > JACRCG01. The sequence continues at coordinate 61,330 of JAYTVV010000022.1, forward strand.
ACGCCTGAAATCGGTACGAGCTTCAAGGTGTATTTCCCTTTAGCGGAAAAGGTCAGTGTTGTTGAACCGGGACCGTTGCCCGGACTTTTCCCCGCCGTTCCGGAGAACGGCACCGTTTTGCTGGTTGATGATGAAGAGGCTCTTCGCACTATCGGCTCAGCTTTGCTGGAAGCAATGGGGTTTTCAGTCATTACCGCCGCAGATGGGCGTGAGGCTCTAGAGTTGTATAAAGCACGTGGCAGCGAGATCAATCTGGTTATGCTTGATCTGATTATGCCTGAAATGGGCGGCGTTGAGGCGTATCAGGAGCTTCGTCAGATCGATCGGGCGGTGCCGATTATAATTTGCAGCGGATACGGTGCAGAATCAGTGTCAGACGTTACCTCAACGGATGAAAAAGCAGGTTTTTTAAACAAGCCATACAGCCTTTCAGAATTGCGCAAGATGTTGCTTGAGAGAATAGGGGGCTAAAACCGACCTCTTTCAGTCCCCCTATCATCAAAGGATGTTTGAACGTTCACGCCTTGACACCCATTTGCTTTTGCGGTAACTTGTCACGTCCTACCACAGGACACCTGACGTTTTCGTCATATTCCCCGTTATACAAGGTTGCTCCGGCATGAAAATTACAGCGGTTATTCCTGCCCGTTATGCATCGACACGTTTTCCCGGCAAGGCTCTTGCGGAACTTGACGGCCGTCCGATGATTCAGCATGTCTATGAGCGTACTGCTCAGTCAAAGCTGATTAACCGGGTTATTGTTGCCACTGATGACCCTCGAATCGCTGATGCCGTCAATACCATCGGCGGAGAGGCTATAATGACCTCAACCGGTCATGAAACGGGAACCGATCGTTTGGCAGAAGTTGCAGCCGGACTTGATGCCGATATAATTGTCAACGTTCAGGGTGATGAGCCGCTGATCGATCCGACTATGATTGACCAGGCACTGCAGCCTTTTCTTGAAGAACCTGACCTCCAGATGGGGACCGTCAAGACCCGTATCAAGTGTCTTCATGATTTTCTTTCTCCCAATGTGGTCAAAGTGGTGACTGACAATCGTGGCGATGCGCTTTACTTCTCTCGCTCGCCGCTTCCCTTTTTTCGCGATAAATGGAAAGATCTTAAGGATGATTCATTCTGCTGCGGTAAATTGCTCTGTTACAAACATGTCGGATTGTACGTTTACCGCCGTGATTTTCTGCTGAAATTTGCCGCCATGCCGCCGACGTTTCTGGAAATATCTGAAAAACTGGAACAATTGCGGGCAATCGAAAACGGTGTGAAAATACGGGTGGTTGAAACGGAGTTTGAGTCGATTGGCGTCGATACTCCCGATGATTTACTTAAGGCACAGGAACAGTTTCGTAAACTTTTAAAATAGAAATGTGATTGATATTCAGGAGCAGATACCATGAAAACGAAGTTTGTATTTATCACCGGCGGTGTTGTTTCATCAATCGGCAAAGGGCTGGCAGCCGCTTCGCTGGGAGCACTGCTGGAAGCACGCGGGCTGCGGGTGTCAATGCAAAAACTTGACCCCTACATTAATGTTGATCCCGGCACGATGTCACCCTTTCAGCATGGTGAGGTTTTTGTTACCGACGACGGCGCTGAAACCGATCTTGATCTTGGACATTATGAGCGCTTTACGAGTGCCGCTCTTTCAAAAAAGAGCAATTTCACGACCGGGCAGGTATATTTTTCAGTAATCACCAAGGAACGTCGTGGGGATTATCTGGGGGGGACGGTCCAGGTTATTCCGCACATCACCGACGAGATTAAGCACAAGATCATTGAAAATGCCAAGGGTGCTGACGTGGCACTTGTCGAGGTCGGCGGCACGGTTGGAGATATCGAATCGTTACCGTTTCTTGAAGCGATTCGCCAGTTCCGTTTTGATCGAGGCCACGGGAATGCACTGTACATCCATGTTACGCTCGTACCTTATATCCGCACCGCCGGGGAACTAAAAACAAAACCGACACAGCATTCGGTTATGGAACTTCGCAAGATCGGTATCCAGCCGGACATTCTGCTTTGTCGCTGTGAACGGGATCTTCCGGATGATATGAAGAGAAAAATTGCTTTGTTTTGTAATGTTGGCGAAAAGGATGTCATTCCTGTCGTCGACTCTGAACATATTTATGCGGTCCCGCAGGCACTTAACAAGGAGCATCTTGATGACCAGGTTGTTGAAAAACTGAACATCTGGACTAAAGCACCTGATCTGACCAAATGGCAGGATGTGGTGGAAAAATTGCGCCATCCGAGCAATGGTGAAGTGCGTATCGCAATTGTCGGTAAATACGTCGATCTGACGGAGTCATACAAGTCATTGGCGGAGGCCCTGACTCACGGTAGTATTGCTAATGACTGCCGGGTGTCTCTGAAATATCTGGATGCTGAAAAAATTGAACGGGACGGCGCCGATGGTCATTTTGAAGATGTTGACGGAATTCTTGTTCCAGGTGGTTTTGGGGAGCGCGGTACGGAAGGGAAGGTTATGGCAATCGAGTATGCCCGCACACAGAAAATCCCGTTTTTCGGGATCTGTCTTGGCATGCAGATGGCTGTGATTGAATTTGCCCGTAATGTGTGTGGTCTGAAAGAAGCATGTTCGAGTGAGTTTCGTCAGGAGGGAGGAGAAGCATTGATCCATCTGATGGAGGAACAGAAATCGGTCAGCAAAAAGGGTGGCACCATGCGTTTAGGTGCTTTCCCGTGCTCTGTCACAAAGGGAACGCTTGCCCATACTGCCTATAACGAGACTGAAATTTCAGAGCGTCACCGTCATCGCTATGAGTTTAACAACGCCTATCGTGAGCAGTTGACGAAAAATGGTCTTATTCTGTCCGGTGTCTATAAGGATAAAGATTTAGTTGAAGTCGTTGAGATTGCAGATCATCCCTGGTTCCTGGCGTGTCAGTTCCATCCCGAGTTCAAATCAAAACCGCTGGTTCCACATCCGCTTTTCCGTGCTTTTATCGCGGCCTCACTGGCACAGAGGAACAAGGGGTAGGTTATATGACTCGTGAAATTATTTCCGGAAATGTTATAATTGGTAACAATCGTCCCCTGGTTTTGATCGCAGGACCATGTGTGATCGAAAATGAGACCGCAACCATGCGTCATGCCGAACGGTTAATGACGATTTGCAATGGTCTGTCAATCCCATTTATTTTCAAGGCTTCCTACGACAAGGCTAACCGGACTTCGATCAATGCCTACCGTGGCCCCGGCTTGAGAGAGGGGCTTGCCATCCTGCGCAAGGTCAAAGAATCGCTGGGTGTTCCTGTTATTTCAGATATTCACTCCATTGAACAGATTGCGCCTGCGGCTGAAGTGCTGGACATTTTGCAAATCCCCGCTTTTTTGTGCCGTCAGACTGATCTTCTGGTGGCTGCGGCCAAGAGTGGGCGAATTATCAACGTAAAAAAAGGGCAGTTTCTGGCACCATGGGATATGAAAAATGTTGCGGGCAAAATTTCTGCCAGCGGCAATGAAAATATCATTCTTACTGAGCGTGGGGCCTCCTTCGGGTATAACAATCTGGTGGTAGACATGCGCAGCTTTCCGATCATGCGCTCTACCGGATATCCGGTGGTTTTTGACGCAACTCACAGTGTGCAGCTCCCCGGTGGTCAGGGAGACAGTTCGGGAGGGCAACGCGAGTATGTTGAATATTTATCGCGGGCGGCGGTTGCCACCGGTATAGACGGCATCTTTATGGAGGTGCATGAAGATCCTGACAAGGCGCTTTGTGATGGCCCCAACTCCATTGCGCTCAGCGAACTCCCTGCGTTACTGAAAACGTTTAAAACACTTGATTTTGTTATTAAACAAAGGCCTGCGGCATGAATGTAATTGATGAAGCGCGTCGGGTAATCCGGGTTGAAGCATTGGCTCTCTCTGTCATGGGTGACCGTATTGATGGATCGTTCGAGCGGGCAGTTGATGTGATATTGGGAAGCTCAGGCCGAGTAATTGTGAGCGGGATGGGTAAATCAGGGCTTGTTGGTCAAAAGATCGCCTCCACCATGGCATCCACTGGAACCCCGGCTTTTTTTCTGCACCCTGCAGAAGGAATACATGGCGATCTAGGCATGATTATGAAGGGCGATGTTGTTATTGCCATTTCCAACAGCGGTGAGACAGAAGAAATACTGAGAATACTTCCGTCCGTTAAACGATTGGGAGCACATCTGATTGCCATGAGCGGCAGCCAGGAATCAAACCTGGCTCGTTCAAGTGACGTTTTTTTGGATGTCTCTGTCATGGAGGAGGCCTGTCCATTAGGGTTGGCTCCAACGGCCTCTACTACGGCTGCGCTGGCAATGGGTGATGCTCTTGCCGTGGTGTTGCTTGTCAAGCGCGGTTTTAAGGCGGAAGATTTTGCTATATTTCACCCGGGTGGTTCACTGGGTAAAAAGCTGATTCTGAGGGTCGAAGATCTTATGCACTCTGGTGAAGCTATTCCTCTGGTTGATGAAACCACCGTGATGAAGGAGGCGCTCTTTGTGATCACGGCGAAGGGACTTGGTGTGACCGGTGTCTGTGATTCAAATGGTGCTCTTAAGGGTGTAATTACTGATGGCGATCTGCGCCGGTCGCTGGAAAAGGGCTTTGATATTCTTAACCAACATGCTTTGGAAATTATGAAAAAAAATCCACTGCGTATCAACAAATCTGAACTTGCCGCAGCCGCCCTGCAAGTCATGGAGCAACGGGCCATTACCTCTCTGTTTGTTTTTGAAAACGATCAGAGTCCTGCTCCGTGCGGTATCATTCATTTGCATGACATTCTCAAGGCGGGTATTGCGTGATGAATACTAAATTGGCGGATATTCGACTGCTTCTGCTGGATGTTGATGGTGTTATGACCGATGGCGGTATTATCTACGACGGCAACGGCTTGGAAACCAAGGTGTTTAATGTCAAAGACGGCCACGGCATTAAAATGCTGCAGCGACATGGCATTGAAGTCGGCATTATTACGGGTCGTACCTCTGCCGTTGTTGATATCAGAGCTAGAGAGCTCGGGATCAATCTGGTGTATCAAGGTGCGCTGAAAAAACTGGAAAGCTACCGTGACGTAAAGCAGAAAACCGGGTTTGCTGACAGTCAGATCGCGTATGTGGGAGATGATGTTATTGATGTTCCGGTAATGCGCCGCGTTATTTTTGCTGCAGCTCCTGCTGATGCGCTGGTTGAGGCACGCACGGCTGCACACTATGTGACGACCTGCTCCGGGGGAAGGGGCGCTGTGCGTGAAATATGCGATTTAATTCTCAAGGGACGAGGCCTGTGGGAGGACGTAGCGGCTCGTTATGAATTGTAAATTATTGCTGTTATAAATGGATACAATCTCTGTGCCAAAATCACTTTTCCCACCACGTTATGCTGGACAGTCCAGCTCCTCAATGGTATAGTCCCTTCCAATTATGGTATCACCCGTGTATATCAGGCCTGTACTGGCACTTATTGTGATGACGGCAGTTATTTGTATCGCAACTGTCGTTTTTCGGAATGGTCCTCGCGGGTCAGAATCGGTCCGACCGGCTAATCAGCAACTTCCCCGCAATATTGATGTCTCCTTGAAAAAGGCCCGGTTTTCGGAAATTCAGGATGGTTTGGTTGCATGGGAGCTTGTGGCAGAACGGGCCGACTACGATAAGGGTGGCGATACAGCCTATTTATCGGATATCCGGATGGAGTTTCAAAGATCCGGTACGCACGGGGCTGTAACCGTTACAGCAGATAGTGGCGAATATTCCGGTACGGGAAAAACGGTTCGGCTTAATGGCAATGTGCATGTTGTTACTGAAGATGGTGCCAGTTTTAAAACAAACTCAATTGTATATACAGGCGCAACCGAGCTCTTTTCAACGACTGATGTTGTGACCTTTCGACAACAACGATTACAGCTTACTGCCGTTGGTATGGATTTGGGTGTCAAGACCCAGCGTGCTTTTTTTTATTCTTCCGTCAATGCTTCAATTAATATGAATTAGGTGTGAAAGATGAAGTTTCATCTGCTTTGCATGATGCTGATCTGTGTGTGGTGTCCGTTCGTGGTATCAGCTGCACCGTTGATGAGTTCGGTACACAAGGATCGTTCAAGCCTGCCGATTACCGTTAAGTCAAACGAGATGACTGCTGACAATAAGGGCAAAACAGCAGTCTTTTCTGGTAAAGTCGTCGCAAAGCAGGGTGATGTAACCATCTTTTCAGATAAACTTGTTGTGAACTATGCGGAAAAAGGTAGTGAAGTAGATAAGGTCGAAGCACTCGGCAATGTGAGGATTGTTCAGTTGAACAGAACCGGCTTTGCCGATCAGGCCGTATATGATAGCCGTAGCGGTCACATTGTTTTGACCGGAACTCCCCGGGTTGTCCAGGGGGGCGATAGTATCAGCGGAAAAGTAATTACCTATTACGTTGATGACGAAAAAAGCGATGTATCAAGCGGCGGTGATCCGAAAGCACGTGTCGAGGCGGTTATTAATCCGCAGGCAAGGAAAAAAGATGCCGGAAGTCGTTAGCTCATCCAAACTCTGGACGAAAGCGCTTAAAAAGAATTATGGCAGTCGTCAAGTGGTCGGTGGTGTGGATGTTTCGATCACTTCAGGGTCTGTAATCGGGTTGCTGGGGCCGAACGGTGCGGGTAAAACAACTACTTTTTATATGGTGGTCGGGTTGGCGCAACCGGATGGCGGTCAGGTTTTTTTGGGTGAGGAAGAAATAACGGCTCTTCCGATGTACCAGCGAGCCCGGCGTGGTATAAGTTATCTTCCACAGGAAGCATCAGTTTTTCGTAAGCTGTCGGTGTCAGATAATCTGATGGCAATAATTGAAACAGTTGAGTCTGACAAGCGTCGTGGTCGTCAAAGGATGGAACAGTTACTGGAGGAGTTTTCCATTACGCATATTGCGTCATCCAAGGGTTTTGCGCTTTCAGGCGGAGAAAGACGCCGGGTTGAAATTGCCCGGGCATTGATAACAAACCCTTCGTTTATTTTGTTGGATGAGCCGTTTGCAGGAATTGACCCGATTGCCGTTGCCGACATTCAGGGATTGATTGTCTCACTTAAAAACAAGAATATTGGTGTTTTGATTTCCGATCATAATGTTCGGGAAACTTTGGGAGTCTGTGATTTTGCATATATATTGAGTGGTGGTGTGGTCCTTGAATACGGCACTCCGGATGAAATAGCTGCGAGTAAAAAGGCTCAGGATATTTATCTGGGCAAGGACTTCAGGCTGTAATTTCCAGTTATTCAGCTTAGATAAATTGTATCTACTTCGAGTTTGAGGTCAACGTTTCATGGCAATGGAAATGCGCCAACAACTGAAAATGTCCCAGCAACTGGTTATGACGCCTCAGTTGCAGCAGGCTATCAAGCTGCTTCAGTTGACACGACTGGAACTTCAGGATCTTGTTCTGCAGGAGTTGGAGGAAAATCCACTCCTGGAGGAATCTACTGAGCAAGAAGAAATTCGTGAACCCGATACACTTGAAGTTGCAGAACAAGAGCATGAACCTACGCAGGATAATACAGATTTTCATGAGGTGGAAACCGGCGAAGATACCCTGCGCGATTGGGACAGCTACCTTGACGGCTATAACTACAGTTCCGGCGAGCAGCAATACGGTGGTGAGGATGAACGTCCTTCTTTTGAAAACCTGCTGACAAAAAAAGGTACGTTGATTGACCACCTGTTGTGGCAGCTGCACATGGGGCAGTATTCAGAAATGGATGTTCGTGTGGGCGAAGTAATCATCGGAAACGTTGATGACTATGGCTATCTGCGGGCGTCTCTTCAGGAAATAGCCGCAGCAAGTGCCGCGACTGAAGAGGATGTTTTGGATGTGCTTGAATGCATTCAGGAGTTTGATCCTCCTGGTGTTGCAGCCCGTGATCTTCGAGAATGTCTGCTGATTCAGGCCCGGAACCTGGGTATGAAGGGGAGTGTTGTCGAAAGTATCCTGCAGAATCATCTTGGTGACCTCGAAAAACGGAACTACAAACAAATTGTCCGGTCACTGAAAGTCGATATGAATCAGGTGTTGGTGGCTTCCCGGATTATTTCCGGATTTGACCCTCGACCTGGCTCATCATTCAGCACCGATGACGTGCATTACATCTCTCCAGATATTTTTGTACATAAGGTTGGAGATGATTACGTTGTCATGCTTAACGAAGAGGGTTTGCCTAATCTGAAAGTAAGCAGTCAGTATGCAGATGTTCGTGGAAATGGTGCAATTGATTCTCAGGCTGAACACTATATTAATGATAAAATGCGTTCAGCTGTCTGGCTGATCAAAAGCATTCAGCAGCGACAGCGAACAATATACAAGGTGGCCAAAAGTATAATTCGTTTTCAGCGTGAATATTTTGATCGCGGCATTGAATACCTGCGGCCACTGGTGCTCAGGGATATTGCCGAGGATATCGGTATGCATGAATCAACCATCAGTCGGGTTACCACAAACAAATATATGCAAACACCCCAGGGATTACTGGAGCTTAAATATTTCTTTAATAGCGGCCTTTCGACCAGCGAAGGTGATTTTGTCGCTTCTGTGAGTGTGAAAAACAGAATCAAAGAAATTATTGAAAAAGAAAATCCGAAAAAACCGCTTTCTGATCAGAAAATTGCTGAATTGTTGACAGGTGAAACGGTTAATATAGCGCGTCGCACGGTAACAAAGTACCGTGAAATGCTCAATTTGGGATCATCTTCTGAACGTAAACGACATTTTTGACGAACTGCTGTTTTAGCGGTCGTCCATTTCACAGCACCAACCACACAGGAGGTTTTTATGCAGGTAACGATGACATTCAGGCACATGGAACAAAGCGATGCCCTCAAGGCATATGCAGAAGAAAAACTTGAGCGGGTAACGAAATACATTGATAGCCCGATAAATGTTCAGGTCTACTTTTCCGTAGAAAAAAAGATTCGCCACATTGTCGAAATTGTTATCAACTCTAAGGGAATCAGCAGTAAGGCTTCCGAATCAACTCACGACATGTATGCCTCCATTGATGCTGTCATCGACAAGATTGAACGTCAGCTTGTCCGTTACAAAGAAAAAATTAAGGCTCACAAGCCAAACGGCGATGAACATGGTCGCCAGCTTTCTAAAAAGATTTTTGAGGCTGATAGTATTGAAGCTACCTCCGATTCAATCATCATCAAAACTACGACAGAGACTGCCAAGCCGATGTCTGTTGAAGAAGCTGTCATGCAGATGGATCTTCTTCACAAGGATTTTATTGTGTTCACAGATGCCGACAGCAGTGAAATAAATGTCCTGTATCGTCGTAAAGATGGAAACTATGGTCTGATCGAACCTCATCGCGCCTAAATCGATCTAAATCACCATGGACGGTATTTCTCTCTCGATACAAGACCTGCTGACTGATAATGAGTATGGTCTCGGCTTGTCACTTCTGGCCGGTAAGCGCGGACTTTCACATCGGGTCTCAAGCTCACGCATTCAAAAGCCGGGATTGGCACTGGCTGGTTACACCGAGCACCTGCATCCGGACCGACTGCAGGTGCTCGGTAATACTGAAATATCCTATCTTCAGCAAAGTGAAAACCGGATTGTTGCAGAGAATCTTGCTGCGCTCTGCAGTTTTCCAATATCCTGCTTCATCGTTACCAAGGGGCTGTGCCCTCCGCAAATTCTGCTTGAATTGGCAGATACTCACGCTATTCCGGTGCTTGCAACTCCTCATCAGTCATCAACCTTTATATCACTTATAACCAAATATCTCGAAGAACGGCTGTTGCCGACTACCCACCTGCATGGCGTTCTCATGGATGTGCTGGGAGTCGGAGTTCTTCTCTCGGGAAAAAGCGGCATTGGCAAGAGTGAGTGTGCACTCGATCTTGTGATCCGTGGGCATCGTCTGGTCGCTGACGACATGGTGTTTATAAAGAAGAAGATGCCCGCAGTGCTTATCGGGCAGGCGGAGGAGTCGCTGCAGTATCTGATGGAAATCCGTGGCCTTGGTATTATTAATATTAAGGATCTTTACGGGGTTTCGGCAATTCGTGACAAGAAAATTGTTGATATTCAGTTGGAACTGGTGGAGTGGGATGAATCGCATGAATATGATAGATTGGGAATTGATGATCGTACGGTTACGATTCTTGGCATCGAAATACCTCATATTATTATTCCCGTCAGACCAGGTCGAAATCTAGGTTCAATTATCGAAGTTGCTGCTCGTAATAATCTGCTGAAAGGAATGGGGTATCACTCGGCCCGCGATTTTCAGGAACGGCTTTTGGCTCGTATTGAAGCTAGACCACTCGGGGACGAGGTGGAATAGGGTATGCGTATTATCGTCATCACCGGAATGTCGGGTTCAGGTAAATCTACTGCTGTCAGGGCTCTTGAAGATGAAGGCTATTACTGTATAGATAACCTGCCGGTGCGTCTTTTTAAACGGTTTGTGGATTTGATCGACAAATCAGGTGAGGCCTTCAAAGGCATTGTATTGGTTGCTGATATCCGGGGACGCGAGTTTTTCAAAGGGTATGAAGGTGCCTTTCATAAAATCACCGCGGCAGGGCACACGGTAGAAATATTTTTCTTTGATTCTTTGGACGAAATTCTGGTCAGGCGTTTTTCTGAAACGCGTCGTCGACACCCGGCAGACGAGCAATGCACTGTTGCCGAATGTATCCGTATTGAGCGGGACCGCCTGAGTGTCCTGCGCCAGATGGCTACCAGAATAATTGACACGTCTGAGTTTACTGTGCACCAACTTAAGGAATTCATCCTGAGAATCGTCAGAGGTGAGGAACAGGAAAATCAGCTGGTTGTTGAAGTTCAGTCATTTGGTTTCAAGTACGGCGTGCCGCTTGAATCAAGTATTGTCATGGACGTTCGCTTTTTGCCAAATCCGTTTTTTGTACCTGGATTGAAAGATGGCTCAGGCCTTGATGATACGGTTCGTGATTATGTCCTTGATAATGTTGTTACGGCACAATTTCTGGATCATTTTTTTCCGCTTCTGGATATGCTGCTGCCCGAACATCGTCAGGAGGGGAAATCCTATTTAACAATTTCAATTGGTTGTACTGGTGGACGCCATCGCTCTGTTGCTATAGCTGAGGCCACTGGAATGCATTTACAGGAAACATGGCCTTTCGTGCGTATTATTCACAGAGATATTGAAAAGGGGCTTAAATGATTGGATTAGTACTCGTAACTCACGCAGGGTTGGCGACCGCACTTAAACTGTCTGCCGAGATGATCGTCGGTCCTATTGAATGCTGTACCACTGTCGAAGTTGCACCTGATGAGAGGGCAGATGAGATAATGGCTCGTGTCGTTGTAGCGGTCGAAACGGTACGACTCGACGGGGCTATTATTATGACGGATCTTTTTGGCGGTACTCCATCAAATATGGCGATGTCGTTTTTAAAAGAAGGGTGCATTGAAGTTGTTACCGGGGTGAATCTGCCAATGCTGATAGAGTTTTGCTCGCGCCGTGAACGAATGCCGGTTACCGAGCTTGCTGCCGATTTACAGCGAAGCGGTCGTGAAGGAATTATCATTGCCGGAGAATTTTTGAAGTAATTTACTATTAAACGTGAAGCGAATGCGCTGTACGAGGATAATTGAACCATGCTCCAGAAAGAATTTCCGATCATAAATAAACTCGGATTACACGCTCGTGCATCAGCCCTCTTTGTGAAAACTTCCAGCCGTTTTAGTTCAAACGTCAAGCTTGCCCGGGAAGGTGTGGAGGTTAACGGGAAAAGCATCATGGGAATTATGATGTTGGCAGCTTCAAAAGGTTCTTTCGTCAGCCTCACCGTTGATGGAACAGACGAAGCTGAAGCTTTTCAGGCCATTGGCGATCTGATTCTCAATGGTTTTGGAGAAGAATAGTATGCGGTCTTACACCGGAATCGCGGCTTCGCCCGGGATTGCGATGGGGAGACTGCGCATAATTGATCGCCGACGAGCCGTTATCTCTGAATACTCAATCCCTTCAGAAACGGTCATACACGAAACATCCCGTCTGGCGCAGGCTATTGAAGCAACCCGCGTCGAACTGGAAACGCTTAAATCCCGCCTGATTGAAACGAGTGGTGAAGACCACCTCTTTTTTATCGAAACTCATCTGATGATACTGGCAGATGAACGCCTGATAACCGAGACCTCCGAGAGTATCAGAACCGGCCTGATCAACGCCGAAGGGGCTCTCAGACGGACTCTCCACCGCTACCGTGAGGCGTTTGCAAGTATCGATGATCCTTATCTTCGAGAACGCATCAGCGATGTTGAGACAGTTGTTGAGCGTGTGCTTCGCAATATGATTGGTGAAGCGGTTGAGCCGTTTCCTCAGCATGAGGGACAGATAATAATTGCTGCTCATGATTTTTCTCCCGCCGATATGCTTCAGATAAATCGTAGCAATATTCTTGCTATCATAACCGAAATCGGAGGACGGACGTCACATACCGCTATCCTGGCACGCGCTCTTGATCTACCGGCTGTTATGGGTGTTGAGGGGATAACTGATCTTCTGCTGGATGGCAGTGCCGTTGTCGTTGACGGTTTAGCCGGTACGGTAATTGTTGATCCGGATCAAGACACATTCCAATCTTCATTGCGTCGTAAACAGCATTATGAGTATGTTGAATACGAACTTCTTAAAACAGCATCACTGCCTGCGATGACACGTGATGGTCATTCAATTCATTTGCGCGGCAACGTAGAGATCCCCGAAGAGGGTGCTTCTGTATTGGGACACGGTGGGAGCGGGGTTGGTTTGTACCGCACTGAAATGCTTTTTATGAACCGCACTTTTATGCCTGATGAAGAAGAACAGTTGACGATCTATCGCTCAATGCAGCAGGCCGTTGCACCGCATCCCCTCACAATTCGTACGTTGGATGCCGGTGGCGACAAACTGCTTGAGGGAATGGATCAAACAGCTGAAGTTAATCCGGCTCTTGGTATGCGGGCGATTCGCTTATCGTTGAGTATGCCGGATGAATTTAAAAAACAGCTGCGGGCAATTTTACGAGTCAGTGCCGATGGACCGGTAAGAATCATGTTCCCGATGATTTCCGGGATGGAGGAAGTCCGTAGAGCAAAGATGCTGCTTGAAGAATCCAAGCGTGAGTTGGCAGCCGCAGGCACTTTGTTTGATAGCTCGCTTCAAGTCGGTGTGATGATTGAAATACCCTCCGCTGTTACCATGGCTGACTTGCTGGCTCGCGAGGTCGACTTTTTCAGTGTGGGCACCAACGATCTGATTCAGTACACGTTGGCGATAGATCGCAGTAACGAACAACTATCACACATGTATCAACCACTCCATCCGGCGGTGTTGAGATCACTGCGACGGATTGTTCAGGCTGCTCACGGTGCCGGAATTCCTGCCTGTCTTTGCGGAGAAATGGCTGGCGACCCTCTGTATCTTCCGGTTCTGCTCGGGCTTGGTTTTGATGAACTTTCAATGGGTGCCGGATCAATCCTGCGGGTTAAGCAGATTCTGCGTCGGTGCACCATGGAGCGTGCTGCCACAATAGCCGAAGGATGTTTTGCCTTTTCAACTGCGACAGAAGTTGAGATGTATCTTAAATCTCAAATTACTCTTGATGTCGCTGAAAGTATTGACTGATGACTCCAACTTTGATCTACTCCATGTTCGCTTTTGTTTTTGGTATGGTGGTCGGCTCGTTTCTGAACGTCTGTATATGCCGCATGCCAAAAAACGAATCGGTTGTTTCTCCCCCCTCACATTGCCCGCACTGTTCCTATCAAATTCGCTGGTATGACAATATTCCTCTGATGAGCTATCTGTTGCTCAGAGGGAAATGCCGTGGCTGCGGTGCTCATATTTCCGTGCAGTACCCGCTGGTCGAGATGATTAACGGGATCGTAACCCTGTCTTTATTTCTTCGTTTTGGGCCGACACTTGTCTTTGCGGTGTTGTTTATGTTCTGTTCCGCACTGGTGGTGATCACGTTTATCGACATCGAACACCAGATCATTCCTGACGAAATATCGCTGTCCGGAATTGTTGTCGGGTTTGTTCTGTCATTCTTTCTGAAAGATCCTTCGTGGATTGATTCACTGCTTGGTATTTTGTTGGGTGGCGGCAGTCTGCTTCTGGTTGCCTATTCGTATCAGTGGCTGACCGGAAAAGACGGCATGGGTGGCGGTGACATCAAACTACTGGCGATGATGGGAGCCTTTCTTGGTTGGAAGGCCATACCCTTTATTATTTTTGCCAGTTCACTGGTTGGTTCACTGCTCGGTGTTTCCATTATGCTTTTTCAAAAAAAAGATTCCAAGCTGGCGATCCCGTTTGGACCGTATCTTGCGTTTGGTGCGGTGCTCTACATTTTCTATGGGAAACCACTCATTCGGTGGTATCTGGGATTGAGTGGTTTTGGCCAGGGTTAGTTCATGACTCGATATCGTCCCAGTCTGACCGTGTCAATTTTGGCTTTTTTGGGACTGTTGCTGGTATTGACCTGGCTTCTTTTCAGTCTGCTGGCCTTTAAGACCGCGGCCAACGATCTCTATGCCCAAAAAGGTGAACACGCCCGTACGCTGCTTAAGGCTTTTGTCAGCCTGCTCCCCGATTCCATTCCAACGTATCCTGAAGGTTTCATACCTCCTGATTCACAAGCATCACGTTATATTCAAAAACTCACAGAAGAATCTGCTTTCAGTCGTCTGACGCTGTTGGACAGAAACGGTAAAGTTATTTTTAGTGCCGGTCGCGACGGGGATGATCCGTACGCACCGTTTCAGGCACTTTCAAGTGCTTCAGAGGGAAGCTTCATCAGACCAGATGGAAGTGGTATGGTTCATATCATTACTGTCATGCGTGATGGTGAAGTGGCGGGTAAAGCTGGGTTGCTCCTCTCACTTGCTCCAGAAAAAGCCCGCTTGAACAGATCTCGGCAGATGCTGATGGCCTATTTTGTGCTGGATTTTATATTGTTGCTTGGTCTGGGCTCTTTTGCGTTATCACGGATTGTCGTCAACCCGATAAACCGGTTATTGACTGCAACAGAAAAAATTACCGGCGGCCAGTACGGTCAACGTCTCAATGTCTCGGGAAGTGCGGAAATTGCTCGGCTGGCAACTGCATTCAATGAAATGGCTTCAGCCTTGAATACCAAAGACATCCAGGTTTCTGAACAGATGGCTGCCCTTGAACAGGCAAACAGTAATCTGCGTCTGGCTCGTGAAGAAACGCTTCAAACGGAAAAAATGGCTTCAATCGGGCTTTTAGCGGCGGGGATGGCGCATGAAATCGGTACACCGCTTGCTTCGATCATGGGGTATGCTGAGCTTTCGGCAGGTGAACAGCCGGATAATGATGTCATTCAGGATTTTGCCCGGCGTATCACTGAAGATTGCTTCCGGATCGACCGGATTGTCCGGGGGTTGCTGGATTTTTCCCGCCCACGAACGCCAAGTGGTGAATTTGCAGACGTACGGGAAGTTGTAGTATCAACCGTCGATCTGCTGACCAGGCAGGGAGCTCTTAAACAACTCCACCTTCGCATGTCAATCGGTGACGTACTTCTGCCAGCGAGGTGTGATCAGCACCAGCTTCAACAGGTTGTTCTCAATGTGCTTCTCAATAGCCGTGATGCAACCCCTGCCAACGGATCCATAACAGTCAGGGCTGAACAAGTGGATGATACTATCCGTCTGGATGTTATTGACAGTGGCACGGGCATCTCTGAAGAAGCGCTGAAACATATCTTCGATCCATTTTTTACGACCAAACCGCCCGGTAAAGGAACCGGCTTGGGATTGGCAATTTCAGCGCGAATAATTGAGGGCTTTGGCGGACGCATAACAGTAGCAAGCAAGGTTGGCGAAGGCAGTTGTTTCAGTATCTGGTTGCCACTGTCGCGAGTAGGGAAAGAGGTGGAAAAATGAGTACCAGTCAGCATATTTTGGTCATTGATGATGAAGAAAACATGCGCCATATGTTGTCGGTCATGCTGACTCGTCAAGGCTACTGCGTCGATCAGGCCGGTGATGGCGAAAAAGCACTCATTTGCCTTATGAATGGTATCTATGATTACATTCTGTGTGATGTCCGTATGCCGGAAATGGATGGAAAAACTTTTTTGATGCAGTCGCTGGAGCAGCAGGTCACTGCACCGATCATTATGATGTCTGCCTATGGTAGCGTGGAGACGGCAGTGGAGTGTATGAAGCTCGGTGCATACGACTTCATTTCAAAGCCGTTTAAAAAAGATGAAATCATTATGGTGCTTAAGAAAGCTGAAGAGCGGGAACGGCTGAAAGAGGAAAACAGTCATCTGCGTGAAGTTGCAGCCGGCCAGTTCTCCTATAGCGGAATCTTTAGCCGCAATATACGAATGCAGGAAATTTTTTCTCAAATCCGCAAAGTTGCGGACTTGAAGACGACTATACTGGTACTGGGTGAATCCGGCACTGGAAAAGAATTGATTGCCCGAGCTGTTCATCAGAATGGTCGACGATCACAAAATACATTTGTGGCGGTAAATTGCGGAGCAATTCCGGAAAATCTGCTTGAAAGCGAATTGTTCGGCCATGTACGAGGTGCCTTTACCGATGCATCCTGTGATAAAGCGGGACTTTTTGAACAGGCTGACGGTGGCACATTGTTTCTTGATGAAATAGGTGAGATGCCGCTCGCTTTGCAAGTCAAGTTACTGCGAGTGCTGCAGGAGTGTGAAATCAGAAGGGTCGGTGGAGCAGTTTCTAAAAAGGTTGATGTAAGGGTTATATCCGCCACATCACGTGATTTGTCCTCTGATGTGCAGGTCGGTCGCTTTCGGGAAGATCTGTATTTTCGCCTGAATGTATTTTGCCTGGCGTTGCCGCCGCTGCGCGATCGTGTAGAAGATATTCCGTTGCTGGCAGAGCATTTTTTAAAACGTTACGAAAATAGTAATGAAAGCCGGCAATTACGGATTGAACCTGATGCAATGCGGAGCTTGATGGCATATCGCTGGCCGGGCAATATTCGTGAACTTGAAAATGCCATTGAACGCGCCTGCATCGTATGTGAAAGCGGCCGCATTACTTCCATCTGCCTGCCACCGGCAGTTCGTCTGCTTGATGAAATGATTGAAAACGACTCCTCTGACGGTGAAAACCTTTCGATAAAAAAGGCGGAAGATGCAATAGAACGTGAACTGATTCGGAAAGCGCTTGCCAAAACCGGTGGTAATCGTACGCAAGCGGCAAAAATACTTGAAATCAGTCATCGTTCACTGCTTTACAAACTTAAGGAATATGGAATAGAGTAGGTGACATTACTTTTAGAAAGGAATCATCATGTTTAAAGAATTTTGTATTGCAGTTGCAGTTACCATTATCATCGCTTCTTCTTCGTATGCCATGGCCAAGGAAGGGTGTGGCGGGGAGTGTGCCTCATGTCATACCCTTACGACACAGGAAGCAACCGGACTCCTGAAAAAAATTGGTGGAACCGTGACATCGGTCCGGCAATCGCCTGCCCGGGGTCTGTATGAGTTATTAGTCGAAAAAGATGGGCAGAAGGGGATACTCCTCATGGATTACGGTAAGAAACATGTGATTCAGGGGACTGTATTTGACCTGGAAAAACTTGAGCCGGTTATCGCACACAAAAGCGAACTGCCACCTCAGCCCAAACAGGTAACTTCAGTCGATGTTAAGACCATACCAGTTGCACATGCCGTTGTCATTGGTAACCCAAAAGCAACTAAAAAACTGTATGTTTTTACCGACCCTGATTGCCCCTATTGCCGGAAGGGACATGTCGAACTGAAAAAGCTGGCCAGCATCGATCCGGACGTTGCAATTCATATCATGCTGTTCCCTCTGCCAATGCACCCCGGTGCATACGACAAAGCCAGAACCATACTCGAAACAAAGAGCCTTGATCTTCTGGACAAGGCATTTGACGGCAAAGATATCCCTAAGCCAACTAAAGAAAGCAGTAAAACTGCAATCGATGAAATTGTGAAGTTTGCTAATGCCAACGGTATTTCCGGTACGCCAACGATGGTTATGCCAGACGGCACTATCCAGGTCGGCATGCGTGATGCGGAAACAATGAAAAAAATGTTGGAAGGGAAATAACCACTTCTGCAGACAACTGGTTTCTATGATTTGGCCCTTTGCTATGAAAAATTTGCATAGCAAAGGGTTTTTTATTTAATGGTATCCGTGTATAAATTGCGTAGTAGTTTATGTCGCAATTAAAAAATGTAGTAATTCAAGGTTGATACGGCTTGATAGTATATGGCATTAAATTTGCTGTAAATTACAACAAGCAACAGTCTGTTTAGTAACAGAGATGACATAAAATGCAATTTTTTACCGAAGGGGAAAGAGAATGAGCGACGTTTCAGAAAAAGAAAAAGAGCTGTCCGATATTGAGCTTTGCTACAAGGCGATGGGCCTCTCATTCAGTGACAATCCTGAGCAGGTTGAAAGTGTCTATAAAAAGCTTAAAGATGAATATGGTAAGGCAATCCGTTCGACAGACCAGGCTGCTCGTTCCGCCGCTACCGAAAGTCTGAAGCAGCTTGAAGAGCTGTTCTTAACGATAAAAGGGTCGATGATTTACAAAGATTACGCCCGTGAATATGAAAAATATAAAGCGCTCAAAGCCGAACAGATGGCTGCCCGCAAGCTGAAACAGCCACCGCCGGTAAAAGAAACTCTTGTAAAATGCCCATTTTGTCAAAAACTGATAATGCCGAAACTAAAGGTATGCATCTATTGTCACGGGAAAATTTTGACTCCGATGGAACAGTTGATGGCAAAAGTGTTTTCAACAAGAAATCTTATTGTTTTAGCGGTTGTTATCGTTCTGGTCATTGCTGGTGCGATTATCATGTTGAATCCGCAACTGTTGAAGCGGTAAGTTGTTGGCGTAGTCGCTTAGGCTTTGATTATGGAACATTTGTATGCTGAATTGATTTTCTGTATTGGAAAGCGGATGAAGTCTGGGGGATTGATATCGTGCAGATTGCTTGGTCAAGAAATCAGAGTACATATCTATTTCAACGTATGATTTGAGAGGCAAAAACTATGAAAACAGTATTAATTGGTTTGGGAATCGCGTTGCTACTTTGTTCTACTACACCACAAACATGTTATGCTGTCACCGCCCTAAACACCCAGTACAGTTGTGCCCCTCCCTTTGTAGCCAATGTCGCAAAACCAAACATACATTTTGTACTAGATATAACCGGGTCAATGAAATACTTTCCATATATCATATATGATAGCACCTATTATCCTACGACGAGTTATTATGGCTATTTTAAAGAAGATAAGTATTACAAATATGATTTTACCGCTAATAATTATTGGCAAGAGAATGCAAGTTGTACAAATACTGATTTGATAGGAACAACCAATCGTACAACCGGCACGTGCGTCTCTGGTAGACTTCTCAATTATATGACGTCAAATAAGTATGACATCATGAGAAAAATTCTTACTGGTGGACGCCCGTGGACTGATCCGTCAACCTTGGCGGTTATAGACTCAACTGTTTTGGAACATGAATTGGGTCAAAGTAATAATCTCTCCAATGAGGCTACGACTAATTGTTCTGTTGATAACGGGACTGCCTCCAAAGTAATTATAAGCTCCCCTAACCCGTCTACAGGTACGGTTGTTTCGACTATTTCTTCATCATCCACTTCAAAATTTATTGCGGTTTCTTCAGTTGGCTCCAAGACTACATTTACAATTACCGGTGGAGTTTACACCACAACAGGGGTTGT
Source organism: Geobacteraceae bacterium (assembly GCA_043743795.1). Lineage (GTDB taxonomy): Bacteria > Desulfobacterota > Desulfuromonadia > Geobacterales > Pseudopelobacteraceae > JACRCG01. The sequence continues at coordinate 81,130 of JAYTVV010000022.1, forward strand.
GCCCGGGGTGACGGAGATAAAAACAGCGGGTTTTACCGATGCGGCCAATAATGGCAGTTGGGTCGTTGCCTCAATATCCTCTACAGTCATTACGGTGACTAACAATTCCGGCGTAGCTGCAGCTGCTAAAAAAAGCGTAACAATTACTACTGCTCCTCTGACCGTTGGTCCTGTCTGTAAAGTCTTGACCAGTACTGTAAATATACCAATGACAGTTACTGCAACAAATAAAATTACTCGTGCTGACGTGGGTGGAAGCTTTATTGCTGACGGATGGGTCGCGGGGATGGCGTTTGACGCCGACGGATTCGCTAGCAGTAGCAATAACTCAAAATGGACAATTGCTTCCGGAGGGGTAACAGATAGCGTAATTACAATCACCACGACAGGTCTGGCAACAACTGCAATTCCGGTAAATGCTCGACTTACTCAAAATTTAACCGCATATGTTCGAGTAAAGTATGCAGCCGCGGAGACTCCTTTTACTGGAGTTATTCAGTCGATGTATAACGGTCCGGGTGATGCGAAAACCAAAGCCGATATAGAACTGTCCTTTTTTAATAATGATGGTGCTAAAAGTGTTGATTACACCGGTGGTGATACTACGAATATCACAGTTAAAAACAAGCCGTTGGCAAATTATATCAATGCGGTTAATTTAACCAGTGGGACCGGTTCAACTAATACAGGTCCTGCTATGGCAGAAGCAGAGAAGTTTTTCAAGCAGGTCGCAATTAATACTGCTATTACTAAAGTACCTGCTGCCGGGGTAACACAATTGATTGCAGCAGCGAATGGCGCTTCTGACCCATTTTACGAACCGCCTCTTGACGGGACTGCAGCAACTACTGCCAATTCAACTCCAGCTCCCTGTAGAAAGGCTTTTGTTGTTTTGGTTTCCGATGGAGAATGGAATGTAGGGACTGATCCCGCGGGGCCTGCATATCACATGCACCGTACGGATGAAATATTACCGTCTACCACGCCAAAAACATATTATGACTTGAGGCCTGACAGCACAGAGCCTAGCATGAAGGACAAACAGAGTGTTACCACATATGCGGTGTATGCGTTTGGCGAGTCAGCATCCGGTCGAAACGCTTTGATTACCACCGCAATTTTTGGCGGATTTAAAGATGTTGAAACTGATAATAATAATCTGCCATTTCCCTTTACCAATTCACCTCCTGCTTTTCCTTATACTGCCACATCTGTAAACTTGAAAACAATATCAGTAACTGGTGGTTTTGATTCAATAATGGCGTCGGCTGTTGCGGTAGAAGTAGCCAATGCCGGTATGTCAAGCCCAAACCCTGCTCATGTCGGAAGTAAAGCGGTTTCAGGCGCATCAAGATTTCTCGGTGATAATTTGCCGACGTACCCTCTTGCTGAATGTCGCCCTGACTCTTGGGATACAAGATGTGCGGAGTGGGACAAATCGCCGGGACCAACAGCGGCATTACCGACTCAGAAACATACCGGCTTACCGTATAACTATTTTGAACCTACAGATGGCAGTGGCGCGGCGCTGGCAAAGACCATAAATGATGCTATAACCAGCATTTTTGCCAAGGTTTCTTCCGGAACGGCTGCATCTATTCTAAGCAACAGCGAGGGAACCGGAGCGAACTTACTGCAGGCAGTGTATTATCCCAGTAAAGTATTTGCTGACGGTGCAGAGGTAAACTGGATCGGCGAGATGCAGAATTTGTGGTATTACGTTGACCCGTTTATTTCAAATAGTTCCATACGTGAAGACACTGATGGTGATCGGGTACTTAATCTCAAGAATGATAACGCCACCAGATTCTTCTTTGATGTTAAAGAAAACGAAACCAAAGTTGAAACAAAGAAAGATACCAATGGTGATGGTGTCGGTGATACTTTGGTCAACGCATCAATTAGTCCTGATGACGTGAAAAGTATCTGGCGCGCTGGAAGACAACTTCAAACCCGTAGCGCTGATTCCAGAACAATACATACCTCCATTGATGGACTGTCACTTGTTACTTATCCGGACACTGAAGGTGGATTCTCAGCTAAAACTACCAGAGCAGGCGCGCTTCAGTCGTATTTGCAGGCCGTTAGCCTTGCTGATTCCCAGAACATTATCAAATATATTAGAGGTGATGACCTTGAAGGTGTTGTAGTCTCTCCCGCTTATCGTAAACGCAAGGGAGCTCTTGTCGCAACAGATACACCAACAGTTTGGAAGCTTGGTGATATTATCTCCTCTACTCCACGGTTGCAATCATCAAACAGAATCAGTCTTTTTGATAGTCCTAGACCTTCGGGATATAATGACGCGAGTTATGCAAAATTTGTAACTTCGGCTAATTATAAAAAAAGAGGAATGGTGTATGTGGGAACAAACGATGGAATGCTGCATGCCTTCAAGCTTGGCACATTGACTGTTTCGGGCCCATCCATTTCCGGAAGTGTTAAGGCGACACTCACAGGTGAAGGAACCGCAGCAGGAACTAAGTTGGGTGATGAACAGTGGGCATATATCCCGCGAAATGCTCTTCCATATCTGAAATATCTTACCGATAGTACTACATTTAAGCATTTATATTATGTTGACGGTTCTACTCAGTTAGCTGATGTCTCAACAGGAATGTCAACAGGATGTACTGCATCAGATTATTCGCAGTGTACCAAGGATACGACAGCGGGTAGTAACTGGAGGACTATTCTGA
>JAYTVV010000023.1:0-4885 GCA_043743795.1 Geobacteraceae bacterium
CAAGCCATTGTCAGCGCACAGATTCAGCAGGGCTTCGTCACCACCTTGCGCACCCGGCTTTACCAGGCTCTGGCGTATGCCAACTGGTCGTTTATGCTGAAAAGGCGCCAGTCCGACATTACCCACATCCTCACCGGCGAGCGTCCCCGTGTGGCTGCCAGCACTTCGCTGTTTTTGCAACTCATGGTGACTGTAACTGTTTCTTGTATCCAATTGTGCCTCGCATTTTGGCTCGCCCCGGAAATCACGCTGTTTACGCTGGTGAGTGGTTCAATCGTATTCGTTTTTTTGCACAAACATGTCAAAGAAGCTCGAAATGCAGGATATTCCCTGATGGGATATAATCGGGAGATGTTTGCGGAACTGACCGAATACTTCAGCGGTATGAAGGAACTTAAAAGCCACGCCCTTGAGGAACGTCACGTCAAGGCATTCGGAGAGCTGAATCGAAACATTGAGAACAGTACCCTCGCCGTCACCCGACTTCAGACGCGAACCGACATGTTATATAAAAGCGGTGCCGCTCTGGTCATCAGCCTGTATTTCTATATCTCTGTTGGAGTTTTGAAATTGGACCCGGCTCAACTGCTCGTTATAATTGTGATCTTTTCCCGTTTGTGGCCACGGTTCGCTTCATTTCAGAACAGCCTTCAGCACCTTGCCAATTTACTTCCAGCGTTTTCAGGGGTGACTGCTCTTTACGATGAGGCTCGTAAGGCACAGGAAACTATTGTCCGCAACCATGGATCGCACACACTGTGTGTTGAAAACAGCATAGAATTCAAGAACGTCTGTTTTCGTTACCATCGAGCCACAGACAGCATAAACACTATCAACACGGCAAATTTTTATATCCCGGCACTTCAAATAACAGCCTTCATGGGAGATTCAGGTGCCGGAAAAAGTACTCTGGCTGATTTATTGGCAGGGCTGTTACCGCCGGAGCAGGGAGATATCCTCATAGACGATGTGCCTTTGACGGGCGCCACTCTGCATGCATGGCGCAACTCCATTGCGTATGTCCAGCAGGAGCCGTTTTTATTGCACAAAAGCATCCGTGAAAATTTGCTCTGGATTATGCCGGAGGCAGAAGAGAGTGAATTGTGGAACGCATTGCGACTCAGTGCGGCGGAAGAGTTTGTGCGCAGGCTGCCCAAAGGCCTGGATACCGTTGTCGGGGACAGGGGGGCGAAGCTTTCCGGCGGAGAGCGCCAGCGTATCGTTCTCGCACGGGCGTTACTACGAAAACCGTCGCTGCTCATTCTTGATGAAGCGACAAGTGCCCTCGATTCGGAAAACGAACATAAAATCAATGAAGCGATCTCTAACCTTCACGGAAAAATGACCATTGTTGTTATTGCCCACCGGCTTTCCACCATTCGGCAGGCCGACCAGATCATTGTCGTGGAACGGGGCAACATTACCGGATGCGGCACGTGGGATGAGCTTGAGCAACGCATGCCTCATACTGTCATGAAAGCATATCCGTAAAATACTACCGTTTTCCGCTTGCACTAACCGCCCGTTTTTCGTAGACTTCCGCTCATGATAACCTTCGAAACCATATCCGCAAAAGTTCGTACCGGTCAGCGCATTACCGCTGATGAGGCACTCTTCCTGTTTACCTCCAACGATCTGCTGGGGATCGGCGAATTGGCAGCGCTGGTCAACGAGCGTAAAAACGGCAGTACTGTCTTTTTTAACGTCAACCGCCATATCAACCCAACCAACGTCTGTGTCAATCGCTGTGCATTCTGTGCATTCTCACGAACCACCGGCGAAGAGGGTGCATATACCCTGGCATTGGACGAAATCTGCCAACGGGCACGTGAGGCGGAGCAAGATGGCGCCACCGAGGTTCATATTGTCGGCGGTTTGCACCCCGATCTGACCTTTGAGTTTTACGAAGATGCCCTGCAAGCCATCCGACACACCGCACCAAAGTTACATATCAAAGCCTTTACCGCCGTGGAGATTGAATACTTTTCCCGCATTTCCGGCTTGACTATAGAAAAAGTGTTTGAGCGTCTTATTTATGCCGGACTCGGTTCCATGCCTGGTGGCGGCGCTGAGATTCTGGTGGAGGAGGTCCGGCAGAAAATATGCCCGGAGAAAATTTCCGGCAGCCGATGGCTGGAAATTATCCGTCTGGCGCATCTGGCCGGACTGAAAACCAATGCCACCATGCTGTACGGTCATGTTGAAACCGCTGCCGACCGGGTGGCACATATGGATATGCTGCGGAATCTGCAGGACAAAACGGGTGGTTTTCAGGCCTTTATCCCTCTGGCGTTCCAGGTTGAAAATAGCGATCTGAAGCTGGATATCAAGGGCACATCGGGTCTTGATGATCTCAAAACATTGGCGATCGCGCGAATTTTCCTCGATAATTTTGACCATATCAAGGCCTACTGGATCATGCTCGGTGAGAAGATTGCCCAGGTTTCACTGGCCTTCGGGGTCAACGATCTTGACGGCACCGTCGTCGAAGAAAAAATTGGTCATGATGCCGGAGCACAAAGTCCCCAATCACAAACGAAAGAAGGCATCATCCGCCTGATCAGAAATGCCGGAAAAGTCCCCGTTGAGCGAGACACCCTGTATCACCCGATTCACCGTTACTGATGTTCTCCGGATCATCTGCCCCCGGCACCAACGTCCAACCTGATGGGCTGGACGCCCTGATTACGCCGAACATCAACAGAAATTACTTCCAAAATGCCGTCCATCGCCTGCACATGCTGTTTAATCTCTATGTGAACACGTGTCCCGCTCCGCTTCCGGCTCCCGGGTTAGTCATTACTGCAGAAATCCGTTCCCAGTGCGAGCTGTATCTACCAATTGCAGATGTGACTAATGTATTCAACCGGCTCTACTCTGCGACGTTGACCTATCCGCCTGTTTTTTCAAGCACGCCGTTCCACAATTCCTCAAGTTGGGCTGACGTTTTTGCAGCCTTGCCATCCGAATTCCAGTTGAGCGCCAATCCGGCGCGACTTTTGGAATCACTGCTGGCCGATGAATGTCTTCTGACCCGGTTTCTGTTTGCCTCGTTCCTGCCAGATCGTTTCTATGGCAGCATCGGGCGCTATCCCGGACAACTGCAATTTGTCCGGGAATGGCTGGCTACCCGGAAGCCTGGATCACTCAGATGTCTTGACGCCGCGTGCGGCACTGGAGAGGAGACATACGGCCTGGCGTTTGTTGTGCTGGAGCAGGGATTTTCACCACAAGATATTCACATTGATGGCTGGACATTGGATCCGTTAGAGGTCTGGGTAGCAAGGCACCGCAGCTTCCCGCAGAATCGGGTCCGTGATACTCTGTTGACAAAAAGGCTTTCCCCTCTCATTGCAAAGGGGGATGGCCGGTGCATCAGTTTTCACTGTCGGGATATTTTGAAAACGGTGCATGGCAGTGAGGACGAAAAGTTCGACTTGATTCTCTGTAATGGTCTTTTGGGCGGCCCGATCATCCATGAAAAAGAGCTCTTGAACCGTGCTGTTGATAATCTGACGCAATTGCTGGCGCCGGGAGGTATCCTGCTGGCTGCCGACACTTTCCACGGGGGATGGAAGCAGAAATGCCCGCAGACGGATCTGCGGGCATTGTTTGAAACACATGGATTGAAAGCTGTTGAAAGCGGTGATGGTGTCGGCGGTTTAAAACCTGATTAACAGTCCACCCCAGGTTAAACCGCCACCAAATCCCATGGCAAGAATCAGCTGACCCGGCTTGATTGTGCCGTTGCGCAGGTTTTCATCCAGTACCAGCGCCACCGAGGCGGCGGAGGTGTTGCCGCACCGGTCAAGGTTGAGCAGAAAGCGTTCTTTGGGGAATCCGCTCTTTTTGGAGATGAAGTCAATCATACGCACGTTGGCTTGATGGGGGATGATGTAGTCAAGGTCACCCGGGGTTATGCCGGCTTTTGTGCAGAGGGTGTTGATTATGTCGGGGATGACCTCGGTCGCAAATACGTAGACTTGTTTGCCGGCCATCTGGAAAAAGATATCCCGGGCTTCTATCGTCGCGGGTGTTACCGGGTTGCGCGAGCCGGAGGAGGGTACCTGAATCAGCGGCCAGCCTTTGCCGTCACTCCGCATGTAGGTGTGCTGAATTCCGTGTGTTGCGTTGCCGCCGCTTCTCAGGATGGCAGCGCCGGCTCCGTCGCCGAAGAGCGGGCAGCTGTTTTTGTCGTTGAAGTCGAGGATTTTGGAGTAGGTGTCGGCGCCAATGGCAAGGACGGTTTTGTATTTGCCGCATTTGATAAAGTTGTCGGCTATTTCCAGCGCATAGACAAAGCTGGAGCATACCGCATTGATATCAAAGGCAAAGGCGTTTTTGGCGCCGATGTTTTCCTGGACAATGCATCCGGTCGACGGAAGGCTCATATCAGGTGTCGAGGTGCCGATGATGATGCAGTCGATTTCAGAGGCGTCAATTCCGGCTGATTCCAGCGCGTTTTTTGCGGCAATCGTCGCAAGGTCAGAGGTGGCTTGATCTGCATGGGCAAAACGCCGTTCGCGGATGCCCGTGCGGCTGTAAATCCATTCGTCAGCGTTTTCAACCAGATAGTCAAAATGACTGTTAGGTATCACCCGATCCGGAAGGCATGAACCACTGCCGATGATTTTTGAAATGATCATTGATTCCCCAATTCCACTCACCTAGACTGAGCGAATTTCATTTTGAATAAAGCCTTTTTTTTATCTCACAAAATGACGCCGTTAGTCAAGATCAAGGTCGAGCACGACTACTTTTCCACCCTGAATCTGATGATGTCGACAACCGAAAAAGTCCATACCAGAAAAAAGGCGGCTAAAACCGCTTTTCCAAAACCGGTTGCCCCATCGAGTGCCGTCATCACCTCGGTTGGCGTTATACT
>JAYTVV010000024.1:0-4788 GCA_043743795.1 Geobacteraceae bacterium
TGCCACATCCGGATCTAGCTTTAATGATCTGGAACGCTCGCTGAAGTCGTGTTCAGCACCGGTAGAACTTCGTTCAGTACGCCAGTTTTACGATCATCCCCTCTATATCAAGGCCTTGGTCGAAAAAGTAGAGCGCGGCCTTTCGAGATTTCCTGATCGCTCAAAGGTACAACTCTTTTTCTCTGCCCATTCCCTGCCGCAGTCATTTATTACCGAAGGAGATCCCTATCTTGATCACATACAGGCAACGGTGCGACTGGTTATGGAACACTTCAGTACCGTGTCACACCATCTCGCCTTCCAGTCCAGGGCAGGACCTGTCAAGTGGCTGGAACCGTCCACCGGCGACAAGCTGAAGGAACTCGCAGCCGCCGGAAATACTGATATTTTGATGGTGCCGCTCTCGTTTGTCTCGGATCATATTGAAACCCTGCATGAGATCGACATTGAATATCGTGAGATTGCAGAACATCTGGGCATCACCAATTTTCACCGTATGGAGTCACTCAACAGCTCTCCGCTGTTTATCCAGTGCCTGGCGGACCTGGTACGCGGCTGTGTGGGGTGATATTGCTTTTACAAGCCGGCTGTCGTATAGTCGACCGGTATGTACACAAACTATCTGGAGGGTATCATGATTAAAAAGATGTTGAGCGCCGTAGCATTGATCTGCCTCGTTGCAGGAATAGCCTGTGCCGAAGGACACAAAAACCCTGTAGTTACAATGGAGACCACGCTTGGAAATGTGAAAATTGAGCTTTTTGAAAAGGAAGCGCCACTCAGCGTCAAAAACTTTCTTGATTATGCCAAGAGCGGATTTTATGCCGGGACTATCTTTCACCGCGTCATTCCCGGTTTCATGGCTCAGGGTGGCGGTTTCACAGCTGATCGCAAACAGAAACCAACCAGTGCTCCCGTCAAAAACGAAGCCGCCAATGGTCTGAAAAATGATCGCGGCACGCTTGCCATGGCCAGAACATCAGCCCCCGACAGTGCCACCGCACAGTTTTTTATTAATGTCGTAAACAACAACATGCTTAATCGCCCCAATCCTGACGGAGCCGGCTATGCCGTGTTCGGCAAGGTAGTTGAGGGAATGGATATTGTGGATAAGATCGTTTCCGTAAAAACGTCGAACGTAAACATGGTGTTCCAGAATCTCCCTGAGACTCCTGTCACCATCAAGTCTGTCAAAGTTGTGAAGTAGGCACTTATGGGAATGTCGGAAGATCTCAGCTACTGGACCCATGAGCAGAAGTGCCGGAAAACGGTGACAGCGCTGGAAAAGAATGGCTTCAACGCCCTGTACTGCGCAACCCCGCAGGACGCTGCAGAGTACATCATCACCGGGGCGGTCGATGCCGCTACCATCGGTTTCGGTGGTTCCATGTCGATCGTTTCTCTGGGGGTGGAGCAGCAGTTGCGCGAACAGGGCAAAGAGATTCTCAACCATGGACCGGCAACTTTTTCGCGTGAAGAAAAGATGGAAATCATGCGGCGTCAGCTGACCTGTGACCTGTTTTTGTCCGGCTGTAATGCCCTGACCCTGAACGGTGAACTGGTTAACATTGATGCCACCGGTAATCGCGTTGCCGCCATGTTCTTTGGCCCACGCAAGGTTATCGTTGTCGCCGGGCGCAACAAACTGGTTGACGGCACACCTCACGATGCCATCCTGCGGGTCAAAAGCTGGGCGACGCCACCAAACTCAAAACGCCTTAACTTCAAGACCCCCTGCTGTGCCACCGGTTTTTGCAGCAACTGCAATTCGCCGGACCGGCTCTGCCGGATAACCACCATCATTGATCGCAAACCGCGCTTTACCGACCTCCATGTTCTGGTAGTCAACGCAGACCTCGGATTTTAAATGGCTCACGCCAGGCAGTTCCTCCACGCACTGCTTGACGTGATTATCCCCCCGCTCTGCCACATCTGCCATTCTTTTATCCCTGATTCAGATTCACTCCACATCTGCCCAACCTGCCGCGAACGCTTACCGCTCGTTGTCTCACCACTCTGTTCTCTTTGCGGAATTCCATTTGCCGGAGCCGGCAGTGACCACCGCTGCGGCCCATGCCAGATTCATCCGCCTCATTTCGATACAGCCCGGGCAGCATTCCTCTACGAAGGTTCAGTGCGGGAATTAATCCACTCATTCAAGTACCAGTGGAAAACACATCTGCGTTCTCCACTGGCACTGCTGACTTTAGAAGAAGTACACACGTTTCTGACAGAACAGGGTCCGCACCTTATCGTTCCCGTCCCGCTGCATCGCTCCCGCCTTCGGCAGCGCGGCTTCAATCAGGCGGTGCTTCTCGGCAGGGTATTGTCACACCACCTTTCCTTGCCGATGCTTACAAACGCTCTGATCAGAACACGGCCGACTGAGCCCCAGATTGAGCTTTCTGCAGCAGAACGCCGGGAGAATGTGAAGGGAGCCTTCACCGTGAACAGACCTCATCGTATTGCGGGCAAACGGGTGCTGCTGCTGGATGACGTTATGACAACCGGGAGTACAATGGACGAATGCGCCAAGGAGCTGAAAAAGGCCGGCGCAGCGGTGGTAATTGCCGCTACAATTGCCCGCACTGCCCGATAATTTCACGTTCATATACACCGTAGAACGGCCGTTCAACCCATTTTATTTCCTTGACAATTCCGGTCAGGTTCCGTAATGATTTTCGATAGTTTATTATCAACCGGAGTACAGCATGCGCCTCTCAACTAAAAGCAGATACGGCCTTCGAGCTATGTTCGACATCGCCTACAACTGTGGCCCTGCACCTGCCCAGATTCAGGACATTTCACGGCGGCAACAGATTTCGCCCCGGTATCTGGAGCAGATTTTCCAGAATCTGAAGCGTGCCGGCCTCCTGAAAAGCAAGCGCGGACCGCAGGGCGGATACGCATTGTCACGCAAAGCGGATGAAATTACTGTTCTTGAAATCCTGAATGCCACTGAACAAGATGTATTACTGGTCGACTGCGCCGGAGCCACACCAAAGAAACTCCGTCGCAAGACGGAATGCCCGTTTGAAGGACGCTGCGTTACCCAGACCGTCTGGGCAGAAGCAAACGCTCTGCTGGACACTCTCTTTACCGGCATGACATTACAAACTCTCTGCCAGCGAGCTCACGATATGGGCATCGAAAATGAAATTGATCATAAAGTCATGTACTACATCTGATTTTCAAGCAGATATGCTGAGAGGGGAAGAGAACGGTCGGGAATGATTCGGGTCGGGGTTGAGCCACAGCAGTCGGCGATAACAGAATATGAAAGGGCGGTTCTCAACCTAGCCGCTTACTTGGCGTGTTGAAAAAGTAGATTCCTGAATTTCAATTTTCCTACGTTTGCCCCTGTGGATTCCGCAGGGGCTTTTTTATGATATATTCGTTAAACCTATAAAAAGCAGTTGATCCTTTGATTTTGCTCCAACCTCCTGATATTGTGCATCAATCTCAGGTCAGGAGGTTCACCAAATGGGTGAAAGTAAAAAACGAGCCGTTGCAGCTTCTTCCCGCGTTGCCGTTGACACGTTTGCTGGCCGTATTCAGGTAGAGTGGGATCCTGATGCAGCAGTCACTCCTCTTGGTCAGCTTCCGTTCTTTATTGAATTTTTAAAGGTCAGTGGGCTGTATGAAGCCTTTGTTGCCGACTGCCCCTTGCAGTACAAAAGCCCGAACGCACCGGAAGTTCGTGACGTGCTGGGTACCCTGTTTTTGTCAGTCCTTGCCGGCCATAAACGGTATGCCCATATCACCACGATTCGCACTGACCGGGTAAATCCTGAACTGCTCGGCATGACCGGTGTTGCCAGTGAAGATTCCGTCAGGCGTGCTCTTTCCCAATTTGACGAAGCAGAAGCCGTAACTTGGCTTGACCGTCATCTTGCCGCCTGTAGCCGCCCTGTACTTGGCCTTGCCCCCTGGGTTCTTGATACCGACAACACGGTAAAGCCTTTGTACGGCAAGCAAGAAGGAGCCGAGATAAGCTACAATCCCCAAAAACCGGGGAGGCCGTCTCATGCCTATCACAGCTACTTCATGGGCAATACTCGCCTTGCGTTGGGCGTAGAGGTCGCGCCAGGGAATCAGCATACCGGCAAGCACGTGTCCATTGGTCTCTGGAAATTGCTGGACGACCTGCCACGGGAACTGTGGCCAAAGTTCATCCGCGGTGATGTTGCTTTTGGTACCGAACCGATCATGCATGAAGCAGAAGAACGCAACCTGCACTACCTGTCCAAACTCAAGCTGACCTCAAACGTTAAGAAAGCCATCAACCGACTGATTGATCGTGGAGAGTGGGTTGATGCCGGCCATGGTTTCAGGGGCGCAGAGAGTAGAATCCAGCTCACCGGCTGGACAAAGAGCCGTCGCATCATCGTACTCAAGCGGCGCATCCAGGGGGAAGTGCTGATAACAGACAACCAGCTCAACCTTGCCTTCATCGAAACAAAAGACGGCATCCGTAAATACGAGTACCAAGTACTGGTCACCTCCCTGCAGGACGAGATCCTGACTATTGCCCAACATTATCGGGATCGAGGTGACAGCGAGAACTGCTTTGACGAATTGAAGAACCAGTGGGGTTGGGGTGGATTCACCACCAAAGACCTGCAGCGCTGCCGAATTATCAGCCGCTTGGTAGCGCTGGTCTACAACTGGTGGTCGCTCTATACGCGGCTGCTCAACCCGGACAAACGGCATGAGGCCATAACCAGCAGGCCACTCATGCTGGAATCAGTTGGCAGAAAGACAAGTCATGCCGGACAAACAACAGTA
>JAYTVV010000025.1:0-4757 GCA_043743795.1 Geobacteraceae bacterium
AGCTTCAGCCTGAACCAGCAGGGCGTCAATCAGCAGATCAAGATAGGTGGTGATTTCAACAATTTCATCCCGCAAATAGAGCCGGATATCCAACGCAACCTGATCATTGCGTGAACGCCCTGTATGCAGACGCTTACCCGCTTCACCTATTGCGGCCGAAAGGCGCGCTTCGATGTTCATATGAATATCTTCCAAACTGATGGAAAAATCGAACTCGCCGGATTCAATTTGCTGCAGGATGTGCTGTAAGCCATGAACAATCTGTTCAACATCTTCGAGCGGGATGATCCCCTGCTTGCCCAGCATACGGGCATGAGCTACGGAACCGCGAATATCCTGGTGATAAAGGCGTTTATCAAATTGGATGGAAGCGGTGAACTCCTCAACAAATTTATCGGTTGGCTGGGTGAAACGCCCACCCCACAGTTTATCTTTTGACATAGTGAATTGTTTCCTTGTGCCGTATTTTGAGGTCGAAAAACAGGTACTATACGCGAAAAACGGATAAAATCAAAGTAGAGACATGTCAATCAACTGCGATTTTACGCCACTCGCCGCTCTCGTCTACAGCCATGATGCTGTGAACCTTGAGCGGCACCCGTGAGGTGCGCGGATCAATCTCATGCTGCGGAGGAAGATTGAAATACAGCAACCGGGTTCCCGTGCCAAAGCGCAGCCTGCAGACCGGAGCACCATCGAAGCTATCCGTAGAAAACTCAGAAAAACGAACCTGCGCCAGGCGATGATTGTGGTTAATCACCACAAACGAACTGCCGAAAGCGGCATCTGCGGGAAAACCTTCAATCGTGCTTTCCTCTGACACGTTGCCAAAAACGGTGACGGTTTCCCGCACACCCGGCATATCCTCCAGATATTCACCGTAGAAGCCGCTTAACACCTCACGATAGGCTGGGTGCTCCGGCTTGGGGTTACACTGAATTACAAATAGTGCATCAAGCCCCTGACGGGTGGTAAAAAACAGATGGTTGGCGTGGTCGATAATCTGCCGGATATTTGATGTGTACAGGTCGCGATACAGGTAATCCAGGCAGATGATAGCCATGAAGTTAAAGCAGGAGGGACGGCAGTGGAACAGGTAAAAATGCCGGCCCCGATAGAGGTCGTGAAACGTGTCTATATACTCTTCGCCATGAAAGGGGTGGCTCTTGGCTTCAAGGAAGACCCGCATGTGCCCATCAGCTTCTTTGACGGCAACACAGCACCAGTTGACCGGCATGTTCAGCACATCGCCCGAATCAACATCATGGTCGACCAACCCGATAGCCTCGCCATTATCGGCACGAAAACGTTCCAGCAGGGCACGGTACTGACGCAAAGGGATGTGCTCAACACCAAATACCGTTACCGTGTTGGGGCGGAAACGCTGCTTAATTGTTGCCAGCATATCATCGAAGCGTGAAACGGGCAGACTTGATTCGGGAAAGAGCAAAAAATGAAGTTTTTTCAGATTCCCTTCACCGGCCGCCACCAGATCCAGTATGGAACTGACAAGGCGCCATTTTTCTTCCGGATCGACCAGACAGAAACCGATATCCGCCCGTGTGAGGTGATTGGGAATCTGGGCAACCATGCAGTGCAGGTGATGCCCGAGAGGAAACTCAAGGTTAACTTTTTTATCGATGATTTCAGGCATCGACGCTACCCGGCACATTGTGTAATGAAAAGGCGGGAAATACTTTCCCCAGTATGAAACGTGCGCCGGCCGGCATCGCATAGTCCGCTAAATCATGACAAGAAACCCATGCAATCTCGGCGACCTCATGTTCGTTGTGGACAACGTCGCAATAAAGCGGACGGCAGCGGTAGTACAGAATTACGAAGTGGCAATTTTCCTCACCCGGGGTGAGATGTTCAAAGACATCGACCAACCCCTCGATTTCTATCTCTAATCCCACCTCTTCATGCACTTCCCGCTTCAACGCCTCCACAATCGGCTCGCCAAGGTCGATCTTGCCGCCCGGCATAACCCACTGATCAAGGAAGGGCGGGATACTCCGTCTTGTCAGAAGCACCCGCCCATCGTCGTCCACAATCACCGCCACAACTGAAGTGACGATGTGTTCTTTCTTGAAGCGCTTTTTCGTCAATCGCTACTTCCGGTTTGCCTGCATCAACGAACGGATACGCAACCGCAATGAGTTGATCTTTATGAAACCTTCGGCATCAGCCTGGTTGAAGACCTGATCCTTCTCGAAAGTAGCAAAGTCGAGATTGAAGAGCGAATCCGTTTCTGATTTACGTCCGACGGTACGACACAATCCCTTGTAAAGCTTGACACGTGCAACGCCGTTGACACACTTCTGAGAATCGTCAATCAGGGTCTGCAGCATCAGGCGCTCAGGAGAGAACCAGTAACCGGCATAAATCTGCTTGGCATATTCGGGGATCAGGCTGTCACGAATACGCATCACTTCACGATCCATCGTAATCTGCTCAACGGCTGAATGTGCTTCACGCAGAATCGATCCGCCGGGAGTCTCATATACACCGCGCGACTTCATGCCGACCGAGCGATTTTCCAGCAGATCCACGCGCCCGACGCCATGCTGACCACCAAGGTAGTTGAGGTGCGCCAGCAACTGCGCCGGCGTCATTGTTTCGCCGTCAACGGCAACGGCGTTACCGTTTTTGAACTCAATTTCTACGTACTGGGGCTTATCAGGAGCCTCCTCAGGTGGTTTTGTCAGCACATACATCTCTTCCGGTGCTTCTGCCCAGGTATCTTCCAGGATGCCGCCTTCAAAGGATATATGCAGCAGGTTACGGTCAGATGACCAGGGACGCTTCTGGATGGTCGGGATCGGGATATCATTCTTCTGGGCGTACTCGATCAAAGCCTGGCGACTGTTGAGGTCCCATGTTCTCCAGGGAGCAATGACCTTGATGGATGGATCAAAATGATAGTAGGCCAACTCAAAGCGAACCTGATCGTTGCCCTTGCCGGTTGCTCCGTGGGAAACGGCATCACATCCTTCCAGGGCGGCAATTTCCATCTGGCGCTTGGCGATCAGTGGACGGGCAATGGAGGTACCGAGCAGGTAATGCCCTTCGTAGATGGCGTTGGCGCGGAACATCGGAAAGACGAAGTCACGCACAAATTCCTCTCGCAGGTCATCGATATAGACAGTATCCGCCCCGGTTGCCAGAGCCTTTTCACGGACCGGATCAAGCTCTTCTCCCTGTCCAAGATCAGCAGAAAAAGCAACAACCTGACAGCCATACTCGTTTTTTAACCATTTGAGGATGATGGATGTGTCCAGTCCGCCCGAATAGGCGAGGACGATTTTTTTGATTTCCTGTTTTTTTGCCATGGTAATAGTCTCCTTTAACTGCTGATATTATTTTATTAACGTAGCCATTATAGCCTTCTGTATATGCAGCCGGTTTTCGGCCTCATCCCACACAACTGAATTTTTCCCTTCCAGCACCGAGTCAGAAATTTCCTCCCCTCGATGTGCAGGTAGGCAATGAAGCACGATACAATCAGGCTGTGCCGATGCAAGCAGAGCATCATCCAGGCAGAAGCCGGCAAAAGCCTTTTCACGTTCTTTTTGTTCTTCTTCCTGCCCCATACTGGCCCAGACGTCCGTATTGATGACATCCGCGCCGGCCACCGCCACCCTTGGATCGGTCGTCAGTGAAATCAGCCCCGGAGCTTTCTCCCGGGCCCACGCCATAACATTCCGGTCAGGTTCATAGCCGACGGGACAGGCCAGATGCAACTCAAAACCACAGATTGCAGCCGCCTCGATCCAGGTGTTTGCCATATTGTTGCCATCACCTATCCAGGCAAATTTCAACCCGGCATAGCTGCCCTTGTGCTCAATTACCGTTTGCAGATCGGCCATGATCTGGCAGGGATGAAACAGGTCCGTCAGTCCATTGATGACCGGAACATCCGAATACTGCGCAAACTCGTCTACGATTTCTTGGCCGAACGTCCGGATCATAACTCCGTCGCAATAACGGGACATGACACGGGCACTGTCCTTGATCGGCTCCCCGCGCCCCATCTGGGACGAACCGGACGGCATGAACAGCCCGTGACCGCCCAGCTGAAACACACCCACTTCAAAGGAAATTCTGGTGCGGGTGGAGGCTTTTTCAAAAATCAGCGCAACGGTCTTGCCGTCCAGCAGTTTGTGTAGAATGCCTGCCTTTTGCCTGCTTTTCAGGTCTGCTGCAAAAGCAAGTAAAGCGTCCAGTTCATCCTTTGTATAATCATGTAATGCAAGAAAATGTCGTGCCATGTATCTCCCCTAAATAACAATCTCAGCAAAAATACCGTCAAGAATTTTGATCATTTCATCAATTTCCTGCTTGGTAACAATCAGCGGTGGTACAAATCGAAGCACTGTATCGTGGGTTACGTTGAGCAGCACACCCCGTTCGTGCCCCTTCTTAACAACATCACCGGCCGGAATATTCAGCGCCATGCCGATCATCAGCCCTACCCCGCGTACTTCCTTGGCGAAGGCGTACTTCTTCACCAAAGATTCCAGTTCACCGGTCAGATATTCGCCGATTTCCTCGCACCGGTTGAGCAGACCGTCTTCCAGGATGGTTCTGACCGTTGCAATGGCAGCGGCGCAGACCAACGGATTACCACCAAAAGTTGAACCGTGCGTGCCGGGAACAAAAGCGACTGCAAATTTATCCTTTGCCAGCATGGTTCCGATCGGTGCCCCGCCGGCCAATGCTTTCGCCAGAGTCATAATATCAGGGGTCACTCCAAA
>JAYTVV010000026.1:0-10004 GCA_043743795.1 Geobacteraceae bacterium
CCGATGCGCGGCGCTGGGTCGGCGCATTGCAGTTGGTCGGGCGAGACGCCGACATCGCGCGCGACGTGGTCAGCGAGATCAAGAGCCGCCTCGAATTCCTCGAGGAGGTGGGCCTCGGTTACCTGAGCCTGGACCGCGCGGCGCCCACGCTCAGCGGCGGTGATGCACCAGCATGGATGCACCATGACAGCACGCCTCCCTAGGATACCCGCAGGGGAATACGGGGTCTGGTCAGTGCCTTCAAAGCCACAGCCAGACAGTCTTCAACGCGACATCGTGTCGCGACAACGGGCCAGCGCTTGACCTGCCGGGCAGCCTTATCGCCCGGTCATGGTCTGAGCGCTTGGTTGGGTGCCTATTCTTCTTCGAGTATGCGATGTAAATATGCGTGATATCGAAGGGGAGAAACCTCAAAAAATGTGAACAATATTACTGCTGGTTTCTCAGTTTGGCGGTTTTCCATAATTCCGAAGTACCCATGTACTGATTCACTTTTTCCGGTTGACTTGTTGAACGCCATTACTCTCGTTGGAAGTGCATCGTATAGCAGCTTGTATTTTTGTCCTTCCTCGCCGTCTTGGTATTTCCGCTTAATTTCAGCAAGCAGATCAATTTTCTGGTAGTTCTTGTTAAGTCGACACATTTCTGGGGTTAAGCTCAGATGATCTGGCTCAAATCCGTCAAAGATCTCAATTGGATTATCCTTGAAGTTTTTGATTATTCTGTATTCCATTTTTCCTCACTCAACGGCATTGCCGTAGTTCTGAGAGCATCATCGAATCGGCTCTAGCAGCTTATTGGCTACTTTACCATCCGATTAAAATCCAAATTTGGCGGGATTTTTCAAAACTGCATCCGTTGTTTGTTCACTTTGTTCTTGAGAAAATGAACACTTCAAGAGGATTTCGATCATCATTTGTCGGTTTCTGGTTTTAGCCGCCAAATCCCATTGCCCAATCAATCCAAGGCCAAAAAGACGCTCGTTGACGGTCATACCTTTAAGTTCTTCTTCATTGTATTTATTCATTTTCTTCTCTCAGCCAACTCGGTTATATACGGTTTCCCTATATAAGAAACTTGTTACCTATATAGGATGCTTGCTACTTATATAAGAAACCTAGCGAGTTTCCTATATAAGATGCCTTATAATGCCTGCCGCTGTTTCAAATTCCCAGTTTCAGTAAAACAGTACACATTTCGTAAAATATAACTCTTCTTAACACATTAACCATATCCAAACAAAGCTTATTTCCCCAGCACGCACCGCAAGACTTGGCAGGGCGCTATGAGCCAGGCCAGGTCGGTAGGTGGCGGTGAACGATAGTGAGCGCCAGTGCGAAAAGGCGGAACGTTAGTTCCGCCGTCAATACAACAAATAATTCCTATTCCTCCTGAAATCCCGCTTGACCGTTTTTCGTCCGTCAATCCAGCATCCTCACGCTGGTTTGTCGGGCGGCCTACCTTTTTAAGCGAATATGACGCCGCCGCAACGGAACAGAGTGCAACGCCGTGTACAACCACAACCACCACGGGCTGAAACAGTCATGGAGTACATCAACCAGGATGATGCCAACCTTTTCCAGAATGCTGTCACTCACCTGAAACGATTCTCCGCCCTGGACGATCATCAATGGGCTGTTGCCGCTCATTTTCTGTTCTTCACCTACCTGCATGATCACCAGGATATTTGGTTTGTAACCGCTTCCAGTCTCGCAGAAACCACTTGATTGTAATGTTATATGTGATACTATCAGGACATTACAACAGCAGACAAAACACTCGATCGAATGAGAAAAAGTCCCCGCGATTGGCGGATTGACGACCTGTTGTCCGTTGCTGGACGTTACGACATTGAGGTACGCAATAACGGCGAAAGTCACCATGTTTTTTCCGCTACCGGCATTACTGAGAGCCTTTGCATTCCGGCTCACCGTCCTGTCAAACCGATTTATGTCAAGCGGTTCATATTGATGATTGACTCGATCAAGGAGAAATAACATGAGCGTAAAGACAATCAAGCTCGCTATACCGCCGTATCCTTTTGAGGCTTACGGCCATGTCATAGCGCCACTTTCGGAGAATGACGGGGGCGGTTACATGATCACGTTTCCTGACCTTCCGGGCTGCATGTCTGACGGCGAAACTTTGGAAGAGGCCCTTGTAAATGGTAAGGATGCTTTTAATAGTTGGATAGCGGCACAAGTTGACATGGGAAGAAATATACCAGTGCCGACACATTACGATGAGGAAGGCAAACCGGTTAAATTTGTGCAGCGTCTTCCGCGTTCGCTTCATGCTTCGCTACAGACAAGGGCGAGGGCTGAGGGTGTAAGTATCAATACGCTTGTGCTTGCGCTTATCGCAGAAGGACTTGGTAGGCATGAGGGGATAGCAAAAGGTTAACTTGAGAAAAAAGCCGCATAGGCTGTTTCAGATTTGGTGCAGTTTTGGTGCAACAAGCTTAAACGAACACAAATTGAAAGGTTGTCATGTAAATGGATATGCATCTTCAAGATAAAAAAAACAAGCTTTACAGTATTTTGGCTGAAATGGGTGGCTGCGTTATCGGCTTTTCTGCCGGAGTTGATTCGACGCTGTTATTTGCAGTGGCGGCCAAGGTGTTGGGACATCGTGCATTGGCGGTAACTGCTACTTCAAAAACGTATCCTGAACGTGAATTAAATGAAGCGTACAGGATGGCAGAGCGAATTGGCGGCCGACATCTGGTAGTCGTTTCAGAGGAACTTGATATCCCCGAGTTTCGCGATAATCCCCGCAATCGGTGTTATTACTGCAAAAAAGAACTGTTCGGAAAGCTTAGGGCAATTGCCGACCAGGAAGGGCTGGGATTTGTACTGGACGGCACTAATATTGACGATGCGAGTGATCATCGCCCGGGGCGTCGTGCAGCGGAAGAGCTTCAGGTGCGCAGTCCGCTGGAAGAAGCAGGTTTTACCAAACAGGATATTCGTGATCTTTCTCATGAAATGGCGTTGCCAACATGGGATAAACCTGCTTTTGCCTGTCTTTCCAGTCGTTTTCCCTATGGTACTGCGATTACCCCTGAACGGGTTATCCAGATTGGTTTGGCTGAGGAATCACTGCGTGGGCTCGGATTCCGGACGTTGCGGGTGCGTTATCATGGGAGTGTAGCCAGGATTGAGTTGGGTGACCAGGAATTTGAGCGTGCTGCAGGACCCCTGCGGGGTGAAATCGTCAAATTGGTGAAAGAAGCCGGTTTTATTTATGTCGCGCTCGACCTGCAGGGGTATCGAACCGGTGCCATGAATGAAGAACCGTAATAATCAGTATGGTTATTTCAATGAAATTACGTGGTGCGCTTCAGAATGAATTAATTTATATTGGCGTTGATCTGTTTAAGTCGTCGATAGAGTGTTGCTCTTGAAATGTTAAGACTTTTTGCTGCTTTTTCAATGTCGTTTCCTGTCTGATCAAGCACGGTTCTGATATGGGCTTCCTCAACTTCCTGAACGGTTTTCTGATTCTGGTTTGGTAATTGAACGCGGTTGTTTATCAAGCTTAGAAAGTGAGCCTGTCGTAGTGTTGCTCCATGTGGTGTCAGCAGTAATGCACGTTCAAGCACATTTTTCAGTTCACGGATGTTGCCCGGCCAGGGATATTCGTGCAGCAGCTTCATAACTTCGTCAGAAAGAACCGCTGCCGTCGAGCCAAGCGACCTCAGTAGATGGGCGGCCAGCGCCGGCAGGTCGTCCAGGCGATCTCTGAGCGGAGGCAGATGAATTGTCATCATGTTAATCCGGAACATGAGATCCTGGCGAAACTGACCTGAACTGACCAATGAGCCCAGTTCGTGATGCGTTGCACATATCAGGCGAAAATTACTTCTTAACAGCTTTACATCACCAAGTCTGCGGTAACTTTTATCTTCCAATACCTTGAGAAATTGAGCTTGTACATCAATGCTCATGTCGCCTATTTCATCCAAAAACAATGTTCCCCGATCGGCAATGTCAAGGAGTCCTTTACGGTCTTGATCGGCAGACGTGAAGGCGCCCCTGGCATTTCCGAAAATCTCGCGCGAGAGCATTTCACCTCGCAATCCGGAACAGTTAAGTTCGACACATTCGTTTGCTGCGCGAGAACCCTGCTGGTGAATCCATTTAGCAAGCATCCCCTTACCGGTGCCGGTTTCACCTGTTAAGAGTACCGGGATATCACTGGCACCTGCTGCTATAGCCAAAGCATGTAATTCTCGTATCGTACCGTTCTCGCCAATAAAGAATCCGTCCTTCTTTTCAAGTCGCTTTCGAGTGGATTGCTGACGCTTGAGGATTCCAATTTCGAGCGTTTTGCGCATAAAGACGGATAAGGCGGTATTGTCAACTGGTTTGGTCATGAAGTTGTCCGCACCACGCTGCATTGCTTCAACCGCCAGGGGGATATCACCTTCGCCGGTTATAACAATGATCGGGATGCAGGGGTCATTTGCCCGAGCAGTGTCTATAAAATCAATGCCGCTGCCATCCGGCAGGTTGATGTCGAGAATCAGGATATCGAATCGTCGTGTTGCCAGTGCAATTGCGCCCTCAGAGAGGTTCGATGCTTCAAAAATGTCATAGCCGTCTTTTGAAAAATAGCGCACAAAACCGAAACGCGTTGCGGCATTGTCTTCAATCAACAGAACATTCGGTTTCATTTTGATTCCTCCCGATAAAGCGGTATGCAGACTTCAACAGTACAACCCGGCGGCGGATCATTATTCCATATTTGCACGGTTCCACCCATATTTTCGATAAAATGCCTGACAAGGGCCAGGCCAAGGCCAGTGCCTCCTTGCCGATTTGTATAAAAAGGATCAAACACTTTAGAAAGCTTATCTTCAGCTATTCCTGTACCTTGGTCAATTACCTGCACAACTGCCATTTTGTTAGGCAGATCAAGCTCTCTGTGCGTCAGTTGAACTTTGATTATGCTTCTGTCGGTGGTGTGATGCCCGGCGTTTTCAAGCAAATTAAAGAAAACCTGCTGCAATTTGAGGCCGTCAGCTAAAACCAGTGCAGATATATCATCGTTATCAGACGTGAGGGTTGCTGACTTGTTTTTTGACAGACCGGTTGATTTCCAAAGATTAAGTGAGTCACGGCACACGCCATAGAGAGGCATGGGTTGCAGGTTGGTTGCCGGTATCGTTCTCCCCAGATCAAGGAGGTCATTCATTAGTTGAACCAGGCGATTTACCTGCGTTCTGATATGGTGAATAAACGGCTCGTATTCGGGGTTGCTTTCGATCTCTTTTTCCCTGAAGAGGGCTTCTGTTATGGTGAGAATGGCGTTAAGCGGGTTGCGGACTTCATGGGCGACGCCACCGGCAATTTGACCAATAGCCTCAAGACGTTTGGCACTGAGCAGTTTGCGCTCCAACTGTTCCCGCTCAATCATCTCCAATCGCAAAAGTGAATTGATATCAGTCAAATCACTGGTGCGCTCCATGATTTGATGTTCCAATTGTGCGTGGATGCCCTGCAGTTGCGATTCAGATATTTTCTGTATTTCTATTATCCTGCGAAGTGTCTCTGCTCTTCTGCGCAGTCCCCACAGAAACACACCCAGAACCATCGCAATCACAACAAATCCACCGGTTAGAACTACATACAAAATACTCTTTGAAATGGGTGCCATAACTTCGTTTTTATCTATTTTGGCAACCATCCACCATTTAGTGCCGGGAATCACTCTGGCGGCACACAACACATTTTCATTGCGATAGTCGGTTCCTTCAAAACTTCCTTCGTGCCCGATTGCGGCTTGCATTGCCGGAATACTGTAGCGTAACAGCGGCAGTTTCAGGGTACCGGATGTATTTCGATGTCGCAGCTTGTTCAGGACAAGTGCGTTATTCTCATTCTGATTAATCAATAAGGTTTCCGCCGATGAACTGGCTGCGGGCCATGATTGAATGAGCGGATATAGTCGTTCATTCGGATCAATATCAAGTACCAGTACTGCAATACAGCGAGAATTTACGCCATCAAAGCGCATGATCGGTATCGTGAGGTCCAGGTCAAACGGAGCGTCATGATAATCTCTGTGAAAATCTGAAAGGAGCAGTTCATGTTCCTTTACAGCGTCGGAAACATGGTCAAGATAATGCTGTATAGGGGGTGTTTTGAACTCTGAATCGGAAACAAGAACGGTACCGTCCGTGTTAAATAGAATTACTTTCTTGTAGTCACCAAGATCAACGAGGTTTGCCATCCACAGTTTAAGTTCCCGGCGAATAATTTCTTTGTCCTTACCGGCGATATAATCATTGATGCGGTCTGCCATCATGGCATTTGCCCGAATAGAAGCCCCTTCGGCAAAACGTTCCTTGCGCCATTGAACCAGTTGGGATGTTTTGAGGTCGGCAATTGTAGAAATTTCTTTGTACTTCCCTCCCAGTAAAAACCGCTTCTGTTGCTGTATCAGTGCGTATCCGGCAGATGAGACAAGCGCCACAAAAACAAAAATTGTAAAAATGTACCATGCGGCATCTGACCACGGTGTTTTTGTTGAGCGTGAAAAAACCTCCCGCATTTTCCGGGTGGAAAACGATTTTATCAGCTCTCGTATTTTAATTGTAAGAGTTGCCAAAAGTGAGGTTTTCATGCGTAACAAATGAGATCTCCGTTTGAGATGCTTTTGTTCAGCAGCTTGAATGTAATGGAGTGAAAATATCATTTAAGACAGTTATTGTCCATTACTGAATGTGATGTCCGTTGTATTGGTTGTTAACCAATTGTGTTGTCGTTGGTTGACAATGCGTGTGCGCTTATGGTATCGAGAAGGCCGGAGGCATAATATGACACAACGTAATTATATCCAGAATTTGGCGGATAAGGTTCTTGCCGGCGGTTCACTTGATGCCGATGAAGCACTGAAGCTTGCCGGTGTAACGGGTTCGGACAGATATCTGCTGTTTGCTGAAGCGGCACGAATTCGCGATCACTTTGTCGGCTCCGCCGTTTTTCTCTGTTCGATCATCAATGCCAAATCAGGCCGCTGTGCGGAGAACTGTGCTTTTTGTGCTCAGTCAGCCCACCATGATACCGGGGTTGAAATTTATCCATTGGTCGATGAAGATGAAATGGTGCGTTGTGCCGCTCTGGCTGAAAAAAATGGTGCGGGCTGCTATGGTATTGTTACCAGCGGCACCAGTATTACGACGGAAGATGAGCTTGAGCGTGTTTGCCGGGCTGTTTCCCGTATCAAATCCGAAACCGGGATTTCTCCGTCCTGTTCGCTTGGAATTATGGATGAAAAAACTGCGTTGCGCCTTAAAAACGCCGGCATGGAGACCTATCATCATAATCTTGAAACAGCCCGCAGCTTCTTTCCTCAGATCTGCACAACCCATGCATATGAAGATGATGTCGTCACGATCCGTGCTGCCAAAGCGGTCGGATTACGGGTTTGTTGTGGCGGTATATTCGGCTTGGGCGAGTCGTTTGCCCAGCGAATTGAGATGGCGTTGACACTGCGCGAGCTGGATGTCGATTCGATTCCGCTCAATTTTTTGAATCCGGTGGCCGGAACACGACTTGAGGATGCAAACAATCTTACCCCGCTTGAATGCCTCACTATTATTGCCGTCTATCGCTTTTTGCTGCCGGGCAAACGCTTGTCAGTCTGCGGCGGTCGGGAGAAAAACCTGCGTGAACTGCAATCATGGATGTTTTTGGCGGGAGCCAATGGAACTATGACCGGTAATTATCTGACCACTCCCGGTCGCCCTCCTGAACTTGATCGGCAGATGCTGAAAGATCTTGAAATACCGGTTGAGGGATGTTGCGGAGTGGAGAACTGATGGCGCCGCGCGGGATTTTTGTTACGGGAACCGACACCGGTGTCGGAAAAACGATCGTTGCTGCAGTACTGGCCAGGCTGCTGCGGATGAATGGCGTCTCCGTCGGGGTGATGAAACCGGTTACCAGCGGTTGTCGCGAAGTGGATGATACGCTGATTTCGGATGATGCCCTGTTACTCTGTCAGGCTGCCGGGCTCCCCTTTTCTGATGATGTTGCCCCGTACCGTCTTCGCGAACCTATGGCTCCTGCTGATGCAGCCAGGATTGACGGCGTCCGGATTGATTTTTCTGCTATCAAGGCTGCCTTTGACCGGGTGTCGTCTACGTGCGAATATGTGATTGTTGAAGGAGCCGGCGGTTTGATGGTGCCGCTGTCGGGTGGGTTGCTGGTTGCTGATCTGGCCCGTGAGCTGGGTTTGCCGCTTTTGGTTGTTGCCCGCCCGGGGCTGGGGACTATTAACCATACGGTATTGTCTTGTTTTGCCGCACAGCAAATGGGACTACAGGTTGCCGGTGTTATAGTAAACGGCATGCCGGAACATCCCAGTCTGGCGGAGAAGGCCGCTCCGCATCAGATCGGATCGCTCTGCGGCGCGTCAGTGCTGGGGATTTGGCCTCAACGTAATGAAATTGATGAAATGGAGATAGTTGACGAGTTAGCTGTCTGGCTCGATGGTCAGGCAGAAACGAGTATCGTGTTGCGGGAGTTAGGTGTGTGAGTGTTGTTCTACTTTCAGATCAAAGCCCCATCTTTGTCGGCTCGTGTGGTGTTACGCTCAAAATCTTCAACAATATCCGCCAGTGCAGTATGTCTGCTGACCCCGCCTAACGATTCACTAATGCCGGTTGCACGGAGGATCTCGCGCACTTCTGCATGTGCTTCCGCAACTTTAAGCTGAATACCTTCCCGTTCCAGCTCTTCCTCAAGCTGCTGCAGCATTCTTGCACCGGCGGCATCGATATATGGAGATGTTGAAAGGTCGCATACTGCCAGTCTGACTGCTGTGCTCTCGCGATGAATTGCCGCAAGTACGGTTGAATTGACGGTATTAACATTGAAGTAGAGCAGGGGGGCTTCGATCCTGAACAGGAACAATCCGGGAAATCGTTCGTTAGTGGGATGGCGGGTCGAGTCGCTGAATCGTGTGCTGCCATGGATCCTGCCGAGCACGGAAACATGTGGTTTAGCCAACAACCGGAGCAAAAAGAGGATTGAGGCTATTGCCGAAACCGCGACGCCTTTCAAAATCCCGAGCAATAACACCCCCATAAATGCGACCAGCGCGACATTGAACTCAAGATGGCTGATTTGCCGCAGACGCTTAAAATCCCCAATTTTGACAAAGCCTGACACCGCTACCAGGATTATGGCGGCAAGCACTGCGTTTGGCAGATTGCGGAGCATTCCGGTCAGAAAGAAGAGCACTGTCACAAGTGTGATTGATGCAAAGACCAGTGAGAGAGGTGTTTGTGCCCCGGCATTTTCGTTAACCGCTGACTGCGACAATCCTCCGGCAACCGGGTAGCCCTGCCCGAGTGCCGCAACAAGGTTGGCGGCTCCCAAGCCCAGAAACTCCTGGCGTGGATTGACTTCGTAATGATGTTTTGAAGCAAACGCACGCGCTGCAGCGATGCTCTCCACGTATGAAAGCAGAAAGCAGGCGAACGCAAGTTCAAGCAAACTTTCCATTTGAACAAGGTGGATAGATGGTAATCTGATTGACGGTAATCCGGAAGGGATGATACCGACGACTCCGACACCCTGTTCAGTCAACCCGAAAATTGAAACTATGCCGGTTGATAGTATGACGACGACCAATGCCACCGGGCGGCCAGGCAGTAACCGCTCTCCGGCCAGCAGCAGCAGGAGTGAACCGACCCCAAGGGCAAGTATCGTTACGTTTGCATTGCCCAATTGTTGAATGATGAATTTCAACCGCTCAAAAAAATTATCCCCTCCTCCGCTGACCCCAAGCAGTTTAGGAAGTTGCATAGTGGCGATGCTTAGAGCTGCTCCGGCTTTGAAACCGAGTAAAGTAGATTCGGAAATGAAATTGACGAATGAACCAAGACGCATGATCCAGGCCAGAAGGCAAAAAACTGCTACCATACCGGCGGTCATGGCGGCTATGGCGGCATAACGGGAAGGGTCGCCCGCGGCCATCGTGCCGACCAC
>JAYTVV010000027.1:0-24886 GCA_043743795.1 Geobacteraceae bacterium
AATCATGCAGATACTTTCTATTCACCTCAAAAATATCAAGTCCCATCGCGACACCGAACTTACCTTTTCTGCCGGGATCAATGTCCTCTCCGGTGTGAATGGTGCGGGCAAGAGTACCATCTTTGAAGCCATTGGCTATGCCCTCTTTGGCGTAGATGCCAAGGACTTTGTCTCCAACGTAGATCGCTTCCTTTCCATCGGCAGTAAAAAGGGGGAAATCAGCGTTGTCTTCCGGGCTGACGATAGTGAAACCTACCGGGTGAGTCGCACTGTCGGGGCCGCCGCCAAGTGGCTCCTTGCCAAAGAAATTGGCGGTAACTTCGAGGTGGAGGATCATGCCCGCATTGAGGAAACCGAGGCGCGAGTGGCGGAAATACTCGGTCTGGCTAATGGTCGCTCGCTGGCTGAACAGTTCAAACTGGTTATCGGTCCCTTTCAAAATGATTTTCTCGGGCCGTTTGTCATCAGGCAGACGACCAAACGGCAGGAGGCCTTTGACGAGATTCTGGGCATTGACGCCTGGCGCAAGACCTACAAGGGAACCAGCGGTCTGCTTTCAGTGGTGCAGGAACAGATGAAAGTGCTTGCCGCCGAGGTTGCAGGCAAACAGGAGCAGGTCGTCGTGCTGCCTGGCAAGGCAGCAGAGTTGACAGCCATACGAAAAGATCAGGTTGTGCGGCTGCAGGAGTTAAAGGAGAAAGAAGCGGTACTTGTCTCCCTGGATGTACGTTTGATCGAGATGGAATTACGGGAAAAAGCGCTTGTTGAGCTGAACACCGAAGTCAAATTGCTTCAGAACCGTATCTCCGACGGCACCAGCAAGATAACCGAGCAGAAGCTGCGGGTTGAGGATGGTAAAAAAGCTCTGAAGGTCGTTGATGATTCCAGGGGTGGCAAAGAGGCTTTTGACAGGGTTGAAATGTACCTTGCCGAACTGCGTCAGCAGGAGCAGCAGCGGCGTATTGTGGAGCGGGATATCGGCAGACTGGAACAAGAGGCGGTGCGCCTGTCTCAGCTGCTGGTGCATGAACGGAGCGAAATTGAGAAGAACGGTACACAGTTGGATGTCGAGCAGAACAGGATCAATACAAACCGAATGGAACTGCAGCCGGATGATCTCTTGTCAGGTTCAGCCGCCCGCGTACCGATTATACGGAAAGAAATCGACGCCCTG
This sequence comes from Geobacteraceae bacterium, assembly GCA_043743795.1. Taxonomy (GTDB): domain Bacteria; phylum Desulfobacterota; class Desulfuromonadia; order Geobacterales; family Pseudopelobacteraceae; genus JACRCG01. The sequence continues at coordinate 1,175 of JAYTVV010000027.1, forward strand.
AAAGGGCAGCGAGCTTTGTTGGATGGGCGCCGGGAAAGCCTGTTGGAGGGTAAGGACAAGCTGGCTGAAGGAACATGTCCGTACTTTCAGGAACAGTGCCGCAATATTGCCGGATCTGCTCCCCGCGATGTCTTCAGCGTCCGTATTTCTGAGCTGGATCGTTCCGCATTGGAACTCAACGAACAGCTTGAACAGCGTATCCGGCACCTGCAGGAAGCCGAAGCGGCTGAAAAGGAAGTGGATAGCCGCGCCATACGTCTGCAGGAACTGGATAAGCAGATGTCCGGCCTGACAGAGCGTTGCGCCATAAACTGTGAACGTGCAGCGGCCCTGGAGACAATAGCAATGCAGCATACCGCCGCTGTAACAGTGGTCGAAGCCCGAAAGGCCGACCTTAAAGCATTTGCAGAGCTTGATGTCGCAATTGCCACAGCGGATACGGAGCGTCATCAGTGGCAGCCTGCCAGGGATGCCTATACCGCTAATCTGAATGTGGCCAATGAACTGGACGCCCGTATCCAACAGCTTGAGAAAATGCAGCACTTGCTGACGGTATTGACAGGAGATCTCACTGCCAGACAGGCCCTGGTGGATGAACAGCACAGTCGTTTTCAACCGCTTCTGCTTCAGCAATCCCGTCAGGAAAAAGAGCTGCTGCTTGCCGGCGTCGCCACATTGCGCCAACAGATAATTGACCTTGACAAAAATGCTGTCCGGCTGGAATCAGAGATAGCTCATCTCACCACGATACAGGCGGAAATTGCGACAAAACAGGCTGAGATCAAATGCTGCGAAGAGAAAGAAAAGCTGGTCAAATTTCTGCGCACCCAGATTTTTAATAAAGTATCCGCCCAGCTTTCCGAGCGATTCCGCGAAGAGATCAGCCTGCGGGCTGACCGGATCTACCGGACGATTTCGGAAGCGGATGAAGAGCTGTACTGGGGTGAAAATTACCAGATTATTCTGAAGGATATGTCGGACGGAGTTATGCGGGAGCGGAGCGACGATCAGCTTTCGGGAGGTCAGATGATGAGTGCTGTCGTGGCTCTGCGTCTGGCACTGCTGCAGACCATCGGTGCACGGGTGGCTTTCTTTGATGAGCCGACCTCCAATCTGGATGCCGCCCGGCGCGGAAACCTGGCCCAAGCTTTCCGTGCTATCGACGTGGGGCGTGAGGAGGTCACTGAACATTGGTATGATCAGCTTTTTCTGGTCAGTCATGATGTTGCGTTTACCGAAATTACTGATAAGGTGATTGAGTTGTAACTACACGAAACTATTGAAACAAAGGATCAAAGCGCCACTATGAAGGCGGAAATTTCTTCGATAACATACCGGATACCGTTATCCGATGCCCAGCAGGCCAGGCTTGACAGAAGGTGGCCTGACGGCGATCCGTTCATTTCATATGAAAAAATGGATTCGCTGCTTGAACCACTCCCGGTCGAAAACCTCTACTGGTCCCATCACACGGGTCAATATCTGTATTTTACTGTTCACGGGGACGATATTGACGGCACCGTTGCCGAGGTCATCGCACGGTTGGAGAGGAAGTTAGGTACGCTATGAATCCTCCGCTCGTGATAAAAAATGTGAAGAGTGAGAATAACCATGGCACCAGCGCGGGTAACTATTTCGTTGTACATAGAAGGCCTTCGCTGTAGTCTCACCCGTTGTTCATGTGATGTAACAACAATACGACTTTTTCCACCGGGGTTTCCGTGACAAATAAACGCAGATTTCACAGGATTCGGCTGTCGGCACAGGCGACCGTCCATTACCTTGACAATGATTATGAGGGGATACTCGGTGCCATCTCGCTTGGCGGGGCCTCGATCAATTTTAATGACAGTGCCATGATTCCACATGGCGACCATTGTTCTGTTTCTGTTGTCCTTGACAAAAACCAGCCTGCCTTGCGCTTTGATGCAAAAATTACCAACTCGTCCTTCTATCGCATCGGAGTGGCATTTATCAACATGGATGACGATACGGCCATGAAGTTGTATAGCCGACTCAAGGAGTTGACCAGCGAACCGGAGAAGCTGACCAGCGAAATGCAGCTGTTTATCGCTATCCACTGATCTGGAGCGCCTTCGAAAAATGCGTAAAGCTGCGGGTGCGCCAACAAAAAAAGCCAGACCGTTGTGGCTGGCTTCTTCTGAGTCTGTTTTTCTTGACGTTACGAGTCGATTACAGATTACAGGTTCTTGAGGTTCTTACCCGCTGAAAATTTACCACTTTTGGATGCGGCAATATTCAGTTCAGCACCGGTCTGCGGATTGCGGCCTTTACGAGCAGCACGTTCGGCCACTTCAAAAGTGCCGAAACCGGGAAAGGTAACTTTGTCTCCCGCTTTCAATAGGTCCGCAGTTACCTTCAAAAATGCATCAACCGTTTCTGCAGCGACTGTTTTGGGCACTTCAAGTTCTTCTGCCACTTTTGCTACGAATTCTGCTTTAGTCATGAATCCCTCCGTGCTGTTTAGTTTTAGTGCATGTTATCTCATTATAATATTTCTTGTCAGTATCTTTACTCAGCTTTAACAAATTTCCCTTTTTCACCACATTTTTCACACTTCTGCGGCTTGCATCGTCCTTCTTTGCTGTAGCCGCACTCACATTTCCATGTTGCCATGATATCACCACCTCTCATTTTATCTGGATTTTGACAATATATCCTAAACAGTTTCTTTGTTATACCAATTTCAAATCAAAGATGGATTCAAGGCGGCGAGGATCGAAGCGACGAAAGCATACCCATCAGTACGTCGAGGAGCTGAGGACGAGCCAACGAAGAAGACGCCTTGATTTGGAATTGGAATTATGCATTGAATTCTGCACCTGTTCTCATATCGCCTGAGATCATGTCATCAGTATCTTCTGATTGATACTGATTTTTTCAAATGCCAGTGATACCTTGCGCACCAATTTCCCCAGTTCCAACATCCTCCACCTGAATGTTTTTCTATCAATGGAGAGCAGCACTGCTGCAACCACTTCGTCCATTACGATTATCGGCATTACAAGCAACTCTTTTGACAGCGGTATCCCAACTTGAGCGAGGATCTTCCGGTTACAGGCATTTTCCTGAAGGGTGTCCAGAATGTAGGTTCGTGACAGGGCAACCTCCTGAAGGACTGAAGGTTTATTGAGTGGAATATTCAGCTGCTCGAATCCTGACAGGTTCTCACCGAGTGACATCGCCCGCCACCCGATGGCTGTCTTTGCATGAACAGCAAAGATCGCGCAATAGGAAAACTCCTGTCCCAGGTACCTGATGAACACATTTACCACATCTTCACGATTGTCAGCAGCTACAAAATTTACGGATAGTCGCTCTATGGTGTAACGTTGCAGATCTTTTCCGGTCTCATAATTCGTCTTGAATGGGCTATCGGCGGGTGGTTCCTGGGGAAGATTCGGCAAACTTCCAAATCCTTCAAATTCAGCCGGAACAGCCACATGTATAAGTTCCCCTGACTCTGACTTCAGCGGGAAGGTGACCGTTGGAAATTCCTGGTGAACATTTGGTTTTTTTAAACGAGGGACAATTTGCTGATAGCTGATTTCAGATGAACTGCGGTGATAAAATCTCGCCAGGGCCTTGGATATCAGGATATCCGGTGCAATATACGGTTGGATTACAGTGCCGGTTATGAATTCAATTTCCTCAATCGCTTTAAAATTTGTTGGGTCACTCATGGCGATACTGAGCCTATTGCGTTCAAGCCGAAAGGGTATAACGCGGTATTTCGCGGCCTGTTCTCCGGTTAATCTGCTGATGGCTTCACTGTTGGCATGAAGAACCTCCCGTCTTCCCACTCGCTGAACTCCCAGTTTTTCACTCAGAAGTTGCGACAGGCGGTCCTCTTCCATGTACCCCATTTCAACCAGGCTGCTACCTAATTTTATGCCATAGATGGCATGCTTCTTCAGCGCGTCATCCAGTTGCTCCAGCGTAACCAGTTTTTCTTTTAGTAACAACTCACCCAATTTGAGCGTCATGGCATTTCCTCAATCAACGAAGCCGTATGCAACCTGAATGTGCACCAACACCGTTGCAAAAAAATCAACTGAATAGCGAAACGAGAATCCTGATGGATAATAACGGACCATATCTATCTTATTACTCTTGTTTGGTTGCCAAGTCAAACAGCTTCCAATGAATTTTTTTAAAGTAGGTACGCTTTATCGAGTTGGGGCTTTTGATACTATGGGTGAAGGAGTGACAGGCGTATTGCTGATCCCGTTTTCTGTTCTGCTTAGTGGTAACAACTCCAGAATTCTAGCTGTTATGGAACCGGCATCAATTTAAAACTGGCACACAAAATAGGAGATAAAAGGAAAGGATACCCCTGTAGTGAGTATCCTTTAAATTGAATGCGCATTGTTGAACAAATATTGCTGGTTCTGTTACAGCCTCCGGAATGTTTCGACCCACTCCTGGATGAAAAGATCAATATACTCCTGACTGATGGCGCTGGAATGTGGCGTGATCAAAACGTTAGACTCATCCCAGAGGGGTGAAGCGGACGGCAGCGGTTCCTCACTGAATACATCCAGCCCAGCTCCCGCAAGAGGGCCATTCTTTATCGCGGCCAAAAGGTCTTCTTCCCGGTAGCAGTTCCCTCTTCCCAGGTTATACACGTAGGCTCCGGGCTTCATGGCATTGAAATGCCGTGCGGTAACGATGCCGTCTGTTTCAGTACCGCCCGGCAGGACAAATATTATGTGATCAGAGTTGGGAAGTTCTTCTTCAAGCCGGTCAAAGGTAATCATCCTGTCTATGTTGGGATGATTCTCAAATCCGGCTGTAGTGCGCTTGACTGCTGTGACTCTGGCTCCAAAAGCTTTCAGAAGTTCAGCCATCGACTGACCCAGTGGTCCAAATCCGACAATCAGTACTTTTTGACTGAAGAGCCCGACGCAGTTGTTATAGTCAAGGCGCCCCCAGATTTTGGTGCGCTGATCGTCCCGTGACTTTTCAATGTGCCGGTTGAAGTACAGCATCATGGCGATGAGACTTTCGCGCATGATGCGTCCGTGAAAACTGCCGTAAAAAGTCTTCACTCGGCCGGCCGGATCTGCTGCTACCCAGTCGTGTCCGGCGGCGGGAGTAAACAGCACCTTCAGTTTAGTGGCTTTTTCGTACCATTCAGGTTTGAATACCCAAACCAGAGCACATTCGGCTTCGGGAAGCTTTTCCATGAAATCGCTGCTCTCTTCTGCGATTGTAATACGCATGTCCGGGAAAGCCTCACGGATGTGATCGACATGACGTTGTTTGAGAGAGAAGGCTGCTACGTTGTTGTGAAGATGGATCAGGAGATTGTCTGTTTTCATAGAGCACTCTTTGCTTTTAATTTTATTCGAAGAATACTGCCCTCCGGCTTCTTGGACGAGAGCTTAGAAATGTAATATTAAACTAAATTAACCTGTAATACGTTGTGTTGATTTAAAATAGCGCACCAATACGGGCACAACAAACATCGCACCAAGGACGAGCATCATTGTAATGTTCGGGTCTCGAAAGTACGAGTTCAGGCGCAAAGTCGCGAGCGCGATGACGGCGAAATAAATCATGTCACCAGCGATAGCACAGGCCCATCCGGTAAGAAACCCGTGGCCCGCTGCGAGTGCCGTGGCGCGCCCCGTCATTGGGTCAACGCCGAAGGCTATCATGATTAGCGTAAGGGGACCTGCGCCGGTGCCGCTGAAATGTACCACACTGCGAGCTGTTGCAGTCTTTATAGCCGCAATGAGGCGAGCCAGGAATGGGACTTTTCCTCCCAGCGCTGTGAGAAGCCGAAGGACCGGTTCAAAGGCAAGGGCCAGGACGATATCTGAAACCAGGTAAAGCCCGGTGGTGATGGGCCAAGGTAACCCTTTGGCACTTGCGAGCAAAACACCGGCAGGGATTCCGCCACCGACGGGAAGAAGGAACAGCTTTAGCACGGGAAGCATGATGGATGTTGACTGGATCAAATGGAGAATTTGTCCGGACAATGGAAAAGGAGTCATGGGACCCCAGTTGTGACGACACTATTTATGTCAATGTGCGTTACTGCCGTTTGACGGTGCATGCTGCGTTTCATCTCGGTTCGTGGGCTTTTTTGCCATGCACCTTCTCATAGGCACGGCAGAAAGGACAAATATCCGCTTCTATAGTCTTAACAAAAGAATACGCGAGTCCTTTCTGATTGGTGCTGGCACGGCGACAGACCGGGCACACTTCGCACATGCGAGCCAAAGATCGATCCAGGGGCGTTACGTCGCTCCGGCTCAAGATTGCAGCCCTTTTCCAACGGAAAACGCCCTCCCCAGGAGAGGGCCGATGCCATGGTACCCTTTGTGGGAGGTGTCATAAATCAGTGGTTTGATCTTCATAATGTCGAGAGAGCCATCCTCACTGAATACCTCAACATCTGCCTTTACATCGATAATCTCGCCGATGAACTGTGTATGCAAACCGATTTCAACGATGTGCAGCAGTCGGCACTCCAGAACTACCGGGAGCTCCGCCGCGTACGGTGCATCGACGACTTCGCTTTTTACCGGCGTCAGGCCGGTGACAGCAAATTTGTCTACGTCGCGTCCCGTAGCTATGCCAACGTAGTCTGCTTCAATCATCTTTCCTTCGCACGCAATTCCGACGGTAAAAGCTTTGCGCTCGATGATGCATGCATGGGAATAGGTCGCTTTGCGTAGTGATACTGAAACGCAGGGAGGTTGAGAACAGCAGATACCGCCCCAGGCTGCATTCATCAGGTTTGGTTTGCCGGCCTGGTCGTAAGTTCCGACCATCAGGACTGGTGTCGGAAAGAGTAACGTCTTTGCTCCAACTGATTTTTTCATAGTATCACTCCCATACGCTTATTTAGGCCGATTTCCACGCACCATTATGGTGATTATACGATCAAGCGATGATGCAAACCGCTGCTTATCCGTCAGACTGAACGCTGCCGGCCCTCCCTGGACGAGCCCGCCTTCGCGCAGCTCCATCATCAAATTCCGCATGGCAAGTATTTCACCGACATTTTCTTCTGTATAAAGCTCTCCTCGCGGGTCAAGGGCGATTCCTCCGCTGGCAACGATCCTGGCTGCCAGTGGTATATCAGCAGTTATCACCAGGTCTTCCGGAGAGGTATGCTCCACAATGTAGTCATCAGCAACATCAGGCCCATCGGCCACAACGATTGATTCCACAAGATCAGTGTTGTGTTTGGCAAGAGTTTTGTTGGCAACAAGGCAAACAGGTATCTTCAGCCGTTCTGACGCTTTGAACAGGATTTCTTTGATTACGCGAGGACAAGCGTCAGCATCAATCCAGATCTTCATACTATTTTCATCCCCGTTCGAACTTCAATCCTGCTGCAGAGAGCGCAGATGACGGTTGTTTGTGGTGTTTCTCAGTGTAACGCCTGTGAATATTTACTACCAGAATTGAGTCTGGTTTTCCATGTAAATAAGTCGTATAGAGTAAACGGGAATAGAGCTGAAATCCCGTAATCATATGCACAAAACATTCAGGCACGATATGAGGGCAAGTGATAGCCTGTTTATATTCTGATTGAATAATGAAACCCGCTTCCAATGGAAAGCGGGTTTCTTGTTTTCCGGCGTTGTTTGGAAACTAATGCTTTTAGCAGCCGCTACCACACCCGCTGCCACAAATGCCGCAGCCTCCGGGGCTGACAATGTCTGCGGCTTTTTGCTGGTCACGGAGATGAATGGACGACCGATCTACATGCCATGCATCATCAACCATTTTTCCCTGCAACTCGTTTTTCTCGAGCATCATTAGTACCTGCATTTCGGTCGTATCCAACAGCTGTGCCGCCTTGGTTATCGGCACAAAATCAGTTTGGGATTCACACATAATCAAACTCCTTTTTTGCAACCAAACCTAAAGCGTATAGAACAAGGATACCTGACAGACTGGTAACGGAACCGCCCATATTTGATATATCTACTGCCCTCCCTGTTTTGCTCATTATAGAGAAACATGCCAGCACAACTAAAATTATTATTGCCGGTCTGAACTAAATAATCACACCTATGACTGATCAAAGTCAGTGACACTTTCAGTTTCAAGCCATCTTAACTGATCTTCAAGTAACTTCAGCTCAACCGGAGTATAAATATCAAGACCCCTTGATATTTCCTTTTTCAGATCATCAATTCTTTCCTGAACGGTACTGAAGTTAGCAATACAATTCTTAGCCACCAGCAGGCATTCATTCTTTGCTGGCGGAGATAACTGATCGCTATAATCATCAACGTAAAGGCCGTAATCATTGTAATCATCTGCCAAAATATTAGCAGCTGAAACCAATGTTGAAGCAACTATTACAGTCATTATTATAAATAACCTTTTCATAACGGACCTCCTCACATCGCCTATTGCCTACCTGTGAGATATTGTACTAATTCGGTTGGGTATTGTAAATTGGATAGTCTTTAGGGGGAGTTCTGGCGGGAGGTTATGAAAAATACGAGAAAAATCTGTAAGGAACTATTGGCAGCACTGGAAGCTGTAGAGAATCAGAGGAGCGGTGGGTAGGGTTGAGTAAAAAACTTCACTCCAATATGATTATTATCGATCCATACAATCTCACAGGTACGTGTTGTGGTACGCTCTGTTGATTTCAAAATCATTATCAAGTCGCACAAGTCGCCTATTTTGAGATCAGTTTCAGTATCAGCATTAACCAATGCTCCACTAAAAGATATATCGACTAACGATGCGGGACAATCTTCACCGTCTCTCCCTATCAAACGGCAACGTAAATTAAGTTTGATTCTGGGATGCTTCCTGCTGCTGTCCACGATTTATATCCCCCGGTATCAATTCAAAACGAAGCACATTCTATATCTCAACAATAAAATATTTATAGTAAATTCAGTCGGTATGTGATTGGGCTATCTTATTTCTGATGACAATCAACGCAGTCAATTAATCCGTTCTTAACCTTAAAATGACAGTTCTTACAAATAGCATGTCCCCATTCTATTCTGAGACCACCAATCTTTCCTGGTTTATTGCCGTGACAGATGGCGCAATCACCAAGCCTTTCCTGATGTCTATGGTGATAGAATCTGATCCTGCCCATAGCATTTTGCAGTTCAATGATCTCAGCACCAGATGAGGCAAGCATCACGGAAGGTAATAACATGATCACAAAAGGAGATACGATTAATTGTAGGTAACCATTCATATCGTTTACATCCTTTCTTATAACATCAGATGATGAACAGAAGTCCGCTTTTAGTAGATAACAAAATAGCGCCACAATGCTGAGGCGCTATAAAATCGACTACAAGATAAAAATTGGTGGAGGTGAGGGGAGAGTAAGACGCGTCAAAAACGTGTCCGAAACACCTTCAAAAATATATCAAGTTATCGAGTTTACTGCCTTTTTCGCCTCGGTGTGCTGGAACATCGTCGGATTTAGTCACAGCCTAACAGAACGACTTAATCTTGTACAGTAGCCAGTTAGATTGTTGAAAGCAGGAATCGAACTGCCGAGTTATGATTCGTTTCATCGGTTCCCGCGGGTGTTTATAGCAGCTTCAGATCTCTGGGCGCAGGCGGTGGCCAGCGTTCCCACCACGGAGCAGGCTGTCATGGTCAGCACCATCGGCAGGCCGGTGCCGTTGTGGAACATCCCGACGAAGGCGCCGGCCGTGGCGCCAAGGGTGTACTGGATCGTCCCCAGGAGGGCGGAGGCGCTCCCCGCCGCCGTGGCAAACGGCGCCAGGGCAAGGGCCGTGACATTGGGGTAGAGCAGTCCTGTGGTGCAGAGGCAGACAAACAACAGGATGAGCTGGGCCGGGAAGCCGCCGCTGCCGGTGACGGCGGCCAGGGTCAAGAGGAGCGCGGCCAGTGAGTTTATGCCGAAGGTGACTCGCAGAATCTGCTCTGACGAATACCGGCGCAGCAGTTTGCGGTTCAGCTGCGATGTCCCGATCAGGCCGCAGGCATTGAGACCGAAGATGATACCGAAGTTCTGGGGGGAGATGCCGTGCAGTTCGATGAACAGCTGGGGCGCCCCGGCGATGTAGGAAAAGTTAAAACCGGCGACCGCTCCCAACGCCACGGCATAGGAGAGATAGCGGCGGTTCGAGAAGAAGCCGCCGTAGCCGGTGATCATGTCGCGGAAGCGATGCGGAATCCGCTTCTCCTTTGGCAGCGATTCGGGGAGCCAAACCAGCGCCCCCCAAAAGGAGAGCGCGCCGAACAGCCCCAGGCAGGCAAAGATGCCCCGCCAGCCGGTAATCAGCAGGAGCTGGCCGCCGACCAGCGGAGCGAGGATCGGCGCCGCCCCCATCATCAGCATGAGCAAGGAGAACATCCGGGCGGCCTCGGCGGTATCGTACAGGTCGCGCACCACGGCCCGGGAGATGACGATGCTGGCGCCGCCCCCCAACGCCATGACCACCCGCCAGAAAAGGAGCCCCTCACCGGAACGGACGCAGGCGCACCCCACGGTGGAAATGATGTAGACCCCCACCCCGAACAGCAGGGGGCGCTTTCGCCCCCAACGGTCAGCAACCGGGCCGTAGAGCAACTGGCCGATGGCCGAGCCGAACAGAAAGGCCGAAATGGAGAGCTGCACCGTCCCGAGCGGCACCCCTAGATCTTTGGCGATCTGCGGGAAGGCCGGCAGGTACATGTCGATGGACATGGAGTTGAAGGCGGTCAACGCCCCCAGGATCAGGACCAGCTTCAGCACGCTGACCGGCCGTACTGCCGTATGCTCATTCACTTTACTGCCAGGCATTTTTCCCCGTTTCGTAAGCCTCGCCCATGGCCTGGCTGTTTGCAATGTTGCCGATATTCCAGGCCCCGGTACCGTAAATGACACCCTTCTCCTTGGCCCCCGTCAGGCAGGCAGTGAACCCCCTGAATGATTCGAGAGTCTGTTCCAGCAGATCTTTATTGCCGACTGCCGCAGTCATGATGAAGCACATCTCCTTATTGCTGACCCCGGTATACCGTGCATACGTCCGGTCGATCACTGTCTTCAACAGGGCGTTCATGGTGTAGAAATAAACGGGAGTGGCCATAACGATTACGTCGGCGTGAATCATCTTGTCAAGGATTTCCGCCATATCATCCTTCTGAACGCACCTGCCGCCATTGCTCTGGCATGCATCGCAGGCGGTACAGTAGTTGATTCTCTTGTCGCCCAGGCATATCTTTTCCACCTGGTTTCCTGTTTCTTGCGTTTCCAGATGTGCTTTGTAGGCAGCCGCATCGATATCAAGCTCTGCCATACGTACAAATCTGCCGGGTATTTCACCGGCAACAACTGGTCTTCAGACAAATAACGTCAGCACGGCGGCACATATAATGAGTAATGGTCTTATGTTCACGTTGCCCTCCTTTCGCCTTCAGTTTACTCAGACTTGAGGGAAGCCATGTCGATTGAGAAGCGGTACTTCACATCCGACTTGACCAACCGTTCATAAGCCTCATTCACCATCTGAATGGGGATGACTTCAACATCTGAGGTGATATTGTGCTCGCCGCAGAAATCGAGCATCTCCTGGGTTTCTTTGATACCACCAATGAGCGAGCCGGAGAGGCTTTTACGACCAAAGATCAGGGCAAAGGCAGAGACCTGGAGCGGCGTTTCCGGAGCACCGACCAGGGTGATATTACCCTCCAGGCCGAGCATGGCAAGATAGGCGTTGATGTCGTGCTCGGCGGCGATGGTATCGAGGATGAAGTTGAACGTGCCGGCATGCGCCTTCATCTCGTCGGGATTGGTGGAGACGATTACCTCATGGGCTCCAAGACGGAGCGCAGCCTCCTTCTTGCCCGGCGAGGTGGTGAAAACCACCACATGGTCGCCGAAGGCACGGGCGAACTTGACCCCCATGTGTCCCAGGCCGCCGAGGCCGGCCACGCCGACCTTTTTGCCTTTGATATCACCCCAGCGACGTATCGGTGAATAGGTAGTGATCCCGGCGCAGAGGAGTGGCGCTACCCCGGCCAGGTCCAGGTTGGCAGGGACGCGCAACACAAAGCTTTCATCGACGACGATACTCTCCGAGTAGCCGCCGTAGGTAACCGGCGCGGTCTGGTGTTTGTCCGGCGAGTTATAGGTAAAGGTGGAGCCGGGGCAGAACTGTTCCAGATTGGCCTGACAGCTGGGGCAGGTGTGGTCTGAATCGACCATGCAGCCGACACCGACCAGATCTCCCGCTTTATATTTCGTCACCGCAGTGCCAACCTTGGTAACCTTACCTACAATCTCGTGCCCCGGCACGCAGGGATAGGTTGTCGGCATGATGCTGCTCCACTCGTTGCGCACCGTGTGGAGATCGGAATGGCAGATGCCGCAGAAAAGAATTTCGATCTGTACGTCACGGTCGGTGGTCTCCCGGCGCTGGATGGTGTCGGAGGTAAATGGTGACGTGGCACTGGCTGCTGAATATGCTTTGGTTTTGTACATGGCGTTTTTCTCCTGTTATTGTTTGGTTTGATTTATCGTCCGGTCAACTGCTCAAGTTTCTCCGGGTACCGCTCTCCCTGAACCGTTATCCCCGCAGCAGCCCTCTCTATCTCCTCGAGATCATCGGCTGTGAGTTCGATGGCAACAGCACCGATGTTCTCATCCAGCCGCTCCAGCTTGGTGGTGCCAGGGATCGGCACGATCCACGGTTTCTGGGCCAGCAGCCAGGCCAGCGCAATTTGGGCAGGGGTAGCATTCTTCTCTGCTGCGATCTGTCCCAACAGATCCACCAGAGCCTGATTCGCCTTCAGCGCCTCCGGCGTAAAGCGGGGCAGGCTGCTGCGGAAGTCGGTACTGTCGAAGGTGGTGCTTTGGTCCATTGTGCCGGTGAGGAACCCCTTGCCGAGCGGGCTGTAGGGGACAAGACCTATCCCCAGCTCTTCCAGTGTCTGCAGCAGTCCCTCTTCAGGCCGCCTGAACCAGAGAGAGTATTCATTCTGGACACAGGTGACCTTTTGTACGGCATGGGCGCGGCGAACCGTCTGGATGCCGGCCTCGGATAGGCCGAAGTGCTTGACCTTGCCGGCCTGGATCAAATCTTTCACTGCTCCGGCTACCTCTTCAATCGGCACATCCGGGTCAACCCGGTGCTGATAGAACAGGTCGATGACGTCGGTTCTGAGGCGTTTCAGTGAGGCCTCGGCAACCTCCTTGATATGTTCCGGCCGACTGTTGAGGGCCGGCATCGTCCCCGCCATCCCGCGAGGATCATTGCCGGGATTGATGTTGAAGCCGAATTTGGTGGCGATTACCACTTGGTCGCGCAGCGGTGCGAGAGCTTCACCAACCAACTCTTCGTTGATATACGGGCCATAGACCTCCGCCGTATCGAAGAATGTGATGCCACGTTCCACGGCGGTGCGGATGAGTTTAATCATCTCCCGCTTGTCTTTGGGCGGGCCATACGAAAAACTCATTCCCATGCACCCTAAACCTAAAGCCGAAACCTCCAGACCGCTATTTCCCAAAATACGCTTGTGCATTGTATTCTCCTTGTACGTGCCAAAACTGTTTTGTTGATGATTGTACCGTACGCCAACAGAAGCAACGGGCGGTAGATCAATCCTGTTAATTTATTGCCTGATCCTGCGAAGTGTTGAAATTTTATTGTAACATAGTAGTTGCTTCGATACTATTTGAGGAGGAGAGATATATGGAAAACGTAGCTGTTATAGCGGAGGTTAAGGATATAGGTGTGGAGCCTGCAATTGCCGCGTTAAGCGAGAGGATTGCCCGATGGACTGAACATGGCGAGTTGTATACCACTACCGTACCCGGCTTGTCCCTGTTTCGGCGGAAAGAAGCAACCGAGCCGATCAGCGGTATGTACGAACCAAGCGTTTGCCTGGTTGCACAAGGGGTTAAGCGCGTGTTGCTTGGAGATGACACGTATGTGTATGATGCACACCATTATCTGATCACGTCCTTGCATCTGCCGACGATAGTGCAGGTTCTCGAAGCAAGCCCGGAAAAACCGTATCTTGGGCTCAGGTTGAAATTTGATCTGCGCGAAGTTTCTCAACTGATGGTGGACAGCAGTCTCCCACAACCGCGCCCGCAGCAGTCAAGCCGCGGAATGGCAACCGGACAGGTTACGCTTCAACTGCTCAACGCTTTTCATCGTTTGATAGATTTGCTTGAAGATGAGAAGGATATACCAATCCTGGCACCGGTCATACAAAAAGAAATCATCTACCGTTTGCTGGTGGGTGATCAAGGTGAACGCCTGCGCCAGATAGCAACGGCAGGCAGTCAGAGTCAGCAGATCGCCCGGGCCATCGGTTGGTTGAAGAGCAACTATACGCAGCCGGTCAGCATTGATGACCTTGCTGTACAGGCCAGTATGAGCACGTCGACGTTTCATCACCATTTCCGGGCAATGACCGCTCTGAGTCCGTTACAGTTCCAGAAGCAGTTGCGCTTGCAGGAAGCCAGACGGCTCATGCTGGCAGAAAGTATGGATGCTGCAAACGCCGCGTTCCAGGTCGGCTATGAGAGTCCATCCCAGTTCAGCCGCGAGTATAATCGCCATTTCGGGGCTCCACCTCTGAGAGATATTTCAAAGTTACGTCAGGTGACTTTGGCTGAATAGATGAAGAATTTTGAGCACAGACAACCACCAGTTACAAAAGGAGAATGCATATGATCGTTGTCGGAATCAACGGCAGTCCACGGAAACAATGGAACACGGCCACACTGGTAACAAAGTCGCTGGAAGGTGCTACGGCACAGGGGGCAACTACGGAACTCGTACATCTCTACGACCTGGATTTCAAAGGGTGCATAAGCTGTTTTGCTTGCAAACTCCGAGGGGGAAAGAGCTACGGGAAATGTGTCATCAATGACGATTTGGCACCGGTGCTGGAAAAGATCGCTGCTGCTGATGCTCTCATCATCGGTTCGCCGATCTACTTTGGTACGGTAACCGGCGAGACACGCAGTTTTATCGAACGACTGCTCTTTCCGTACCTCACCTACACGGTACCGTATGGCACCTTGTTCCCGAAGCGGATCAAGGCCGGTTTTATCTACACCATGAATGTTACGGAAGAGCGGAGTAAGGAGTTCGGGTACGAAGCGGTCTTTCAGACCAATGAGCGCTATGTACAGATGCTGCTTGGCACTGCCGAGACAATGTGCGCCTTTGACACCTGTCAGGTAGACGATTATTCGAAGGTGGTGATCGAAAGCTTTGATCCGGTTCACAAAGCTAAACGCCGCTCAGAGGTGTTGCCACTGGAGTGTCAGCGTGCCTTTGAAATGGGACAGCGGATGGCCGGAGCCGAGAGCATAGGGGCATAGCTGAGGAAAGGGATGCGTAATTTTTTTGGTTTGAGACTGATGCTGTCAAACGGGATTATCTGATCCAATTCTGGATCAAGAAATTTTGTACATTGCCGCAGAGCAGCTCATTACCACGAAAGTATCCATAAAAAATCGGTGTACCGGCATCAGTGTACCGGGCGGTGTACCGAAGGGCGACATTTTGCAGGTAAAGCACCCGCTTCTGACCCAAAATGCCAACAAAAAAGTCTCCATCAGGAAGTCGGTGTACCAGCCAGGGATACCGAAATGGCACCCCTGTTGTAACCCGTGTCCCAAGGAGACTTTTTGAGTGAAATTAGCCAATAATTTCAGCTATTTAATGGTGGGGCGGTGTCAATACAACTGATTGCATAAGTATCTGTAATTAAAGGTTTGTTAATAGTGTAAAAAACAGAGATACCCCCATATATACCCCCAAAAAACAATCTGTAGCAAATTTACAACACTAACTACCTCTGTTCACATTCTACCCAGGCAAACAACAATTACTTACCACATTCACCTCTTTTTCCCTTTTTCCGTCATATAAAATATTTTGAATGCAGCCGAACAGCGCGGGTACAATTACCCGCATATGGTGAGGGCCAGGAAGGACCCAAACGTGTTGCACAAAAGCTACACAGAAGCGGGTCAAGTTCAACATTGCAACGCCAATGCAATGTGTTGATATTGCAACACCCCCCCCCGCATAATGTGAAACGGAATATTTCATTTATCGAAGTTCGTGGGGAATTTACAGCGGATTCTTTCCTGATCTCCAGGGGTGCGGGGTTCGTAATCCAGATGATAACGCAATGGGTGCAGCAGCATTGCCGAGATAACAGCATGGGTGCCGCATACGATAGGCGCTCAAATTTGACTTGTAGGCAGTTCTGATGCTGTCGGCTATACATTCGCCTGCATCAAGTGGAGATAAGACCGGCACAAGGGGTGGTGGTTCCTCTTGTGCCGGTTGGTGGTGTTGGTTAATCTGCTGGTTGCTGGTCGATGGCGTCGGTGGTCAGGTGGGCACTCTTGGAAGTGATCCGCTGCCGCTGCTCCCGGACTTTATCAGCCAGGTCAGCAAAGGTGCCGCGCTGGTTGCGTCCAGGTCTGGGAATCTGCCAGTTAGCGCGCAATGGTGGTTGCTGTCTGTTGCGCTGTTGTTTCTGATAGCTGAATGTGCGAGCCATTAGAATGCCTCCTCTGGGGCGTGATCGCCGATTAGGTCAACCATAACGACCTCAAGTGCCCTTGATGAAAGCGACTGTATAACACGGCGACGTGATAGGCGGGTGCAGATACCCATGCCGATGTCCGGGGGGATGGAGTCGGGGCCATTGCTAACGACTTCCTCCCATGCTAGACATTCGTCACCTATGCAGTAAAAGACGGGGTAGTTCTGTTTGTCTGGTAAGGCAAAAGGGCAAAAATGCATTGATGCTGTGTCTGGATACATTGGTTTCATTATGATGATCTCCTTAAAGTGATTTTTTGTAATATGTCTCTTCTGGTTGTGTTACTCATGTTACCCCGTTACCGCGCAGGATAACTGCCTGATGTTTCAATACAATATCCGGTAACGTCTCCGGGGTGGCGGTGGTAACGGTAACGTGTGCAGCCGTTACCTGTTACCCCCTGTCATTACCTGCCGTTACCGTTTTTCATTAATGTTTCCGGTATGTTACCGCTGTTGGTAACGTGGTAACATGGGTAACGTCTCCTGATGATATGTATTAGAATATTTCTGCATTATCGGTTGCACCGCCGATCCGTGCCGGGACGTGATAGACACGGGTATTGCCAATACCGGGCAGTTTCTTTTGACGGCATAGTTCGCCGTTTTTGTCCGCAGCAAGGATGCCGTGCTGGTGGAGAATCTTTGCAGCCCACTTGCTGTCCTGCCCCTGGGTGGCTTCACGAAACGCCGCAGGGAAAATGAAATATTCATAACTGCTTTCATCTCCCGTAACCGTTGTGACCAGGCGACGGAATCCAGCACGATTATTGACGGGGTGGTTGTTTTTCCGTTCGTCTCCATCCATAGGCACAAAACGGGAATCACCGTTTGACTGTAACCAGCCCTCGAATGTCTCCAGTACGTTTCTGATCTCCAGTGGGCCATGACCGCCACGGCGTTGGAGCCAGCCTAAAAAACACTCACGGACTCCCCACGTTGCATCTCCAGCAGGCCAATCAAGTACGCCGGTTTGTGCTGCATATTCGCCAGCAGCAGCCAATAAACCGAAACGACCAGCAACACGGATAACCTGCCCGTCACTGCCAGCGGGTGCCACGTCTGCAACAAAGCTCTTGATGATGGAATTGAGCCGATCCCGCAGGCCGTCCGGGTCAGTGTTAAGGTCTTTGACCAGGTGGGTCAGGTAGGCACGGAACAAAGCGCCGTGATACTTGCCAGCAGATTGACGGATATGGTCAGACAATGCCGCGCCGCTGGGGAATCCGTGCAACTCTTCAAAGATGCCGTGACCGCCTTCAGGCGCAGCCGGTATTGATGCAAGACGGAGCTGTTGACCAGCAGCCGGACGTTTACCGGCACTCCTCATCATGGTTTCGATGTCGGTTTCTCCACTGGTCAGAAACGGAGCGCGCCAGCTCTTACGGTTTCGGGCGTCGCCGCGCTGATCTGCTCTGCCCCTGCCGATACCTGATGCCAGCTTATAGACAATTTGACCGATTGCAGCCGGGTCAGCCTGCCCGAGTTCATCAAGGATAAGTAGTGCATCATTCGCCAGTGCTGCCGCGCCTTCCAGGGCGTTGGCGGTGGCGTCCAGGGTCTTGACGGTGCCGGTCGGGTCTCCCATAACCGATGCAGCCAGCCATAAGATTGACGTCTTGCCTTCTGATGATTGCCCCACGATGTGCAGGCCGCCTGATTCTTTTCCCATAATATGCTGCAAGGGGCCAGCAAGCGGGGCACACACAGCCAGAAATAAGCGACTGTTGCCGATGCAATACCTGATAAGATGCTGGTTGGAATCAGCAGCCGTGCCGGATACGTCAAAGCCTGGGGCGTCGGTGCTGGTTGTCTGTTGCAGGATGATCTTTTCTGCCGCCTCTCCGATGCTGTTATCAGGTAGGACAAAAGAATATTTTGCGCCGGACTTCAGCCAGCCGGTACGATCTGCCAGCAGTAAGCGGGGCAGATTTTTACAGAAACGCATGATTGCATTGATGTAGTCAGCAAACAGTTGACGGGCACGGATGCCGGGGCCGTAATAGCCGCCACGACGGGCAAACTCTATCCGTGCGGCCTCTCCCCCTCCCAGGTGTAAATCTTCCAGCCGCAGAAGAAATTGAATAAGAGCACCGTCCGGGTTCCTCATCTCCAGCATAAGAGCAAAATCTTGCCCCTTTGGTGATCGTGCCAGCCCTATGGGGCGCAGTAGTGAACAGAAGAAAATTGCCTCTTGTGGTTCGCCGTCTTTTTTTGCGCCAGGTTGCCAATAAACGCCGCCTGCCCGGATTTCAAAGGGTGTGAACACTTGCCCCTTTGCTGCATCAATGGCGCTCTCCACGGTCTTTTTTACAGCACTCAAGCCGCGCTTTTTGGCGACGTCGTTGTGGTCGGTGTTATCTGCCATGATGTGCCCCCTCAAAATCAGGTAAGCAGACTATGCCGTTGACCAGTTCTGCCGCGTCGGTTGCCGCCTTTGCTCCCACGGGGTCTGCATCTCCAGCAACTATGATATTGATGCCGGGAAATTTGGCACGGATGCCGAGCGCCACGGGTGCCATATTGCCAGCCGATCCGCAGACGGCGACCGGGTGCCCGGTGGCCTCATGGAGGGTGCAGCCGGTGGCGAAACCTTCAGCCAGGATGATATAGGCAAAGGGTGGATGACCGCCGAAACGGTGAAAACTGCCGGTTACTTCTCCACCTGATAAGAAACGCTTTTCACCGTCCAGCTGTATGAATTGCAGCGTGGTAATAATTCCGTTGTCGTTGCGGTAGTCCAGCACAAGCGCGGTGCCGGTTTGACGGGCACGGTGTGGCTGTATTCCTTTCCGGATTATGTAGGGATGTGCCAGGTCTGCCGGTCGCGCTTTTTTCCATAGGTAGCCAGCCTTTACCGCTGCATCGGCGTGACGCTTCAGCCTGTCGGCTTCTGCCTTCAATCGTGCCGCCGCCTGTTGACGGGCAAATTCTGCTTTTTCCGCAGGGGTAAAGGTTCGGCGCTGGGATGTGATCCACGGACAAGACACTTGCAGCTTGTTGCTGCCAATGGTGCCGCCAGTGGTGCCGTCCGGGTTATGGTGCCCGATGTACCAGGCATTACGGACGCCGGGGCGGTCGTTGGCGTGGTCGTGATAGCGTTTGATGCTGCCGTCAATAACAAGCGGATAATCAGGCGGTGCCATGCCCTTGGATGCCGCAGCCGCGCTGATAGCTGCATGGGGTTCGTCGTTATTCATGGGTGCCCCCTTCAATCAGACGGATAATGTCTGATCCGCGCCAGCAGGTAGTGGCGGGGCCGAGCTTGACCGGGGCGGGGTAGCGGGAAGATTTCACACCACTCCACCACGTTGATGGTGAAACGGGAATCCAAGATAATACCTTGTGCAGACGATAAAGGGCGTCCGGGTTTATCTGTTCGGGTGGTGGCGTTGGTGCCGGTGGTGGGGTGGGCGGTGCTGCCTGGGTGGGGTGGGGTTGCTGTTTGGTTCGCATTTTGCGTACCTCCTTTTTTGAATTTAAAAGGACGGTACGCGCCAGGATTCCGCGTTAAGGCGGTTTGCGGATCTCTTATTGCGGATTCTTTTTACATGCTACGAATACGGGTAAGCCTGTTTTGCAGTTGGTCGTACGATGTTGTTTTTAAAACTCCTCTACTGTTTTTCCAGTATATTTTTTTATCTTCAATCTCTTGAATTACCGGGTGGTTTCTGTCTTTACATAAGGCTTTCAGCTTCAAAACAACTTCATTGTATTGAGGAAACCTGCTTTTATCAGCCTGATACTGGTTGACGATCTCCAGCAGGATTTTACGCAGTGCATTATTGCGTTGTGTTGGTGGTTTCTGTGGTGGTGGCGTTTTCGATGGTGGGGTGGTTTCAATAGCCGGGGGTGCTGTCTCTTGTGTTCGCTGTTTTTCCGCCTCAAAGCGCAAAATATCCTCTCTCAAAAAGACAATTACTGTTTCGTTTGACTTTACCCCATTACGAAGCATGGTAATAACCTGCTTTTTTCCTGCCAGCTTTCCCTCATCAAAAAGCGCTCTGACAATCTCGGGTGAACAAGCTCCATACATAATTTTCCAACGGTCACTTAGGTCATAATGAATCAGATAATCCGGTAATAGCTGCATAATGCCGCTCCCTTCAATAACGGTGATCCCTTCAAATTATCCCAGGTCAGGCCGGGAAGGGTTCCGGCTTTTCGCGCCGTCGCGCTATACCTGGGAAAGCGGTTACTATGCAGCTTTTGACTTGAACGGTAAGACTTTTGCGCCCTGTTTCAATCCATCTAAATATCCGGCCCAAAGCTCCATCATTTTCTTACGTTCGGCAAGATGTGCCGTGCGGTTGTATGCTCTGCCGTTCGGGTCTTTGACGGCGTGTGCAAGCTGATGCTCAATGTAATCAACTCTCACATTCAGCACTTCATCAAGGATCGTGCGAGCCATTGCCCGGAATCCATGACCTGTCATTTCATCCGATGTGTACCCCATACGACGGAGCGCAGCATTAACGGCATTGTCTGTCATAGGCCGCAGCGGTGAACGGTGGCACGGGAAAACATAGCGACCTGATCCGGTTAATGGTTGCAACTCCCGCAGAATCGCGACCGCCTTATTTGCCAGGGGCACAATGTGTGCAACTTTCATCTTCATTTTTTCCGCTGGAATATTCCATTGAGCCTCATCAAGGTCAAGCTCTGCCCACTCCATCTGCCGCAACTCTCCAGGCCGGACAAACAGCATCGGCGCAAGCTGTAGGGCACACTTTACATGAAACGTGCCCTTGAATCCGTCAATAGCGCGCAGCAGTTCGGCAACTTCTTTCGGGTCGGTCAGTGCAGCATGGTGTTTTTCTCTCACTGGTGGCAATGCCCCCCGCAGGTCTGCCGCTGCATCACGGTCAGCCCGTCCGGTGGCGATTGCATAGCGCAGCACTTGACCGCAGATAGTCCGGATCCGGTGTGCTGTCTCCAGCGCGCCTCTGCTCTCGACACGGCGCAACACTGCCAGGATGTCAACCGGCTTAACTTCTGATACAGGCATATTACCCAGCCAGGGGAATACGTCACGGGTCAGCCGATCCATGATGGTGTCAGCATGACCAGGTGTCCAAACTTCTTTATTTGGTTTTTTTGGGTCTTGAACTGAAAACGCTGTATGCCATTCACGGGCTACGACTTCAAAGGCGTTTTCTGTTTCCGCAACTGTAGCGGCCTTCTGTGCAGCTTTGACCGCGCCGGGGTCGATATTGGCTTTTATTTTTTGCCGAGCCTTGTCTCGTAGATCTCTTGCACCATCTATCCAGCTTTCCGGGTCTTTTTTGTCCATAAAATACCCACGAATCGGAATCTCCGGGTACGAACCGAAAGACAGTAGTTTTTCTTTACCTTCAAAACGATATTTCATACGCCATAATTTACCCCCTGAAGAGGTGACAAGCAGATAAAGACCGTTTCCATCCATGAGCTTGTAGTCTTTGCCTTTACCCTTTGCGTTCGCTTTTGCGCCCTTTACTTCGATGTCGGTTAGCTCTGAAACCTTTTTAGGCATTGGCTTTCCTCCTGTTATGGGGGTATCTGGTTTATGTTTTGGGGGTATCTGTTGTCTGGTGTGGGTGGCGTACCACCAAAAATACCCCCAAAACAACCGGATTTCAGCATACCGGAACGGATACTATAGGACAAGGCAAAAGAAAAACCCCCTGATTTATCAAGGGGTTTTGGATGTGTCCGGATGGTGCCGGACTGCTAATTGGTGGAGGCGGTGGGAGTCGAACCCACGTCCAAAAGACCTACAAAACCAGACGCTACGAGTGTAGTTCATTTTCTAATCTTACGCTCTGGTCGAAAGAGAACTAAATCTCCAAAGCCTCAGAAGGTTTAACTGACACCTACAAACAGGATCACTCTCGTTTACTTCTTTTGATGTGCGAAGAGTTACCAGAACTATCTACTCTTTACACCACCTGCGATCGTGCTACAGGGATTGGTGACGCTTACGCTGCGAGGGCACCCTCAAAAGCGTAGTTGTCTGCTGTTGCATTTGTTAAGTTGGCAATTAATAATTCGCAGATTTTTTAACGCGGGCCATCTGCGTCCCTCGGCTCGCTTCCAATTCCTTTAATCCCCTGTCGAAACCTTTACGCCCCCCTTTGAAAAGTACTGTTGAATTCTAAATGGCTAATTTTGAATTGCAGACCGGTCTAGTCCCTGTTTCTCGCTTTCAGTGCCTGCGACATCTCTCTTTGACTGTCCTTCGCTTTCAAATCCTCTCGCTTATCGTACAGTTTCTTTCCTTTGGCAAGGCCAATCTCTACTTTGACCAGTCCATTTTTGAAATAAAGCCGCAACGGGACGACGGAGAGACCTTTTTCGCGGATTCTGCCGTAGAGGTGATCGATTTCCCGGCGGTGCAGCAGCAGCTTCCTGTTGCGGTCCGGTTGGTGGTTCTGGCGATTGCCAAATTCATACGGGGAAATATTCAGATTGTGCAGGTAGGCTTCGCCACCACGCACCAACATGAACGAATCATTCAGATTGACGTTGCCGGCTCGCAACGACTTAACTTCAGTTCCTTGCAACACCAGACCAGCCTCAAATTTTTCCTCGATAAAATAATCGTGGTAGGCCTTTTTATTTGAACAAATCAGTTTTTCACCCATGTTTTAACCATAGCAGAGATTATGTTAAATTGGAATGCCATCCTTGCATTAAGAGTTAGAAATCTATATAGTTTCCATCCCAAATAGTGAAGAGGCTCACGTTCGTTACTCCAGTGCCAAGGATGGATACCATGCCCCCAGGTAAAGCAACTCCTGCCACCTCAGAAAAACAGACAACAGCTGAACTGCAGCGCTCCTTTCTTCGTCATTTGCAATACACCCTGGTTAAGGACAAATTCAACGCCACCAGAGCCGACCTTTATCAGGCTTTGGCGTACGCTGTTCGCGATGTGCTGGTTGAGCGCTGGCTTGATACTCAGCAATCCTACTATATCAATGACGCCAAGCGGGTGTACTACATCTCCATGGAATTTCTCATGGGTCGCGCACTTGGCAACAGTTTGATTAATCTGGGCGTTATGGAGGAATGGCAGACCGCACTCAAGCAGATGGGTATTGATGTCGAAGAGCTGCAGGAGCAGGAGTGGGATGCCGGCCTTGGTAACGGTGGTCTGGGC
>JAYTVV010000028.1:0-23723 GCA_043743795.1 Geobacteraceae bacterium
GTCATACGTAATGCTGCGTAATCCGTCATTGTTTATGTTGCCGTTGGCGTCATATTGGAATATCCGTCCGCTGCCGGTTGATCCGACTGCGTGGGCACGGGTCGGGGTGTAGGTCTCGCTGCTTATGCTGGTTGGCAATACTTTGCCCAGATTGTCGGTGATGCTGGAAATGTTGCCTTTGTTGTCATAGCCGTAGCTGTTGTCAATCAGCAGCCCATGACCCGGGCTTGCTACCGAAAGCGTGTGAAGCCTTTGGGTGTCGGGGTAATACGAGTACAACGAGCTGGCTCCGCCGGTGCCGTACGTAGCGTTTTTGGGTCTACCCAGAGCATCGAAGTTCGAGTAGCCTATGTATCCGGTTACTCCTTTGAGATAGCCTGCGTCATAGCTGTAGTAGACTTTTTCATTATCCGGGTAGGTAATGTTGTCCAGCCGACCATTAAGGAAGGAGAAGCCAAGGTTGTATGCGGTTCCGGCGATGATTTTGGTGGTTGATGTTGTTCTCCCCATGGTGTCGTAGTTGTAGACCGCCTGGCCGGAAGGATCGGACAGACTGCTCAGGCGACCTATTGAGTTGCTGGATGTCGGTTGGTCGTAGTAGTTGGCTAATACCAGCGAAGCCCCGTGTTTCTTGGTGGCAAGCCGGTTTAGGCCATCATAGGTAAAGGTGATGACCTGCCATTTGGCGTCGGTTTGGGTTGTAAGGTTGCCGTTGGCATCATAGGTATAGCTCCACGCTCCCATATCCGGATCGTTCATATAACGCTTGCGCCCAAGCGTGTCATAACGCATTTCGGTCTGGTTGCCATTGGCGTCGGTGACGAAACGGAGATTGCCGAGGACATCGTATTGGTACGTGGTGGTGGCGTAGGGAGTGCCTTCCTCGGTGCTGCATAAACTGAAGGCGCCAGTGTATTCCTGGACTTTAATCAAACGACCGGATGAATCACGCACCTCACGGCGACGGTGATTGTTGGGATCGATCTTTACCGTTACGTCCTTGTTGTAACAGGTTAATGACCGGATGTAATCAGCGGGGCTCTCCTGACCGCTTCGCACCACACGCCCGATTGCATCATAGTCTGTTAGCACATAGAGAGGCGTTTCCCCGTAAGAATAGGGGAATGAGGTTTTGCGCACTGCACCTCTGGCATCATAGACGGTGCTGGAGGCAATCGTCTTTGACTCGGGCCCTTTTGTTTTCTTCAGATATGTCCGGCCCAGCCCGTCAAAATAGCTCTCCGACCACAGCCCGTCTGATGCATCCATGCGAACATACTGAGAACCGGCAGTTCCAAAGTTGTTATATGTCCAGTTCGTCCAGGTGTTGTCCGGCAAGGTTACTTTTGACGGGCGCCCAAATGAATCATATTCCTTTTTTGTCACGGCCCCATTCGGATCGGTGACGTTCTTGACTTGTCCGTAAAGACCATAACCGCCGACTTCCAGTTCGTTGACACCGTAGTACTGGGTGAGAACTTGATGCTGAAGCGGGTTTGTGGCTGTGACCAGAAAGGTTTTGCTGGAGTCATAGGCAAAAGTTGTCGTATTGCCTTTGGCATCGCGACGGCAGACAGGGTTTCCGTAGTTATCGTATGCCATACGGACTTCAGGGTTTGTTCCACCGTCCAGCCAACTTACCACGCGAGTCAGATTACCCTTGACAGGGGTTTGATTGTTTGTTGATGAACCATCGCATGCGGTAAGATCGTCGTAATAAAACGTCTTCCCGGCGATCTTGACGGAACTCCCAATCCCTTGATAGATATCCTCAGCTGTCGGTAGTCCGGCAATCCAGCTGGTGGTATTTGGCGAGAACGTCCTGACAATTGTCCGGTCGTTAGTTGAGTCGTTGACGTCACCCTGTATTTCTACTTGAGTTACATTGCCATAATCACCATAGGTAAATATCGTTCTTGATTGTTTATAACTGCTATCCCCATCATAAAGGTACGAGTCAATTTGCATGGGCGGCGTGTAAAAGGGTGCGGAAATGGATTTTGGAGCGTAGATTGTTGTGGTTTCTAATGTTTTACTGCGGGTTACAGTCGCTTCGTTACCGGTTGTTACGCCACTGACGGCATACGTAATTGAGCGATACGGCCTTCCCTTTGTAAATCCAGTTGGGACCGCTGGATTGTTCGCGTCAACAGCCGTGTCACTCCCTTGGTGAAAATAGGTCTCTGTTCTTACCTGTTTACCGTCATCGCTGACTGGTCCCCATACTTCGACCTTATTGAAACCTCTAAAATCACTTTCAGGTGCGTAATAATATCCGCCGGTATACTGGTAGTAGGTTGTCGATACTTTCCCATTGCCGTCGTTGACGGATACGGAGGAAACATTCGAGACAGTGTCGGTTGTACCTGTCAAGGTCTGGGTTAAATAGGCAACGGTAGTTGTGCCTCCTATGCCATTGGAAATATAAGTTAAGTAGTCTGCGCCCGGGTATGTTGCCCTTTGTTCATAACTCATCGTAGTGGCAGGGAGTGATTGCCCCACAACCGGTTTGTACATGCATTTGGCGCCCACCGGACAACAGATGCCTTTCCGTGATGAATTTATACCGGTGCTTGCACAAGTGGGCGTTTTTGCGACAAAATCATATGGTGTGACAGAGTATAGCAAACTGCCATTGGTAAGCGAGCTGTAGCTATAGGCCAATTCGTAGGTTCTTATTCGACTTTCGATGGAAGAGAGTCTGTATCCGGTGGTTACCGTAAATCCGGAAGTTGAAGCAGGATTTAAGTCCGTGCGGCTTTCCCAGTAGAAATACACAGAATTTGTCGGTTCCAGACCGGCGTTCCCGGTATATTCAATCCGATCCAGATAAATTTGATTCTGGTCTTTGTAATAGTAGATTGCGATGTAATTGCCATTGGTGTCCTCAACTCTATCCAGATTCCACTTGAAAATCCTGCTGATACTTCCGGAATCATCCTGGCGGGATGCGGCACTTTGCCCATAGTAAAAACGCATTCCGGCTTTATCAGTCACAACCCAATAGGGTCCATTGGCTGTGGAAATTTGTTGAATTCTTGAAAAGCCCCCTTCTATCTTTGTCTGGTAACTGTTCGTCCCCACAGAAAACAGACTGGATGCCGAACCTGTTTTGGTTAACAGATAGCTATCCCCACTAAAATCAACTATCCCACCGGTTGTGGCGCGTTGAATTGAGCCAAGTTCCAGTTCCCAGCCGACCCCAAGCACGCCGTTACCGCTGCCGCTTCGATAGTTCAAGGCCAGCCCTGGGTCCATTCCCTTTCTGCCCGCCGGGACTTCAATTGGTATTGAATAGCTCATGGTGCCTGAGAACAGATCGGGCAGGCCGGTGCTCGTGCCTTCACCGCTCAGCGCAACCTTGGCCAACGTTTTTGCCGAACAAAATTGCGGTGCAGCCACCAAAAGAGAAAAACAGCAAAAACCGACCGCTATCAAGAGCCATTTTGATTTCAAAACTAAAGTCATGCAACTCCTCCTCGTTAAACAATAGAAACAATAACGCCCTTCACATTTACACATTTAGCAATTCTTCGATTTTCAAGCCTTCTTCTTGCACTATGAGCCTCCCCTTCTGCGCCGCCATGCTGACAGTCGAAAGGGCTATCTGCAAGCGTTTCGCCACTACAGTCATCGATACTCCCAGTTCTGTTGTCGCACAGTAACAGCACAGGTTGCGGGCACGAACCACCCGGCGCAATTTCGACGCACCAGAGAGTTGTCCCGGCTCAATGCCGGTGTACTGGGCTATCCTTTGAATCAACTGTTCCAGGCCGACCCCTTTGGCTTTGTAAGCGTAGTGTCGGTTTAATTGTTCGTCGGCTTCTGCCAGCACACTTTCGACAAATTCACCGTCTCCAAGTATCCGCTCATCACTTTTTTGAAAGTTTCCAGCAGTGCGCAACTCCTGGACTCCTGCCCAACCACCAGAACTGCGGATAAGTCCTCCGCCGGTTAAACCGGGTTGTTTGCCGAGCTTTTCGCCGATTGCTATATACTCTTGATAGTTTTGTCTGGACAGGGGTAATTTGCCGCCAAACAGGGCCAACACCTCGTCAGTTGCTTGCCACTCAAGGTTGCGTGCGCCAAGGATGACGCCATGGCCACTATAGGGATAATCCGCCAGAGAATCAATATCACTGACAACCCTTGCCCGTAGCGGGTTCAGGTGGATGTAACGCACCAGTTCTTTCAAATACGCATCTTCTTGGCACAAAATCGATTTATACCGGTTCTGGAACAGATGGCCGCTACGCTTATGACGGCGGTTGAAACCGGTAGCGTAACCGCTCAATAACCGGCGCATGATCGTGGCAATCGGAACGTTGCCGGTCTTCAACAACAGGTGAAAGTGATTGGGGATGAGCGCCCAGGCATAGCATTTCGTTTCAGTCTGCAAAAGAAGCTGGCCGAGTCTACGGAGAAAGTCTTCATAGTCGGCTGGTTCGCGGAATATCTTACTCCGCTCTATTCCTCTGGCGATGATGTGATGAAGGGCGCAGGGCGCGTCTATTCTGGCTTGTCGTGGCATGTCGATGTTTATATCATGACGTGGTCATTATGTGAATATGGAAATGTGAAGGGCGTCCCCAACATGCTGCTTTACTCGAAGCTGGAGGGCCATCAATTGTTGCAACCACCTGAGGACCCGTTTGTATATCAACGTCACCTTCCGTCATCAATGATTTGACACCAGAACATGTGGAAAACTATTTGGTAGCATAAATCGCCTACCCTTTGACAATAACACGGGCCCCTGACTTTCATCAGGGGCCCGTTTGTTTTACTAACGAATAAAAGATTTACTCAACATACTGCAGCTGCTGGCAAGACAAAATCCAACTTTGGGATTTATTCAAAAAATCTGAAATGCGAATCACCCCAACTTCAACTCATCCAACGATAACCGGTATCCCGGCAGCAGTTTCTCCAAAAAGTAAATCACTTCAGGCAATGTGCTGGCAGACAACTGTTCATAATGTTCCGTTTCAGCACGGCGAAACTCGCGGTTACCGCTCTTACTCTCCTCAATACACTTCGCCAGTGCTGCGATCTTATCAGCTGCCTTCACTACGCGGACATATTCTTCCTGATCGTCAAAAAAGAACAACGGCTCATATTCTGTAGCTAACTCAGGCGGCAGCATTGCCAGAAGCTTTCTACGGGCCGTATCCTCCAGTTGGTGGAATGACTGTTTGAAATCATGGTTAAAGTGTTTGACCGGCGTCGGCATATCCCCGGTAAAAATTTCACTGGCATCGTGGAAGATTCCATACATCGCTGCACGGGAAGGGTCGAGGCGGCCACAAAAATAGGTATTGCGGATCATTACCAACGCATGGGCTATAACGGCAACATCCAGACTGTGTTCCTGGATATTTTCCGGAACCGTATTACGCATCAACCCCCAGCGACTGATGTAGCGCATACGGGAGAGAAAGGCAAAAAAGTCATATTGTTCAGGTTGTTCATCATTCATTGCTACACTCTTTCGTGCGGTTCGAACAACCGCTTGTATTCATCCAGCGCAAACCGGTCAGTCATACCGGCGATATAATCACAGACAACTCGCTGGAGTCCGAAACGCTCCAGGCGGAACTGATATTTTGGCGGCAGCAGGTTCGGGTAACGAATATATGTTTCAAATAAGCGGGTGATAAAAATTTCCGCTTTTACCCGCATTTTCTCCACCTTGTAGTGGCGATACAAATTCTGAAACAGGAAGCGTTTGAGCGCCATATTACGAACGGTGATATCTTCATTAAAGTATACCGCTGCCCGGTTCACACTGCGCAGATCATCGAGTGACGCTATGCCAAATTTCACAAGATTGGCTGAGGTGGTGGTGCAAATATCGTTGATCAGCAAGCCGATCAAAGCACTGATAGTCTGATAAATAAGACGCTTATCATCTATTCCCGGATATTTCTGGCGCACACCGGAACAAACTTCGCGCCACAGATCAACCTGTTCCAGCATATCTAATGTTATATAGCCCGATTTCAGACCGTCATCAATATCATGATTATTATATGCTATTTCGTCGGCATAATTAATGATCTGCCCTTCAAGTGAGGGCACGGTTCCCGGTAAAAACTCCGCCATTATTTCGCTACCCGAGTCGTACGGAGTCGAGTGCTTAATTATTCCCTCACGTACTTCCCAGGTCAGATTCAATCCGTTAAATCCGGGATACCGTTCTTCCAGTTCGTCCACAACACGAAACGACTGCATATTATGTTCGAAGCCACCAAAACCGTGCATCAATCGATTCAAGACGTCTTCTCCGGTATGCCCGAAGGGGGTATGTCCCAAATCATGGGAAAGTGCCAGAGCTTCCGTCAATTCCTCGTTTAAACGAAGCTTGCGGGCAATAGCCCTGCCGATTTGTGCAACTTCAAGTGAGTGTGTCAGACGGGTGCGATAATAATCCCCTTCATGATTAACAAATACCTGCGTCTTATACTCAAGCCGCCTGAACGCAGCACAATGAATAATGCGATCCCGATCCCGCTCAAAAGCCGGACGGTTATCCCGGTGCTCTTCACTATGCTTACGACCACGTGAAGCCTTGCTGGTACAGGCATATCCCGCCAAATCGCTTCGTTCGGTTGAGTCATTCATCGTTGTTCCCCGAATGTAGAATTACTTGTGCGTCCAACGGATGCGTCAGTTATGGTACGGAGAAACTCTCTTTGAGTGACGCTTCATAGCGGTTCCTTTTTTACCACTTACCCCTGCAATCGAAAAAACGTCCGCCAACTGCATCTTCCAGACACCTTCCTGGTGTGTCAATTTAAACTCGCGGGTTGTTGATTCGGCGGTATTAGGGGTACCCTCCAGGCCGATTGTAACGTAAACGGTGGCTTCCGTTCGCTTTTCGTTCAACACCTTGAAATGTTCCATTTTTTGCCAGCAGCATGCGGGACGTGTTGTTGATTCTCGCATTTTTTTTACAAATATCTCACGAGAGGTCTTTCCGCGATGCGCCAACTGCTCGAAAAGCTGTTCATACCGCCCCTCACGCCAGGTATCAAGGATGTCTGACATGCTTTTTTCAAGGGGAGACTCCGTTTCCGCCGCATTCGCCGATCCGATACCTGCAAGTAAAACAATCATAGTGACGACGATAGAAAACCAAGGCCTGAGATTCATTGTTCCCCCTGTAAAAAATGAGAGCATCGTAAAGTAAATGCCATCCGCGCGCAACTTCAAAAACAATACAGTTCCTCTCACTATCCTGCTGTTTGATAATCGATTACGAATAATGTAGTATGCATACCCAGCTTCGTTCAAGGGAGAATCACATGGCAAACCAGGAAGAAAAACTTCGTAAGATCATTGATCTTGGATTTGAAATTTCGCAGATCAAAGATATCGATCTTTTGCTTGAAAAGATTCTGCATGAGGCACGTGGTTTTACAAACTGCGATGCCGGATCAATCTATGTTCGCGAAGGCGAGAGACTTATCTTTCGCTATGCCCAGAATGACACTCTCCAGCGCCAGCTTCCTCACGGTAAAAAGCTCCCCTACTCTACCTTCAGCGTCCCGATCAGCAATACGTCAATAGCTGGCTATGTTGCTTCTAACGGTTCAATTTTAAACATTGCAGATGTTTATGAAGTCAGCACCTATTATCCGTTTTCCTTTAACCGCTCGTATGATGATCAAACCGGATACCGCACCTGCTCAATGTTAACGATCCCGCTGCAAAACTTTCGTGGCGATGTTATCGGGATCCTTCAACTGATCAATGCCGTGGATAGCCAGGGAGACACCATTCCTTTTGCTCACGATGACGAAGAAATTATTTTGTACTTCGCTCACAATGCTGCAAATGCCATCGAACGTGCCAAGATGACTCGTGAAATTATTCTGCGCATGAACAAAATGGCAGAATTACGCGATCCCAAAGAAACTGGTCCTCATGTAAACCGTGTTGCCGCGTACTCAGTTGCCTTGTACGAAGCCTGGGCTTTTAAAAAGGGAATTATACAATCAGAAATCGATCGAAATCGTGACGTACTGCGCATGTCAGCCATGCTGCACGATGTGGGTAAGGTTGCCATTTCCGACAATATCCTGAAAAAGCCAGGACGTTTTACCCCAGAAGAATTTCAGGTTATGAAAATGCATACTCTTTTCGGGGCTAATCTGTTTTCAGATATTTATTCTGACTTTGACGAATCAGCAGCCATCGTAGCCCTCAGCCACCATGAACGATGGGACGGCAACGGTTACCCCGGCCATATCGATCCGTTGACCCAGAAAACGCTGCCCGGCTTTGAAAAAGAGGACGGCGCAGCCATGGGAAAATGTGGGGAAGACATCCCTTTTTTCGGGAGAGTTGTCGCACTGGCAGACGTTTATGACGCTCTTTCCTGTCGGCGCTGTTACAAAGAGGCTTGGGATGAAAACGAAGTCGTGGAAAATATTCGCGGGGAAGCGGGAAAACAGTTCGATCCAGAGCTGGTCGAAGTTTTTCTGGAATGCATTGACACGTTTCGCCAGATAGAGAAGCTCTATCCTGACCATGCCGAGTAGGTTCGTTCAATCGCAAGAGACCAAATGAGACACAGAGGCTTGCAAGGTTCGCATCACCTCTGTGTCTCATTTTGTTTCGCATTCGCATCAGATCCGTTAAAGCGTCCGTCCATCAGCCTCCGCAAACAGCCGCAACTTTTTCATCATGACGTCGAATTTAGCCGGTTTCAGTGATTGTGCACCGTCAGATGACGCATGTTCCGGATCCGGGTGTACCTCCACAATCAGTCCGTCAGCCCCCGCTGCCACAGCTGCATAGCACATGGGGGCTACATAATGATGATTACCGGTGCCATGGGATGGGTCAATAACAATCGGCAGGTGAGTTTTTCCCTTAAGGACTGGAATCGCTGACAAATCAAGGGTGTTGCGTGTGGCCGTCTCAAAGGTACGAATACCCCGTTCGCAGAGAATTACAGACTGGTTACCCTCACTCATGATATATTCGGCGCTCATCAGGAGTTCCTGTATTGTCATAGCCATGCCCCTTTTCAGCAGCACCGGCCTCCCAAGCTGCCCAACTTTTTTAAGCAGGGCAAAGTTTTGAGAATTACGGGCGCCAATCTGCAAAATATCGGCATAATCTGCCACCATATCAGCAGTTTCTGGGTTGATAACTTCTGTCACAAACGGAAGCCCGGTCAAATCACGCGCTTTGGCCAGCAGCTTAAGTCCTTCTTCTTCAAGTCCCTGGAATGAATACGGTGACGTACGCGGCTTAAATGCTCCTCCACGCAGAATATGAGCGCCGGAATTTTTAACGGCAATTGCTGACTCAATAATCTGCTCCTCGCTTTCTACCGAGCACGGTCCTGCCATCATGATAATCTGCGAACCGCCGATGACCACATCGTCACTGATCCGTACCACGCTCGACTCCTTTTTGACCTCTAATGAAGCTAGTTTGTACGGCTGCAATATCGGCACAACATTTTCAACACCATGTAAAGACTCCAACGCCTGCAGCGCCGCCCTGCCACGTTCATCACCGATTGCCCCGATCACATCTCGCGTCGTACCATGAATTACATGAGATGTGTACCCCAACTCCTTGATACGCCTCAGGACTTCATCCTTGTCTTTCTGTTCTGCTCCAGCCTTCATTACGATAATCATTCTCAGATCCTTTCCCACAAACAGCCAGAGCCGGAAGTTCCCCTCCGGCTCTGGCTGAACTGAGTAAACAGACAGCAAAAAACCGGGGAGACTTTCGTCTGCCCCGGTTTGTGGTTTTGTGTGATAGCTTCTTTGCTTACACCTACACCCGGGCAGACGGCCTGAAATAAAAGCCGAACCAAAAGTAAAAGCTGAAAGCAATAAAGAAGCGGTTAGTGTTCATGGGTTGGCACTTAATCATAGAGTTCTACCGGTTGTCAAGCGCGAATTATGCTGTCAGTTCATCAACAACATCGACCAACTTCGGCAAATCAGGCTTGGTCAGAATATAGTTTGCACCAAGGCTGATCCATTTACGTTTGTTATCCTCTGAAGCCAGAGAAGAAAAAATTGCAACGGGGAGATCTTTCAGTGAATCTTCCCTGCGTACGAGCGAAGTAAGGTGCAGACCATCCATCTGAGGCATTTCAACATCAGTAATCAGCATGCTGATATGATCGCGAAACAGATTACTCTCAGCAGCAGCTTTCTGTATAGTTTGCTGCATAATCTTCCACGCCTCGGCACCGTTCTCTGCTTCAATAACAGTATATCCTGCCGAACGAAGACTGCTGCAGAGCGTTTTTCGAATAAAAACAGAATCGTCAGCAACCAGAACTGTTTTCTGAGTACGTCCGGGATTAGACTCTGCACGCTGCATCATGGTGGAATCCAGTGGTTTGAGAGCGCTTTCCGAACAAAGCTCCGCAACAATTTTCTCGAAATCAAGCACCAGAATAATTCTGTCGTCCATCTTGACGAGACCAGTCACTTCATCACTGTGAACTGAAGAAGCCGGAGCCTCTACGTTTTTCCAGGAAATGCGATAAATCCGCGAAACCGAGTGAACCAGCACACCAACCATGAGATTGTTGAATTCCAGTACAACAACACGGTCTGCCACAAGGTCACCAACCGATTTATTGAGTACCGTTGCAAGATTAATGATTGTGATGACTTTGTCACGCAGCTTTATCATTCCTTCAACACCAGGCTTGGCATTTACAACCCGCGACATTTGCGGCAAGCGGATTATTTCGCGAACCTTAGCAACATTGACACCGTAGTAGCAGGGAAGTACATTGCCGTGCCAGTCCATCTCGTCGATTCTGAACTCAACAATTTCAAGCTCATTGGTATCGCTTTCAAGAAGTATTTTGCTCGGTTGCATATTCGGGGACCTTTCACGTTACGATAATGAGTCAGTTCAATACGCCCTTACATATCATATAGCACGTTGAAAAAATATTATTTTCCGAATTCGGGACTATATCCTGCTGAACTTGACTCTCCGTAGAGCCTGTGTTAGCTTTTTCCCTGATTTTCCATTGAGAGGTATGCAATGTTTTTCCCACCACGCGACATGTTTTATGCTCTTGCTGAAAAAGGCAATCTGATCCCGGTCTATCAGGAAATCATGGCTGATCTGGATACGCCTGTCTCAGCTTTCAGAAAACTTGATGACGGGCGTTTTTCTTATCTCCTTGAAAGTATAGAAGGAGGGGAAAAATGGGGGCGCTACAGTTTTCTTGGTTCGGCACCATCTGTCATTATCCGTTCCAAGGGTAATCTTGTTGAAACTATTTCAGACGGAATCACCGTTCAGCAGGAGACATCCGATCCACTTGTTTGCGTAAAGGAGCTTCTGGCGCAGTTTATCCCGGTAGAGGTAGAGGGGTTGCCTCGTTTTTTTGGCGGTGCTGTCGGCTATCTTGGCTATGATATGATTAGACATTTCGAGTCATTGACGACAGAAAAACCGGCGCTGCTTGATGCATACGATTCGTACTTTCTTATAACCGATACCATCGTTATTTTCGACACAATGCGACAGAAAATTAAAGTTGTTTCAAATGCTCACATTACTGAAGGTGTATCTCCTCCGGAAGCATATACCCGTGCGACCGAAAAGATACGAGATATCATTGAACAACTGCGGACTCCACTACCACTTCATAGCATTTCAACTCCCGGAAAACCGGTCAATTTTGTCTCTAACATGACTCAAGCCTCCTTTGAGGATTCCGTCGAGAAAGCCAAAGAATATGTGCGATCAGGTGATATCATCCAAGTCGTACTTTCTCAGCGGTTCAGCGGAGAACTTACTGCCGACCCACTGGATATCTACCGGGTACTAAGAACTCTCAACCCCTCACCTTATATGTTCTTTCTTCGACTGGACGATACCGTAATTGCTGGCGCCTCCCCTGAAGTAATGGTCCGCAAAGAGGGAGATCGAGTAGAATTGCGCCCCATTGCAGGGACGCGTCCCCGTGGTGTAACGACTAAAGACGATGACAGGCTGGCCGAGGAACTGCTTGCTGATCCTAAAGAGTGCGCCGAGCACGTTATGCTGGTCGATCTCGGCAGAAATGACCTGGGGCGGGTTTGCACGACTGGATCCGTCAGTGTATCAGAACTCATGCTGGTCGAGCGTTACTCCCATGTTATGCACATTGTTTCAAACGTTCAGGGGCAACTATCACCTGACAGAGATGCTTTTGATCTGGTTCGGGCTACATTTCCTGCCGGCACCTTGTCAGGAGCACCAAAAGTCCGTGCCATGCAGATTATAGACGAGCTCGAACCGGTACAGAGAGAGATCTATGGCGGAGCGGTCGGCTATTTTTCTTTTTCCGGAAATATGGACCTTTGCATCACCATTCGCACTCTGGTAATAAAGGATGGAATGGTTCATCTGCAGGCAGGTGCCGGCATTGTGGCCGACTCTGATCCGGCAGCAGAGTGGCAGGAGACTGTCAACAAAGGAATGGCCGTTATGAAAGCAGT
This sequence comes from Geobacteraceae bacterium, assembly GCA_043743795.1. Classification (GTDB taxonomy): domain Bacteria; phylum Desulfobacterota; class Desulfuromonadia; order Geobacterales; family Pseudopelobacteraceae; genus JACRCG01. The sequence continues at coordinate 12,492 of JAYTVV010000028.1, forward strand.
AGAAATTGCCGAGAAAGGTTTGGCCTGATATGCTCCTGATGATCGATAATCAGCATAGCAGTCCAGCACAAACCAATACAATATAACAATACATTTAACTACAACAACTTACACTTTCATTAGACCGATAAAGACAGACTAGAGTCGTTGACATCCTACAAAATAGCGGGTATTGTTGCGGGTATCAAATCCACTCGTGAGGATACCCGCTATGTCACTCACCGATGCTAAAATCCGCAATACCAAGCCCACTGAAAAGCCTATCAAGATTGCCGATGCTAACGGCCTCTACCTCGAAGTAAAACCTTCCGGCAGCAAATTATGGCGATACCGTTACAGGATCGGCGGCAAGGAAAATGTCTACGCCATCGGTAAATATCCTGGAATCGGGCTTGCCGATGCTCGCACAGAACGTGATGCCGCAAAGAAGCTGGTCAAGCAGGGGATTCATCCCGCTCACAACCGCAAGCTGCAAGTGTCCGGTCAAATTACTGAGAATGAAAACACCTTTAAGACCATTGCAACAGAATGGATTGATTCAACGAAGATAAAGAAGGGATGGACAGCCTACTATACCAAGCAAGTTGAAAATGTCATGAATGCGGATGTATTCCCGCTTTTAGGGAATTTACCCATTCGTTCCATTACATCGGCACACATGCTGTCGGTTCTGGAGCGAATCGAAAAGCGCGGGGCAAATACTGTTGCGCTTCTGGCGCGACAATGGTGCTCAGCAACATTCCGATATGCCATAGGCAGAAGAAAGGCTGATAACGATCCAACGGCGGTGCTCAAAGGAACGATCCAGCGTCCTAATATTCAGCACAACAAGCCACTATCGCAGAAAGACATACCCGCATTTCTCAAAGCCCTGGACAGTTATGGTGGATATAGAACCACCTACATTGCCTTGCGGCTGATTATGATGACGTTCGTTCGGACTGTCGAGTTGCGGGCTGCAACATGGGAGGAGTTCGATCTTGACAATGCGGAATGGCGGATACCTGCACATCGGATGAAGATGAGGGAAGAGCATGTGGTCCCACTATCAGTGCAAGCGGTAGAGTTTTTGAAAGAGCTTCAAACATTGACCGGGGGGCAAAAATGGTTATTTCCGAATTACCGGCGACCTATTGATTGCATGACCGCCACCACCCTGAACCGCTGCATCGAACGAATGGGATACTCAGGGAAATTCTCTGCTCACGGTTTCCGTGGCACTGCATCAACTCTTCTAAATGAAATGGGATACCGGCCTGACGTCATTGAAAGACAACTGGCACATGCCGACCGGAACAAGGTAAGAGCCTGCTACAACCGGGCGGAATACCTGCAAGAGCGGCGCGAAATGATGCAGGAATGGTCGAACTTCCTGGACAGTTTGACCCAAGGGGGTAAGGTAATTCCGTTCCGTCAGCAGGCGGCATAATTTTTTTTACAACGAAGTGGCAAAGAGTTTGATTCGGGCTATTACCGTCTGATAGAGTAATGAACATGATACCTGACATCGCAAGAAAAGCTTTTGAAAATGCCTCAGATGATCACCGTTTCCATCTGGCAAAACTCCATACAGGGCATATTGCCAAACTGCTGCAACTATGTGAAGTGCGGGACGGACGGCTCGTTTTGTCCTGGAGTAGCAGCGGTCAACCGTTGCTACGGGGCAACGCGAAGAGTCTGCTTAATGATGATCGTCGTGCTCTTCTGGATGAACTCAAGTCACTTCGTAATGCAGTTTTTTCCAAGGACTTTGCGAGCATAGTCGAGCCTGGTGTTGATGCAAAATTGAGTATTGAGATTCCCGTTAAAAACAATGTGATTGTTGGCAACAAGGTTCTTGTACTCGGGTATCCATGCAGAGTTTCCGATTGCGGTCTCTGGTATATGACAACGGCTTGACTTCAGTCTTGCCATTGAATCACCACTAACCTTTCCGACCAGGCTTTCCAAAAGGTTGCCACCGGATCGTAACATACACGCTGACCAGCATTCTACCGCCTATGGGCGACCGGGAAAGGCTGTCGAGCAAGGAGAACAACTCATCAAGAGTTGTATGGGCACATCGCCCCTCCTGGCTTGGCAGCCTTTTTCTATTTCTGTCACGCCGGGACCAGCAAACATACAAAACAATCTCGGAGGTCACAGCGTGAAATATCTACGAATCAAACAGGTGCAAGAGATCGTCCCGGTGAGCAAATCCACCATTTACCAATGGATCAAAGAAGGCAGATTCCCAGCTCCGACGAAACTCGGTGAGCGGACATCGGCATGGGAAGAAAGCTCAATCCATGAATTTTGCCAGAAAGCCGCATAGGGGGAAACAACATGGATACGACATCGACATACGACATAGACTTCTGCGCCTGGTTAATAAGCAAAACGGCAAAAATACCGGTTGCCTTCTGGGATCAACACAAACGGACGGTCCTCTTTGAATTCGGCGGTGTAGATGAGGCTGAAACTCTGATCGAATTCCAGCGTGATGCAAGAATCCAGACCTACCTTGATGCGAAGAGATTGGCTTTCAGAATGGCGCGACGGATCCAGGCCGAGAATGCCAATCCCTCGCAATAGGGGGTGAGGTATGGCACGACACAAAAGGGACAACAAAGAACAGAACTTCGTCATTGTTCCATGGAGAATAATTGGTTCCAAGGCATTCATCGATCTACCCATGTCGTCGGGAAAATGCCTGCCATATTTTCTCTACCGTTTCAGCCGGCGCAAGTATGACGGGCAACGTGGCGCACTGGCGAAAGAGGAGAACATCAACGAGATCGAGTTCAGTTACATGGACGCTGCCAAGCTGGGATTCAGCAAGGGGACATTTTTTCGGATCGTCTGCGAGCTGGTTGAAAAAGGTTTTATTGACCCTGCTCAAAAAGGTGGGCTGCACGGCCACTGCAAGACGAACAGTCGTTTTCGTAGATCAGAGCGATATGAGAAATATGGGCGGCCTGACTTCGTGACTGTAGACTGGCGACAGTTTCAATAACAAAGACGCACAGCCGGCATCCGGTAAAACGTGCATAGGTGATGGCATATATAGAATTGTCCCTAAAAATGGAAACGTAATAATCGCAAAAACAGGGCGCTACAAACCCAAAAATGGAAACGTTCAGGTAGCCATGGAGCCTACAACCCCCAATTATGGGGCTATTCGTTTCCATTTTTGGGGTGTCTCCTGATTTGTTGGAAAAATCAGGTGGAAGAATCAATAAGAAAGAAGTGAATAGGCATCATGCCCAACAAGTGGGAGTAAAATTCAGGTAAAAAAAACTACCGAAAAAAACGAATTAAATGAATCAAAACGAACTTTTCAATTTTTACAGAACATCCAATAAATATACAGAATATTAACCAATTATTTGATTTGTCAGGGAGTTTTCTTACGCAGTAAAAAAGACTCAAAAATTTGCTGAAGAAATAGTTTTCCGACGCTATAGAGAAATGCCCCATTTGGATGATCCAGATGGGGCATTTCATTGTCATGCCGAGTGGACACTATTCGTTCTTCATGGTGGCGTTCGTGGCAATCTTGAGGGCGCTTTCCTGAATGTTTTCCCGAAAGCAGAAATCTCTGTGGATATGTGTTTCAGATTGGCCTCGGATTTTCAAAAATATCATTGAGATTCGCCAGAGCAGACCTAATACTGATAATGTCGTTTTCTCTCAAAACCAACAATTGGTCACCAGAAAATAAACAGGTAATTTCAACATTCAGCGCATTGGATATTCCCATTAACGTATCAAGACTTGGATTTACAGTTCCGCGCTCAATTTCCCCGATAAATTTGTAGCTCAAGGCAGCATATTCGCCTAACTCCTCCTGGCTCCATCCCTTTGATTTCCTGAGAAACCTTATCCGATCTCCGACAAGCCGCCTAAGCTCTATTGTTGTTATTTTTACATTCATTTAGGAATTATATGTGCTTTTCTGTTAGCACAAAACCCTTCACAAGTGCTATTGTGTCACGTTTTGAAACCAACAGGTTTGTTTATGCATAAGAAGGACTCATGGCCCGTATTGAAGATGAAATAGGCAAGATTGCAGATCCGGTATTACGCGCTACATTGTTTGATGAGGTTAAGAAGCTCAAAACGGAAAAACGGTTCGGGCTGGTGTTTGAAGAGCACTTGCCGGAACTGGTGCCGGTTTTCAGCGCCAAGGTCAAGGCCCGCAGTCTAGTTGCCCGCCGTGGCCGGACGTTTACGGAGACATTCAAGGTTGTGCGGGTGCATGAAGGCATGGCCGAGGTAGAGAAGAGCGATGGCATCCGAGAGAATATTCCGGCTGATGAATTGACGGTTGTCCGGCGCTTCGGAGAGCCTATTTATCCCGCTTTGCGGTCGTTTGACCGTGTAAGAAACGGCGACACATCTCAGCCTCACCATATCCTGATTGAAGCCGATAATTACCACGCCCTGCAACTTCTGGAATATTGCTATTCCGGCAAGGTGGACTGCATCTACATTGATCCCCCGTACAATTCCGGTGCCCGCGACTGGAAATACAACAACAATTACGTGGACGGCAACGACACCTGGCGACATAGTAAGTGGCTGTCAATGATGAATAAACGCCTGCTGCTTGCACGACGCTTGCTAAATCCTGCGGATTCGGTGCTGATTGTCACCATTGATGAGAAGGAGTATTTACGGCTGGGGCTGCTGCTGGAGCAGGTATTTCCAGAGGCAACCGTTCAGATGGTCAGCAGTGTTATCAACCCATCGGGAGCCAAGCGTGATGATATTTTTTCTCGGACAGATGAATACATTTTCTTCGTTACTCTTGGCTCTGCAAAAGTCACTCATCCGCACGGAGACGGCGTTCAAAAAGAAGTTCGTTGGTGGTATTTGCGCCGGACAGATGTCACATCAAAACGCGGGACAAAGAAGGGTGGCACAAGTCAGTTTTATCCAATTTATGTAAATATAAAAACTTCACGGATTGTTCGACTTGGTAAGGCGCTGCGTCCAGAAGATGACCATCTAAAAGCCGCTATCGTAGAGGGTGCGGTAGCTGTCTTTCCAATTCGAGAAGATGGGTTGCACATGAACTGGGGGTTGACCGCTCCTAGCCTTCAGCGGCTTCTTGATAAGGGCCTGGTGCGTGTTACGGCGGGACATGAGCAACAGCCCTATATCTTCACATACATCAGTGAATCTTCCATCAAGAAAATTTCCGATGGAACTTGGGTTGTTACTGGTGAAAGAGCTGATGGGTCAAAAATTGTTGAGAGCGCAGAAGGAAAAGTAACCAGGGCTACAACTCAATGGCAGATACCAAGCCATGATGCAGGGCAATACGGCACACAAACACTTCGGGTGATGCTCGGCGACCGACGATTCCCCTTCCCAAAATCTCTTTATGCGGTCGAAGATGCACTCCAATTCTTCGTGAAGGAAAAGCATGAAGCCCTCATTTTGGATTTTTTCTCCGGTTCCGGTACAACCGCTCACGCGGTGATGCGGCTCAACAAGCAGGATAGCGGCAAGCGCCAGTGCATCAGCGTCACCAACAACGAAGTCAGCTCAGACGAGCAAACGGCACTGCGTGAGCAGGGGCTGCATCCTGGTGATCCTGAGTGGGAAAAGTGGGGCATTTGTCGCTACATCACAAAGCCACGGTTGGAGGCGGCGATAACCGGCATGACGCCGGATGGCGAGCTGATCAATGGGGACTACAAATTCACCGAAGAATTTCCGATGTCCGACGGTTTTCCGGCTAATCTGGAATATTTCAAGCTGGATTTCCTTGATCCTACCGAAGTGCAGATGGGGCGACAATTCGCGGCGATCCTGCCGGTACTTTGGATGATGGCCGGAGCACGTTGCCCGCTGCCGGATGCACCTGATCTTCACGCACCCTGGCTGATTACTGCGGATTGCCCCTTTGCCGTGCTGATTCAGGAAAAGCGGTTCAAGGAGTTTCACCGTCACATTAAAGGGCGGGATGATCTGACTCATGTTTTCATTGTGACTAATTCCAGTAGTACTTATCACAATCTGCGGGAAGAGATAGAAGGTCCCCATGTTGTTCAGCTTTACCGGGATTATTTGCAAAACTTCAAGATCAACTATGGCAAGGATTAGGCTATGAAACTGGAACTGATGGATTTTCAGAATAATGCAGTTGATACGCTTATCAAACGGCTGAAGCAAGCCAAACGAGATCTTGAAGATGGTGATCCGCAGGCGGTTATTCTTTCATCCCCTACTGGTTCGGGCAAGACGGTAATCACTACCGCCTTGATGGAGGAGATTCTGGAAGGTTCCGACCAGTTTGAAGCTGAGCCTAGCGCCGTGTTTCTGTGGCTTTCTGACCAACCGGAACTGAATGAACAATCCCGTAAAAAGATTGCCGATACCTGTAGCCGGTTCCGCCCCCATGACCTTATTATTATTGATTCCAATTTTGACCGGGAAACATTTGAAGGTGGCAAAGTCTTTTTCCTGAATATCCAGAAGCTGGGCAAGGATAAGCTGCTGACCAGCAGGGGAGATATGCGGCAGTACACCATCTGGGAAACTATCGCAAATACTTCCAGAACTCTCCGGGGGAAATTCTACCTGATTGTTGATGAAGCACACAGGGGGATGCGTCAAACCAGGAATGAAGCCAATACTCAAGAAAGCATCCTGCAAAAATTTGTGAAAGGATCCGGCGAGATTCCGCCGATTGACTTGATCTTGGGAATGTCGGCTACTCCGCAACGGTTTGTTAAAATGCTGGAATCGGAAACGAACAGGACGCCCCGGAAATGCGAGATTCCTACAGAAGATGTACGCGCATCCGGTCTGCTGAAAGAGCGGATAATCCTGTTCTATCCCGATGCCAGCGACCCCAGCGATATGACCTTGCTGGCAACGGCGGCCAGACGATGGAAAGAAATTCGGGACGCTTGGAACGTCTATACTGAAGAGCAGAAGGACAAGCAGCCGGTTCACCCGGCAATGGTGATACAGGTTGAAGATGGCGGCGAAAACAGGCTTACCAAAACCGATCTTGAGCAGGTATTAAAGACGCTGGAACAGGAACTAGGCCCGATCAGCGATGAAGAGCTTGCACACAGCTTTCAGGAAGATCAGGCCATTACCATTGGGCATCATAAAATCCGCAAGATTGAGGCGTCGCGGATACAGGAAGAAACCGGCATCAAGATCATTTTCTTTAAGATGGCGCTGACAACCGGCTGGGACTGCCCCCGTGCAGAAGTGATGATGTCATTCCGCCGGGCACAGGATCACACCCTGATTGCCCAGCTTATTGGGCGAATGATCCGCACCCCCCTTGCCCGACGCATTGAAGGGCGGGAGCTGCTGAATACGGTTTCGTTGTATTTGCCACACTATGATAAGGAAGGGGTAAACCAGGTTGTAACCCGACTGAAAAGCGATCCTGATTATGTGCCGCCGATTGATGTTGAGGAGGGGGTAAAGCTCGTTACGTTCAGGCAGGATCAGGCCCGCAAGAATGCCATTGATGAGCTTTCCGGCCTGCCGGTTTACAAGGTGGACAAGATACGCAAGGCATCAAACACCCGGCGTCTAATGAAGCTTTCCCGGCTTTTGACCATGCTGCACGAGATTGACCTTGAGGCATGGGATGATTCAAAGAAGCTTGTTATTGAAACGCTGGACGCAGAAAAAGAGCGGTTGCGCCAGTATGATCCCGACTTTGACAAGAAAGTTGCAGAGTGTACGGAAATCAAGGTGAACGCCATTACCATCGAACAAGGCACATGGCGCGATCTTGGCGGCAGCTTCATAACTGTTCGGCGTGACGATCATAACATTGACGATCTATTTAACCGTGCTGGCCAGAAATTGGGTGAAGGGCTGAATGTTGACTACTGGCAGGCTCACTATGAAGAGGACGACCCGACACGGCCAAAGCTGGAGCTGGTATTTATCCTGCAAAATCAGCAGGCATGGGAGACGTTGGAAAATGAGTGCGGCAGGCGCATTGAAAGCCTGTTCACCAAATACAAGGCGGCAATCAAAAACCTGACTTCATCCGAGCGTGAGAAGTACAACAAGGTGAAAGAGATTGCCAAAACCCCGGAAACCCTGGAAATGCTGCCACCGGCTGAAATCATGGTGGGCGTGGATAAGAAGGACGGTAGTGGTTACAGCCGGTTTGACAAACACCTGTATCTTGACGACCAAGGGGAGTATTGGGCAAAGCTGAATACATGGGAAACGTCGGTTATTCAGGCCGAGATTGCCAGGGGTGAGGTTTTAGGCTGGCTGCGGAACTATGACCGCAAGCAGTGGGCGCTTTCCATGCCGTATGATTTCCAGGGGACTACAAGCCCCATGTACCCCGATTTTTTGGTAGTGCGGAAAGATGGTGATAACTCTCTGGTGGATATTCTGGAGCCCCATTCATCAAGCCTGGCTGACAGCTACACCAAGGCGCGAGGTCTTGCCAAGTATGCCCAAAAGCATTACAGCGCATTTGGCAGGATCGAGCTTATACGGGTAGATGGTGGCAAAATCAAGCGGCTTGACCTGAATGATGATGAAACCCGGCGTAAAGTGCTGATGGTGGATACCAACGCCGGACTGGATTTGATTTTTGATGTGGTGAGTTAGAGGGAGGCAAATGCAAAGCCCATTATCAGCACTATCCGAAGTATTGAAGCTGGTCAAATCATCTGCCGCCAGCTACCGCGAACAACTCCAGCGAAACGAGGCTGTAACACGAGCTGTGCTTATTGATCCGGTCTTGCGAGCGCTTGGCTGGGAGGTTGCCAATCCCGCAATGGTGGAAGTCGAAAAACCGATTACATCACCGGGAAAATCGGGATTTCTTGATTACCACCTCAATGCCGAGAGGCCAATCATCATTGAAGCTAAAAAGTTGGGGGAACCTCTTGAAAATCATTTTGTCCAGTTGGTTGGCTATGCATACACGCTGGGCATCGACAACCTGTTTATTACCGATGGCCTGAAATGGTTGCATTATACAAACCTCAGCCCATCAAACCAGGAACCCGCCAAAAGAATAGATCTCGGACAACTTGAAGAATCCGAGTTGACAAAGGCTGCCGCCTATTTCGTCGAAACCCTGGACGCTGCCTTGTTTGCACCGGAATCGCAAAAGGTTGAGGATGTGTTGCAGCAAAAATACAATAGCCTGGAGAAAAAGCTGTTGGAGATGGAACGCATAATCTTGAGTATCGCAAGCGGCGGCGGCACACCAGTGGCCGTTGAGCCTGTGCTGGAAATATCTCAAGCACCGTGGCTGTTGCTTGATGGCTCATGGGATGCGAAAAAGAAAAAACCTGCCAAGTTTCGTATGCCGAATGGCCAGGTCGTTGATGTCCGAAGCTGGACGCAGATTCTTATGGAAGCATGCAAATACTGCATGTCAGAGAATCAGGGGCTATTGCAGCAACTCCCCATAGCAGACAGAACCGGACGGGCAACAAAATTGATCAGCACTACCAGGCCACCATCAAACCTCAATAGTGACTCTTTTGTGATCGGCGACGAAACGCTTTATGTCTGCACCAACTACAGTGCCAATGATTGTGTGGCAAACGCCGGTTTCATGTTTGGCAAACTCGGGAATACGCCGGTAAAGGCGGCGTTGCTGCTGGCTGAGTAATATCAAATCATTTGGCTGGAGGTCATATTTTCGCGAACTCCAGCCAAATGTCATCCAGCTCTATGCACTGGTCAGGAGTCTTTCTCCAGCCGCTGCACTCAAAACGAAATTCAAGGTGAGTTGTCTTTTGTGCTCCAAACTTTTTTCAGCATTTCCCTGAAAAGGCTATCAAGTCGCTCAAAATCTGAATCCGATGACTCCAGGTCATTGGCAATGGCCGAGAAATGATCGAGCAGTTCCTCCAGAAATGAGTTGATGATCTCAATACGGGGTTCCAGATCCATTTCCTGCCCGGCCATTTTGCGCTGCAGGAGTTGGTCAATCTCTTTGTTCAGAGAAGGCGACAAATCAGCATCCTGATAGAGACGATCGAATTCAGTCGGCGGCATAGTGTTGTGCCGTTCTATCCAGAGACAGGCCAGGACCGGGCGCAATACGTAGAAGTATTTTTTGATCCGCACAACGTCAGCCTTGAGGTATTCGCGGAAATTGCCCTTTGCCATGTGCAGATAATGAAGCATGCAGCGCTTGAGAAAAATTGTCTGCCACGAACTCCCGCATCTTTTCTGCCATACCGTACCGTTCCAGATAGACGATTGGCGATCCAAGCCATTCCAGCAATGGTGGATTTGTCTTGCGCAGCAGCCCCAGAGCCTTGCGCAGATCCCAGCCGCTGATATCGAGATCATCATTTATCGGTATCTCGATCACATCGCGCTTTTCCCGGATGGAGAGATACCATTCCGGGGGATGGATATAGATAAAACGGACATCGAAATCGCTGTTCCGGGAGGCAAAGCCCCACGCCCGGCTACCGGACTCCACGGCGTAGAGGATACGGACGTTGTGGTCAGATTCGATGCGGGTAAGATTTTCGAGGATAATGTTGGTCATGGTGTACTCTCTTTCTCCTTGCCCACCATTTACCGTGATGTTGTGGAGGTGTGATATCTCCCATTCTATAGGTTCGTATTGAATCCCATTGTCGTTTGGATGGGGGTGGTTATGATCAATTCTGTTAGTTGATATGTCTTTAGGTATTCCTTTAGGGAATGCCGAGCATGTCCAATCTCCATTAAAGTGTTTGCATTTTAAGCATTGGGTGAACACGAGCATTATATTTTTCCCTTTTGGCTAAATTTATCTCACAGAAAGTCTGGATTAAACTCTTCCACTGATGAGAACCATCTGGACTAATCCTCCAGTTCCGCCTCTATAGTAGCAACTTCGACCTCTGGAAAATAATCAGCCAGATCAGTTGAAGTATCTACCCTGGTATTGATGTTGCTATTCAACAATTTTGCACATAATGAACGGCCATACTGTACCAGTCGAAATCAATTTTCTGAGTTTCCGTATCAATTGATTCAGCTTCAAGACTTTCAATCAGGAATTTAAGTTGATATTCATTGGCATAGATGTCCAGTGATGCCCGACACATACCGTTACCTATGGTAAATGTACAAAACGTATCAAGATCGTTATAGTGCGGATCTATCATAATGAATGTAGTAATTCCATTAAGCCTTCAAGATGGCATTAATCCATGGCCAATTCGAGAGGCTTTTCATGCTTGTTTTATCTGATGCCATTTGAGTTAAACCGTGCTCTGC
>JAYTVV010000029.1:0-5098 GCA_043743795.1 Geobacteraceae bacterium
TATTCGGATTCTCAGAGAACAGTGGGAAATTATCCAGAGTAAGAATCACTGGATGGGCATGGGGAAAATGTTTAATAAACGCTTCCAGACCTTTTGCAGACTTCTTCCGACCTGATTTAACCTCTATTGCGTAGAGCTTTCCTTGATAGCGATAAACAAAGTCAACCTCAGCATTTTTTTCCCGCCAGTAAAACAGCTCTCCTGCTTGCTGTAATAATTGGGCTCCCACGACTAATTCAAATACCCGCCCTCTCCTGTCAGGATCTTCCAGAACATGCGGACCTTCGGTCATGGTATAGAGCGCAGGGCATGATATCAGAATTTTGGGACTGGATGATCTAGTCAGCCATCCCTTCGCTGAATATTTTTCCAGCGGATGAATTAAAAAAGCTCCGGCGTACAACTCAATATAATACTTGATGAGGTCAGTATTACCCTTGTCCTGTAGCTGACCAAGCAGTTTTGTGTAGCTGATTTCCTGAGCCGGATAGCGGCAGAGGATTTCAAATGCCTGGCGGAAGAGAGCAGGATTGCCTACCTTGCGATTCAGAAGTATATCTTTACCAATTACAGCTTCTACTATTGAATCCTTCAGGTAAGCGTACCAACGATCATACTCATCCTCATATGGCACTGAACCAGGGTATCCCCCGTACATCAAAAAGCGCTCCAGATCGTAGCCAAATGCCTCTTTTAACTCCGTGTACGTCCAATGGTAAATACGTGTCATTTCAAAACGACCGGCAAGACTTTCCGTTAATCCAGTCTGGATCTGTAGGGAGCTTGAACCAAGCACTACTACTCGCAATGTGCGGGGATTCTTATCCCACAATGATTTGAGGGTTTCTGACCAGTTGGGAATTTTTTGGATTTCATCAATGACAAGAAGCGTTCCCTCACCCATCAGCTGTGCTTTCTGCCATTGCTCCAGTAGCCAGGTACGATTAGTCACGAGCAGGTCATCTGCGTTTGCATAATGGTTGCTGTAAGAACTGCGGGCAAGCAACTGCCGCATGCCGGTCGTCTTACCAACCTGTCGGGGGCCAATAAGAACCTGAATCAGGGGTTGCACTGAGCTAAGTCGTTTTTCCAGTTGTGAAACAAAGGGACGTTCATAGGTAGTCATGGAAGGAGTATATTTAGTTTCAATAGCACAGTCTAGTAAAAATAATAGATGCGAGTTCGAAGAATATGCTGTCTGACCATCCGATGTTACCGGACGAAGTATGTGCGCTGAAACCGGAAGGCCACATTCACCAGGCCAATCATCGACAAGCGGCAGTCATCCGACGGACGATCAGCAACTGAGATTACAGGTTCAGATGCAGTTCTAATTGCAGCATTGCTCCATGAAACGCCTGACGCAGGTGCCTGATTATTTCAAGTGCAACACTCCGGTTTCTGCTGAATGTTACGGCACACGTTACTCAAATGTTTGAATACCGCGTATGAACATACTGTTTTTATAAAATATTTTATTTATGGACTTTGGCATGCGTTATGTAATAAAAACCATAACGTGCCACGAATGGTAACGATAAAACCTGTGCAACGGAGCGTCCGTCTATGAAATGCCGTAAAAACAGCGTCGGTCTCACTGGCAACCTTTGGCTTAACCGGGCCGAGAACAAGTTTCTGGGAGGTGACCGCATCCATCTGCTGGAAAAAATCGACGAACTCGGATCTATTACCAAGGCCGCCAAAGAGGTCGGTATCAGCTACAAAACCGCCTGGGATACGATCAATATGATCAATAACCTGGCGGAAAAGCCTCTGGTCGATCGTCTGACCGGTGGCAAAGGTGGCGGCGGCACCAGTCTTACCACCGAGGGTAAGAAGGTCGTTGAACAATTCAAAACCATTCAGGAAGAGCATCGTAAATTCCTGGATAACCTGGAAAGCAGGCTCGGTGATACCGAAAGTCTGTACCAATTTTTTAGGAGGATTTCCATGAAAGTCAGCGCACGCAATACATTTTCCGGCAGCGTCTCCGTCATAACCAAAGGCGCGGTCAATGCGGAAGTAACTTTGTCTTTGAAGGGTGGCGTACCTTTAACTGCAGTTATCACCAATGGCGCCATCGATAACCTGGGGCTGACAGTCGGCTCAGAGGCATACGCCATCATTAAGGCCAGCTCGGTCATTATCGGTACCGACCTGCATGATGCAAAAGTCAGCGCCCGCAACATCTTCTGCGGCACGATTGCAAAGATTGTTGAAGGACCGGTCAATACTGAGATTGATGTTGAAGTCGGTGGCGGGAACACAATCAGTGCCGTTATTACGCACGGCAGTTCCGAGCGGCTTGAACTGAAGGTCGGCGGTCATGCCTGTGCTCTGTTCAAGGCCTCCAGTGTTATTATCGGCGTGAATTGAGGAGGGGGTTATGAAATTCTTACGCGTTCTGTTTGTCGCATGTTCCGTGCTGGTCGCCACCTCGGCTCATGCTGAAAAAATAACCATTGCGGCGGCGGCTGATCTGAAGTTCGCCATGGACGAGATTGTTACCGGCTTCAAGAAGAGTCAGCCGGGCAGTGATGTTGAAGTGATTTACGGATCTTCCGGCAAGTTTAACACCCAGATTCAGCAGGGCGCTCCCTATGATATTTTCTTTTCCGCCGACATCGCCTATCCACGGGAACTGGCAAAAAGCGGTCTGGCCGCTTCCGTGGTCAAACCGTATGCCGTGGGACGGATCGTGCTCTGGAGTAATAGTATGGATGCTGCCAAAATGACGCTGGCCAGTTTGGCCGACCCTAAAATAACCCGCATTGCCATTGCCAACCCCAAGCATGCCCCCTACGGCAAGCGAGCCGAAGAGGCGCTGCAGGCAGCCGGGCTGTGGGATAAAGTACAGTCAAAACTGGTGTTCGGCGAGAATATCGCCCATGCCGCCCAGTTTGTGCAGACCGGCAACGCACAGGTGGGAGTGATCGCACTTTCGCTGGCTCTTAATCCCGAGCTGTCCAAAAAAGGAGGCTACTATCTCATCCCCGATAAACTGCATACTCCGCTGGAGCAGGGGTTCGTTATCACCAAACGCGCGTCCGGCAATGTGCTGGCCAGGAAATTTGCTGATTACGTGGCCGCCAAGCCTGTCCGGGCGATCATGACGAAATATGGTTTTGTGTTGCCGGGTGAGGGGCTCTAGCGATGTTGTTGAACGAGAGCGATATCCAGGCCATCCGGCTCACCCTTAAGCTGGCTTCCGCTGTAACTGCCATCCTGCTGGTGGTGGGCACCCCGATTGCCTGGTGGCTTGCCCGCACCGGATCGCGTCTGAAGGGGGTGCTTGGCGCGGTGGTGGCGCTGCCGTTGGTACTACCGCCGTCGGTGCTCGGTTTTTATTTGCTGCTGGCCATGGGGCCAAAAGGGCCGGTGGGGCAGTTGACTCGCGCTCTGGGCATTGAACCGCTGCCGTTTACCTTCTGGGGATTAGTACTGGCGTCGGTCTTCTATTCGCTGCCGTTTATGGTGCAGCCGCTCCAGAATTCCTTTGAAGCCATCGGCGACCGGCCGCTGGAAGTTGCCGCTACACTGGGAGCTTCGCCGCTGGATGCATTTTTTTCGGTCATTGTGCCGCTGGCGCGTCCCGGTTTTTTGACCGCCTCTATTATGACGTTTGCCCACACGGTGGGAGAGTTCGGCGTGGTGCTGATGATCGGCGGTAACATTCCCGGAGTGTCGCGCGTTGCCTCGGTGCAGATTTACGACCATGTGGAGGCGCTGGAGTATGGTCAGGCTCACCGTATGGCAGCGGTGCTGCTGGTCTTTTCGTTTCTGGTGCTTTTGACGCTCTACCTCTGGCGACCTGCTACCAAGAACATGATGCGGAGGCTCTGACGTGCAGCTTGCCATGACGGTTCATAAAGATTTCGGCGCGTTTTCCCTGGCAGCGGACTTCACGGTATCCGGTGACCGGGTCGGCATTTTTGGTGTGTCGGGGAGCGGTAAATCGACGTTGGTGAGCATGTTGGCGGGGCTGGTCAAGCCGGACAGCGGCGAAATTATCCTGGATGGCGAATGCCTGTTCAGCAGCTCAAAAAGGATTAGCCTGCGTCCCGAACAGCGGCGCATCGCCATGGTGTTTCAGCAGCACAGTCTGTTTCCGCACCTGAGTGTCAGAAACAACCTTCTCTACGGGTATAAGCGTTGTCCTGCCAAGCATCGAACCATCGACTTTGATACGCTGGTCAGTGTGCTGAAGCTTGACGCTCTGCTTGACGGCGGTGTCACCAGCCTGTCCGGCGGTGAACAGCAGCGCGTCGCCCTGGGACGCGCCATTCTGGCCAATCCCCGACTGCTGCTGATGGATGAACCGCTTTCTGCGCTTGATGACTCGCTCCGCTTTCAGATAATTCCGTACCTGAATAGCGTCAGCCAGCAGTTTAACATCCCCTATCTCTTCATCTCCCATTCGTTGCTTGAGATGCGGCTCATGACCGATACGGTACTCTCTTTTGCGAACGGCGCCATGATCGAGCAGGTCAGCAGCGAGCAGTTGGCACGTAACCGCATGGGGAGCAGCCACGTCGGTTATATTAATCTCCTGAAACTGGGCCGTGCACATGATGATGGAAGCCTGCACGCATATCCCTGGGGAGCAACACGGCTGCTCCTTTCGGCAGAATCTGAGCGCAACGAATCCACTGCTGAGCTTTCATCCAAGGATATAATCCTCTTCAAGCAGCATCCGGAAGCCATCAGCGCCCGTAACCTCCTGCAGTGCACCGTTCGCTCGCTGTTTAATTCAGGGAGGAAAATCGGCGTAGAACTGGATTGCGCGGGCAACGCACTGATCTCGGAAGTTGTTCAGGATGCGGTCAGCGAGCTGGGAATTGCTCCCGGTGTCACTCTTTACGCTGCTATTAAGGCCTCAGCATTCCGCATCCTGCCTGGCTGATTATTTTTTCAGCATCTGCCTGCGATGCTGGCGCACCACCCACCACGGTGGTACCTTTTTCAGACACTTCTCCTCCACGCAAAACAATACAACACACCGTAATAACTACATAAGACAATATTGGCACGGCTAATGCTTTAGTAAAAACCAGAGACGATTTCAGATGTATCAGGATTACAATCCATAACACACCCG
>JAYTVV010000030.1:0-61399 GCA_043743795.1 Geobacteraceae bacterium
TCAGGGTCCGTAGAGGACTTGCACCTCCAAGTCACAAATCAGCTACCACGGCTGATTCGATGGGGCTTACGCCCCACGCGCCCTGCCGGGCGCACACAAGAAAAAGCCGCCTCGATATTCGAAGCGGCTTTTATAAATATACGAGTACAATTTTTTATGTGCAGCGGCCGTATTGGCAGAAAGTTTGACTTGAATTTCAGAGAACGCCCTTGGCTGTCACAACTGTTCCAGAAGCACTGCGAGCATTTCAGTACGTGGCATAGCCACCCCCAGCAATCTGCCGCATTCAAGCGGGACGCGAAATATGGCCTGTATTTCCAGCTCCCTCCCCTGCTCGCGGTCAATTTGCATGGACGGCTTGTAAACACCCATGCCGTCCGTAAATTCAAGCATAATATCGGCATATTTTTCAGAAATGACTTGACTTAGATGCTGGCTATTCGCTGCAAAGATGACTTCAATCATCAAATCCCGCACGAGCTTTCTGCACTCTGACGAGTTCAAGAGTTGATTAACCGGCTGTTGCAAAAGGGCACACAAGCCATTGAACGGAATATTCCAGACAAGTTTCTCCCACCGTACTTTTTTGAGATCGTCAGTGAATTTGCACTCAATTCCTGCAGAAGTAAAAGAGGACACTAACTGTTCCAGCCGGATGCTGCTGCACCCCTGATATTCACCAATGATGATTCTACCAGCTGCCAGATGGTGAACATGTCCCGGTTTCCCGCGATTTGAGCAGAGAAAGGCGACTCCGCCCAGAATCCGTTCAGAACCAAACAGTTCTGCCAAAAACTCTTCATTCCCGAGACCATTTTGTAGTGTCAAAATATGAGTATCGGCTGCTATTAAGGGTTTTATGAGGTTATACAGGTAGTTATTTGCAAATGTTTTAAGTCCAACGACAACAAGATCCACCGCCCCGATTGTATCAGGACTCAAATGTCCCAGGACTGACGGCAGGCAAAAATCACCATTGATGGAGTGAACGGTCAAGCCGTTCTTCATAATCTCATCATAATCGCTGCGTAAAAGAAAATGGACCTCATGCCCACCTCTCTGAAGTAGTGCTCCATAGTACAACCCAAGAGCACCGGAGCCAACTATAGCAATTTTCATGTAGGGCCTTTCTTCCGGAGGTTTTTATCAGCACAAGATTATTTACGACAAGAGTACTCAGGGCAGGATAAATCTACTTTTGTTGTTCTTTATACTTTCTGATGCCATCTTCAAACGTACGCTGAATTTCTCCCTTCGGATGTTCGTGAGCATAATACCAAAAATAGTTACCAATCAGCACAACTAATGCCACAAAAAACAGAACCGAGAGTATCAGCGTGACAGTTTTTTTAGTGCTATAATTTCCTGAAAGATCTGACTGCTCATTATTTTCAAGCGCCCCGCGGTACAGATATCTTTCACGCAACTGCCTGATTCGTTTGAGCTGAATTGTAGAGATATATGTAACAATTGCATCCCGGTCACGTTCGTCCAGATACACAAACTGCACACCGGTATTGTAGTATTCTTTATCACTCCCTGCTGCATAGTTGCGATTAGCAAATACAACACGACCGATAGCGTCTATCACCCGCTGTGGAGACGGCAGAAATATTTCAAGTAGTGCGTATTCGCCATCCACAAACCCCTGATGTGTAATAATACGCAACCCGCCACCACTAATATTGGCAGCCAGAGGGATTATTGCGCTCCATGACACATCGGACTCCTCTGTGACCGCAGACGAATCATTGTAGTCCGTCTCAGGCGAATCATGGAGTCGTTCTCGGGGCAGTTCGGCACCCGCAGGCAATACGCCATCACTCCAGCGCTGATCCTTCCGCTCAATCTCATGTTGGCGCCTGCGCGCCCGGCGTTCTTCCCACTGCGTGCGGAGCCGTTCAATATTTTGTTCATGGCTAACGAAATATTTGATCGGAAGAAAGGCATCGATCCGGTAAAATTCGCGCAATTCATCAGATACGATCTCGCCAATCAGCCGTAACAACAACTCCCGCGCGTCACCCTCAGAAACGATGATCGCCCTGCAACAATAGCCCTTTTCCGTGCTGCCGCCACGTAACTCAAGAATCTGTCCATAGTGCAGCGACACATCATGCGGGAGAACGTCGCGAGAAAGCTGCAGCGAAACCAGATCTTCATCGATTTCATGGATGATCGCCCAATCCTTGAAAACGTCAGCATTGGGGAGAGGAATACCAACCCCGACCTTAATTCCAACCGGAAAATAGCGTGAATACTCCTCCATACCACTCATACGTTATGACCCCGGAAGTACATCAGGAAAATTGTTCAGCTGCGTACTACGGAGTTCAAGGAAGTCAACAATTGATCAATGTTTACCTTGTGAACGCCCGCTCCATGCCCCAATGTTTCGATATCGGCAATCTGACATTCATAACATTCAAGGTTATATTGCTTAAAAACCGGCAATGTTTCAGGGTGTTGTGTGATGATATCAGCAATCAACATTTCTTGAGTAATCATTAGAGCACCTCATAAACTAAAAAATGGGGCACATTTGCAATGCCCGGCGAACAGGTATTAACTACGATAAACCATATTTCTGCCGTAATGCCGTTTTTACTTCCGGCGGAACAAATTTATCAATGGTACCGTTTAGCGAACAGACCTCTTTAACGATTGAAGAAGAAAGATAGCCATACTGCAGGGATGTCATCATAAAAAGCGTTTCAATCTCCCGGCCAATACTGCTGTTCATTTGAGCTATCTGAAATTCATACTCAAAATCAGATATCGCCCGAAGGCCACGAATGATGACATGAGCCCCGCGAGAAGATACGTAATCAATCAAAAGTCCGCTGAAAGTGTCAACAGTGACCCGCCCCTCTTCTTTTACGACGTCCTGAATCAACCTCACCCGTTCATCGGTTGTAAACAGTGAGTTTTTTTGCGAATTTTTGGCAACGGCTACAATTATTTCATCGAATATCGTCAGACCCCGCTTGATTATGTCAAGGTGTCCATACGTAATCGGGTCGAAGGAGCCTGGATACACAGCAATTTTTTTCATTTTTTCTCCAGTGAAAACAACTCAAGCGAGGTTTCTCCATACACGCGCCGATCAAAGCGCCTGAGACGACCATACGATTCAGCTAACCCGTTGCGGACTGAACACTCAGCAACCACAATAGAATCAGGAGTTAAAAGATATGGCATGTCAAGTGCGTCAAGAACACGCTGATACAATAATTCTGAATCATATGGCGGATCAAAAAAAACAAGGTCAAAACTTTGACCACGACCGGCAACAAGATGTAATGCCGCTACTGCATCCATTGGCAAAACTGTCGACCGGCTCTGATATCCGGTAACGGACAGGTTTTTTTCAAGTATCAGCTTAACCGAGGGGTCTTTTTCAATAAAACAACATGACCCGGCCCCACGACTGAATGCTTCAATACCAAGACTACCCGTGCCGCCACATATATCAAGCACACGAATATCTGCAAAATCAATGCGACTCGTAAGGACACTGAAAAGAGACTCTTTCACACGATCAGAGGTTGGTCTTGTTGTTACACCTGTTGGCGCGAACAACTTTTTGCCACGACAAGTTCCCGCAATAACGCGCATAAATACGACCTTCAAGCACCGATTTTAAAGGAAGCTAGCGCAAATAGCATGATTGGTCAAGTGCGAAGAATCCACATCGCCCAGGAACGATGTGCCGCATCATTGTATGTTTCATTCGTCCTGTTTTTTGTAGCCATATTTTTATTTAATGTTAGTATAACATACCGTGATTACTCGATCAAATGACATACCGGCTATCCAGGTTGACACCAAGTCACTTGCGACCCTGATCATTGAGCTGAATATTGCCCGACGAAACTGCCGTGCCTACCCCAAAGGGCACCCGTTCATTGCTGCGTCTATCGCAAAAGTGCTCCAGGTCTACGAGAGCTTGCTGAATAAACATACGGAACTTATTCTTGGTGTCACCAGTGATGCCCTGATGATTGATGGAATTATTCTCGAAAAATCGAATCTCGTTTATCGGGATTTTTCACGGGCCCTTTTCGAACGCGGCATCGGCGCACTTCTGCTTCACCCCGGGCTTACTGCTGATGAGCTGAATAATTTTGCGCTTATACTGGGGCTCAAACGGGAACAGATCCATCAACGGGGTGGTATTGAACAGGTCTGGGCAGAAGCCGGAATGGTGTCTTTGTCAATCCTGCCAATCCGCTACGATCTTTTTCAGTCAACAGATGAAAATGCGGTTACTGCCAGCCGTACTATTGATTCAGGTGATGGATTGTGGGACAAGTTTGCGAGAGAACTTACACATGGCACATTACCGTCAGGAATCGGCTCTGTTACGTATCTTGATCCGGAGATTCTTGCGAGGCCCTTAATCAGCAATTTACCAGCGGCAGCATCACGGAATCAGAACTTCGCTCCGCTATTGCCGATTTTTTTTCACCTGTTGATATCGGTTCATCCCCCGAGACGCAGTCCGACCAAACCTACCAAAAGCTGGCCATACTTATCAGTAATCTCAACCCCGAACTGCGCAGGCAATTCCTTAACAGCTCCTTCGGTAACAAAAGCCACGACCAGCATACCGTTGCAGAACAAGTTCTCACCAAACTTTCCGACACTGCGATACTTGAAACACTTGAAGATATAAATCTCAAGCGGCTCAACGTCTCTTCGACTGTATTCGGACTGCTGCAGCGTCTTGGTCAAAACTCCGGCTCCCCCCAAGCAGAAATCGAAGAGGTCTCAGAGAACGCCGAGCTTGCATATAAAATGCGAACCATTTTACGTGAGCATGCTTCGGAAGAATTTGTGCCCGATGATTACCAGAAAAAACTTAATTTAATTATTGCAGCCGACCAGATACCCCGCCTTAATATGGAGGAGGTTACAGAATTACTGTCAACACTTGAAAACCGCTCAATTGAAAGCACTATCGGGCAAATTTTAATGAATTCAATTCGTGACGGAGTTGAAACGCTGGAAGAGCGGGACATGCTGCTGCAAAACCTGAGTGATATGTTTGTTTTTTTTCTTCAGACCGGCAATTACAGCCAGCTGCACAAAATTATTGACAACTTGAATGACGGTACATTCCCGGTGGAAATTCAATACCGTCTGAGAGATGAATACGGACGGCGCGAATTTCTGGAAGAAATCCTGGACGGTCTCACCATTTGGGGTAAACCACGCTATAATGATATTCGTTCACTCATACATAAAATAGGCGATCCGTTTATTGAGGCAATACTGGACCGTTTATCAGAAGAAAAGAATATGTCGCTGCGGCGATTTTATATGGATTGCCTGATTGAAATGGGGTCCGTAACCAGAGTGCCGATCATCAACCGCCTCTATGACACACGCTGGTATTTTCTGCGGAATCTTCTGATTATTCTTTCTGCCCAGAATGACCACTCCGTAATACCATTAATTCAGCCGTTGTTGCGCAGCGAAGACCCACGTCTCAGACATGAAGCACTCAAAACGCTGGTGCACTTTCATGACCCACATGCTGAACGACAGGTATTGGACGATCTGGATAGCCTGGACCAGGAACTGCAAATGTGTGCCATCCAACTGGCTGAACGGTGCACGGCACCAGTCATTGCTGCCAGACTGATCACTATGCTGTCACAGGGCGGATTTTCTCAGATTGATTGTGAAAGAAAAAATGCCATAGTTCACGCCCTTGGAGAAATCGGCCGGGCAGAAATTTTACCGGAACTCGCAAAAATCCTTAGTAGCCGCAGCCTGCTTCATTCGCGACAACTGACAAAATTGAAAGCCGATATTATTCGGTCTCTGCCAAAATACCCGCCAAATGTTTCGCGGCCCGTATTGGAACATATTGCGAACAACTCAGGTGAAATTGCCCGTCTGGCAGCTGAAACACTGAGAACAATTTCAGGAAAACCCGCATGAGCAGCGAAAGCCCTCATATACATGACTTCATACGTCATCTGTTATCCGCAACCGCCAACGCCGCATTGTACGGCATGGGGCATCCTCAGGTAGCGCACCTTTCTGCCCAGGCGTTTACCAGTATCTGCGTAATGCTCGAGTCCCGGCCCGAAATCACCCTGCTGATTGTGGAAAACGAACTGATCATTGATGGCCATCCTCAGGAACTCGGCCTGTTTCTCAATCGCTTTACGCAGATTTTAAAATCCCGGGGAGTCGGTACCCTCAAGCTGCACTCAGGAATAGTACAATCAGAAGTTGTTGCCTTAATCAGCGGGCTTGCCAAACAACGAGATGAAGCCGCTCAGACGATGACATCTTCCGAGCACATCCGTCTTGGCACCGTGGATCTCTGCACATCAGGAGCATCGTTAGAGACAGGCAGCAGCGGCATACATAAGCCAAGGATCACATTGCCAGAGATGCCGCGTGAAGAGCTGGCGCGATTCATGGAGATATATGAGGCCGTTAAAGACAAGCATACCCTTAAAATAAACGGCGTATTTGATGTTGTAACAGGCTTTATTGATGTTTTTCGGCAGGAGGGAAAACCGCTGCTTGCGATGGCTGCACTTCGAGATACTGATGAATATACATTTACCCATTCAACAAACGTGTGTGTTCTTAATCTGGCTCAGGCCATGGCACTCGGCATTGAAGGGCCGTTATTAAACGATATCGGCGTGGCGGCCATGCTGCACGACATCGGCAAACTCTTTATCCCGGAAGAAATTCTGACAAAAAAAGACAAACTGAGCGCCGACGAATATGAAATCATGAAACTGCATCCGACAAAAGGAGCTCGTCATCTGCTTGAAACAGCCGGTGTGCCCCGCCTGGCAGTCATTACCGCGTATGAACATCATATGAAATTCAACCTCAGCGGCTATCCAAAGGTTGCATCTGACTGGCAGCAAAATCTCTGCAGCCACATGACGATGATATCTGATTTTTTTGATGCACTGCGAACCCGGCGTTCCTATCGTGAACCGATGCCGCTTAATGTCATCGCCGGAATGATGCAGGATATGATGGGTACGGATCTACACCCCGCCCTGACGCGCAATTTTCTGCGGATTATCGGGGGATTGAGCGAAACGATTGACTGAAGAATCATTTCCTGTTCACATCCTGCATCAGACCATTTCGCTACACCGTATCCTGCGGTTCATCTGCCATACGTTCTTTGACGAAATTAACCATATCACGATCATGGTTGCGTACATGCTGGATGACCCAGCGCACCATTTTCCCGGTCAGGGCGATTGAAAGCTCACGCGAAGCTCCCTCTTCCTGAATCTTTTTCACCAGATTTTCTGCATCTCGGGTGAAATCGTCGTGTTCACTGTGCTGTTCCTCAATTCTTGGATAGTTGTAACGTTGCATATAACGATCTTCAGTCGCAAAATGCAGTGCGGCATATTCGACCAGAAAAGTTGCCATTTCGGCCAGAACCTCCTTGGCGCTGCCATCTTGAACCGCTTCTGAAAAATTGGTGAAATGCTCCACAATCGAGCGATGCTGCTGGTCAATTTCCTCTATTCCAAGCACAAAAGATTCATCCCACACCAAACCCATAAAACACCCCCTGTTATCAAGTATAGCTACTAACTGCGCTGCATGTAATGCAACTGCTGATGACTTTAATCTTCCATAACATGTACAAAAATACCATGTGCCGGCGGACTTTTGCGATAATGACTGCGGATGAGCGCAATTCCGGCCGAATCCAGAATGCTGCCGCTCTGCATAAGCAACACGCCGCTGCCGCTTTCCACGTCACGAGAGAGAGTCATGCCGGCTATCAGTTCCGCAGGTCCAACTTCCACCTCGGCAATTTCACCGACTTTCTTTCCTTCGTAATAAACAACTTTTGTGATGGCCTGAAATTTAGTAATCAGTTGCGGGTCAAATAACGTTCCGGCCCGAAAGCGTATATTCATGAGGGCATAGTCAGCACGATTGTGTTCGACAGAGTGTGCAGATTTTTCGATATGATCAGCAATTGCAATCAGCCGCGCCCCGAGAGGGATCGCCTCGCCCTGTAACCCATCGGGGAATCCGCTCCCGTCAAACGCTTCATGGTGGCAACGAATAAGAGGAAGAATTTCAGCCAGCTCTTCGACCTTGGAAAACATTGCTTCTCCTCGAGTCGGGTGCTGACGGTAGTCACTGATTTCACTTCCGGACATATCTTCCGAATGCTTCTGCAGTGTCTGTGAGAGACTCCCGAACTTTCCGGCATCATGCAGGAGTGCTGCAAGCCTGAACGC
The DNA here is from genome assembly GCA_043743795.1 of Geobacteraceae bacterium. Classification (GTDB taxonomy): domain Bacteria; phylum Desulfobacterota; class Desulfuromonadia; order Geobacterales; family Pseudopelobacteraceae; genus JACRCG01. The sequence goes on from JAYTVV010000030.1 coordinate 8,265, forward strand.
AGTAACTGTTTCAGCATCAAGATTCATTTTCCGGGCGACATCCGTGACCAGAATGCTCACGGTACGGGCATGCACGGCATTACGATCCCCCATTACTTCAAAAAAATTGTCAAATGTACGGCTCAGTACATCAGAAGGCGATTTTTCATCCATGCGCCGTATAGTCTGGCTCTGTTCACGGATAGTAGCTGTTGTCTGCAGCAGGCGCTTTTTGAGGCTGTTGTTCCATTCTGACAGTTCCTCTTTCTGCTGATTGACAATCTCGTTTAAACGCCGTGTATCGACACCGAGACGGTACAGTTCAACAGCATCCCTGATAGCACAAACCAGTTCATCGTCATCCCAGGGTTTCGAGAGATACCGCCCGGCACCACCTTTATTGATGGCCTCAATCGTTGCATTGATATCCGAATATCCAGTCAAAAGGATGCGCTGGGCGTTTGGGAAAATTTCACGGGAGCGTCCTAAAAACTCTGAACCGTTCATTCCCGGCATACGCTGATCGGAGACGATCAGCCCCACGTTATCAAGGGTCTGTAACTTTTCCAGAGCAGCGCCGCCCGATGTTGCGGTTTCAATATCGAAATCTTCGTCCATCAGCAGTCGCTGAATGGCCCTCAGTATATTCTCTTCATCATCCACCAGAAGGACTGTTATACGAAGCTGCTCGTCAGACATTGGTGCGTACCTCCTCGGCGATCGGCTGAAAAAGCTCCATCAGATGCGGATCAAAATGGGTTTCGGTCATCTCGCGCATAATCTCGATCGTTCGATTGAAATCGTATGCCTTGCGGTAGGGTCTGTCTGAATAAAGCGCATCAAACACGTCAGCAATAGCGACAATACGGGCCTCTATCGGGATCTGATCAGCCTTCAGGCCGGATGGATACCCTTTTCCGTCGAACCGCTCGTGATGGTACAGAATGATATTGATTACCGTATCAGACATACGGGCCTGACGGGCAACTTCAGACCCCCAGCGAGGGTGCTGCATAACCTTCTCAAGATCATCCTCCGACAGACGTCCCGGAAAATTAAGGACTACCTCCGGAACACCTATTTTTCCGCAATCGTGCAGCCAGCTGCCATGTTTTATATCATTTATGAAACCTTCGCTTAACCCCGACGAGTGGGCAAGAGCAACAGCATAGCGGGCAACTCTGTCGCAGTGACCCTTGGTATACGGGTCCTTGAGCTCCACTGCCTGGGCCAGGGAAAGGTAGAGCGTTTCATCCTCGCACCCCAGGGATTGGATCAATTGATAGCGCATCAAGGCTTCATCAACCATATCCAGCAGTTCTTTGTTATTCCACGGCTTGGTGACAAAACGGTACGCCTCGCTCTTGTTGATGGCATCAATGGCAATCGTAAGGTCGGCGTAGGCAGTCATCATAATCCGGACCGTTTCTGGCCGGATTTCCCTGGCTTTTGAAAGAAACTCAATCCCCCGCATACCCGGCATCAAGTAGTCTGAAACGACCACCCACACCTCTTCCATTTTCAGGATGTCCAACCCCTCCTGCCCGGAAGCCGCAAAAAGACAGCAAACATCATCACGCTCCAAATACATGCGCTCTATCGCATTTCGAATCGATGGTTCATCATCGACGAACAGAACGGTTCTCATGCTCTTACCTCCAGAAAAACAAGTACGATTGCCTCACTATCACCGAATACGGTCGTACGCCCCAAAACCTGGCACACTGTGTCTCCCAGGGTAACTTCTGCAGAAACGGTTTTTTCCCGCCGTACCGTTTCAACCAGATTGCCAAGCGTTGCATTACAACATGTTTCCACGTCAGCGCCAAAGATGTCACAGCAGACATTTTTCAGCAATGTAACGGCGATATCGTTACAATACACGATCATTCCATTGATATCGATTCCGGCAACTCCCACCGGCAGGCTGCCCAACAAATTCTGGGAAAATTCCAGTGCTCGGTTGCGCAACTCCAGTTGTTCGGTGCGCAGCTGAACCTTCTCTTCCAGAGCCTGGTTGACAGAACTCAGCTGTTCCAGCAGTTCGCGGTTGTTTTTCTGCAGAAAATAACGTTCCAAACTGTTGAGGATGGTGACTCGCAGTTCGTCATCATTCCACGGCTTGGGGATGAATCGATATATATGCCCTTCATTTATGGCTGCCACAATTGTGCCGGCATCAGCATAGCCGGAGAGGACGATACGAACGGTTTCAGGCCAACGGTCATAGACACCCTTGAGAAATTCGACCCCGTTCATAACCGGCATGCGATAGTCAGAAATCACCACCTGAAATGGTCCTGATTCCTCCATAATCTTCAGCCCTTCATCTCCTGAACCGGCCAGTACTATTGTGTAATCATCATCCAGAAAAATACGTTCCAGCGCGCGGAGGACGTTACGCTCGTCATCGACGCACAGGATTTTTATCTGTTCGGAATGTTCATCCATTGCCAACTCCTTCTACTTCAAACAACAATCAATAGTTACTCACACGGATTTTCAACCGGCAACATCACAATAAAGGCTGCATGGGACTGATGCCGCGCAGGGATAGCATTGACAATCTTCCGGGTAAAACGCAGCTGGTGGTTGAGGCGCTCCAGCAATCGTTCACCCTGTCCATCGTGACTACCGGTCATTGTGCAATGTCTCCTGATTGCGGCGGATTCAGCGGTAGCCTGATGGTAAACGTCGTACCGACGCCCACTTCACTTGACAAAGAAATTTCTCCTCCATGTTTGCGAATAATACTTGATGAAATTGACAACCCCAGCCCGGTTCCTTTACCTACATCTTTTGTAGTAAAAAATGCGTTGAATATTTTACCGCAGTTTTCCGATATGATGCCGCAGCCGTTATCAGACACCGATACGAATGCATTTTCATCAGTGCACCAGGTTTTGATGCCGATTTCCCCTACATCTTCACCCTTGGCCTGAATAGCATGGGCAGCATTGATCAACAGGTTCATGAAAACCTGATTTATCTGCTGAGAATTGCAGAAGACCTTGGGCAGATCACCATACTCCCGCTTCAGTTCTGCAGCGTATTTGATCTCGTTGATGACGATATTGATAGTACTGTCCATGCAGCTGTTCAAATCAGCCGACCCGACTGCAGATGAATCGGCGCGGGAGAATAGACGCAAATCCTGGACGATACGCTTGACACGCTCAATTCCTTCATTACTCTCCTCAACAAGAACCGAAATATCGCGCATGACATAATCCAGTTTAAGGGTTTTGTGCAGTGCCTGTATATTATCCGGCAGATCTCCGGATGAACCGGAACGTATTTCATTCTCAAGTGACTCGATGTAGCGATTATATTTTTCGACGTATTTAGCAAGTGTTGCCAAGTTGCTGCCGACAAATCCCATCGGATTATTGATTTCATGTGCCACCCCGGCCGCAAGCTGCCCGATGGTGGCCAGTTTGTCGTTCTGCATCATCTGGGCTTGCATTTCACGAATTGATTCTTCGACCTGCATTCGCTCGGTAATATTGCGAACAATGTGCACCGAACCGGTAAGCACACCTTTGTCAGAAAAGATCGGATCTACCGTAACTTCCAGCACGCGATCATGGTAGTGAAACGTAGAGGTTTCTGAATGAAGTGATATTTTTGCTTTTTGTGTAGGGCAATCAGGGATGGCAACGTCTGTATCATGAAATAAGTTACAACAGGGCTGGTTGATGATATCAGCAAACGTGCGACCCAAAAGAGTACACATGGAGCGGTTGCAGCGTATTACCTGCTGATCGGTATCAAGGAGCGCGATACCGTCATTTATGGAGTCGAAGGTGCTCTGCCATTCATGACCGGCCCGCAGAATATGCTCCTCCAACATCAGCCGGGTCGCGATTTTCCAGACCCCTTCCATCATCAGCGTCAATTGGAGAACATCCGTCTGGTCATAGGGGAGCTCCTTGTTGGCAACACCCACAACTGCCACAATATTTTCATTGTCGAATATCGGAATACTCAGGAAACGGGAAAGGGGCACATGGCCTTCGGGGTAACCCTTCTTCAGATGGTTCTCAGCGGCATACTCATTCACAATAATCGGCTTGCGCTGCCGGACAACTTCTCCCCAGATTCCGGTCTTTTCCAGATGATACAACGACTGAGGCTCGGCGACATTACAAGCTGCCATAACATTCTTTGACCAGGTATTGAGCACAAACTGTCGATCGGCTTCGTAGTAATGGTAAATATATCCGATGCTGCTTTCGGTCAGAGCGATTACTTTTTCCAGTGAAAATTCCAGTAACTCCTGAACTGTTACCGCATGATACTGGCTCACCTCCTGCATCAGCTCCAGACGCTCATAATTACGTTTCAACATTTTTTCTGCTGCCAGAGTTTTATGCCAGTTGCGATTTACCAACCAGACCAGCACAACCGACATTAACAGAAACACACTGAACGCACCTGCGAATGCAAGCACCCCCTGATATGTTTCTGCCAGAACATCATCCATTGCCAGACCAACAGTTATGTATAGGGGATAACCCGGTATCCGGTTATAGGAGTATATACGACTGATGCCGTCTGATTCGCCGGACGAGAGATAAGACCCGCTCTGTAAATTGCCCGCGCCGGGAAGCGTACGCCATGCATCAGAAGTTTCAACCGACCCGGTTTCCGGTTCAATTTTTACCGTATTAACTGCTGAATAGCGGGTAATCAGGGTGAGATCGTCCTGGCGAAGACTTATAGAACCTTGGAGTCCAACCGAAATATTTTTAAAAAGATCGTTGAACTGCTGCAGCGGCAGTTCAGCATACACAACACCGCCGAACCTGCCATCGGCAAGAGTTATGGGACGGGCGCAGGTAATGACCCCCTTTTTACTGATCTTACCGATAATCGGTTTTGAAATAATCATTCCGCTCTCGGCATGATTGCGCAGGTACATGAAAAAGTCCCGATCGACAATGCTGACCGGTACGGTCGGGACTTGCCCGCTGCCAAGGGTTACTCTGCCCTCGGCATCAGAAAGCCGCAGGCTGTCAAGTTCAGGCATAAGATGAAACTGGCGTTCGACAAACGTCCTCAGTATATCGGCCTGCACTCCTCCGGTAGCCGACTGATGCGCCAGTTCATCAACAACGTGAAGCAGCGTCAGATCGGCTTTCTGCATCATCGCACCGATAGTGTTCTGGAGAACAGCCGCCAATGCCTTGCTGTTGGTTTCAGCCTGACGCACTGACTGTGCCCGGATCTGGAACAGTTGAAAGATTCCCAGCAATGCGACACCAATCAACATCAGTGAAATCCCGAAAACCAGGCGTCTTATGGGGGAACCCGGTCTTTCACTGTGTCGTTCCTGCTCTGGCACGCTGTTCAGGTCACTCATGGCATGCAACTTTCATCTTATTCATGGCCTTCGTCATCCGTAACCCGGTTGCGACCTCCGCTCTTGCTAAGATACATCAGTTTATCGGCACGACTGACTATTTTTTCCACGGTGTCATCTTTCCGGGACATGGTCGCACCGATAGAAACCGTAACGTGCAATTTTTCATCACCGACAACCATGAAACTGTTTTCAATCAAAATGCGAATTCGTTCAGATACCGATTTGACAATCACTCTGCTTGCTCCCGAAAGTATGACGACAAACTCCTCGCCTCCCCAGCGGGCGACAACATCCATTTTTCGCAGCGAAAATGAAATCGACTTTGTCGCCATGACCAGCACATCATCCCCGATTTTATGGCCGTATTGATCGTTGAACAGCTTGAAATGGTCGATATCAATAAAGAGAACGCCAAAAGGAATATCATGGGTATGCTGATCAAACATTCGTGAAGACAGTGTCATTTCTCCGTATCTTCGATTCCCGACACCGGTGAGCGCATCCAGATAGGCATCCTGCTTCAACTGTTCAAACTCCTGCAATATCTGAAGTGAGCTTGAATTATCGCTGAAAATTTCAACAGCACCGATGATTGCACCCGTATCATCACGAACCGGAGACGTTCTGACAGACACCGGAACACGATGACCCAATGCATGATGAAGAAATACGCCGGATTCACGCGTCTTGCCATCAAGTATGGTGGCAGCCAGCGGGCAACCGGACAGACAGAGTTCACGCCCGGAGGCGTCGATATGCCGGAGCAGATTATCGGCACAACAACTGCCGATAACGTCCGCCCTGGAAAATCCGGTGATGCGTTCTGCAGCAGCATTCCAATAGGTAATGCGCCTGTTGACATCAACAAAGTAGACCCCGTCGAACAGGCTGTCCAAAAGTTTTTCACCGGATATTTGATGCATAAATATTACCTCACTGTGTGGTGTATCAACTCAAGCGTCGCCCAATGAATCAGACCCGGAACCGGAATTCGGTTTCGTCATACCATACTTTTCCAGTTCTGCAACAACACAGTCCGGACAATATCCGTGGCTGTAAACATCATCAGTCTGCGTACTCGAATCAGTATCACAGATATGCCACTGCCCGAAAGCATTTCTTACCTTATTGCAGAGACAGCAGATCGTTATAATTTTAGGATGTTTTATTGTTTCAGGCATGCGCGCGTCCTCCGATAATCGGCCCGGCATTTTCAATTGTCAGCTGCACTCAGTTAAATGTACTTCCGTAACCGCTCCCGTTTTAAACCGATCCACCGTGCTGCAACAGAATGTCACGACGTTACTTCAGTCCTTTTCTGCGTTTTTTATAGTAGTACATCAGGGAATCGGCGAGACTAATTGTTTCAGCAAGCTTATTCGAATGCTCGGCAGTAGCTGAACCTAGGGAAATGCTGATCGGATGATCCCCGCCGGTACAGTTGATCTCCTCAAGACAGGCAAGGACCCGCTTGATCGCGCTTTTAACAGTTTCCTGGTCTGCACTGGGAAGGATGACGGCAAACTCATCACCTCCGATACGGGCGACCATATCCTCACTCCGAAACGAGTCCTTCAGAGCCTGTGCCGCGCGCTTGATCAAACGATCTCCGGCAGCATGACCAAACGTGTCATTCACCTGCTTCAGGCCATCCACATCTGCCATAACGATACTGACAGGGTAATGGCGACTTGATTTCATACGCTCGGTTTCAGCATCAAAAAATGATCGGTTAAACAGGCCGGTCAACTGATCGTGAGTGTTCGCATAGCGCAACTTTTCGACATACTGTATTTTATCGGTGATATCAGTACCGGTGCCCGCAACCCGGCCAGCATAACCATTACTATCCCACTCTACGACCTTGCCACGGTGACGGATCCACCGCCACTCACCGGACTTATCCTTCATTCGAACTTCAATTTCAAATGCAGGATGTCGGCTCATCAGCTCATTGTTGAGAAATATTTCAACTCGCGGCCAGTCTTCCGGGTGGACAAGACGCTTGATAGTTTCCGGGGAATGCTCCAGTTCATGAGGCTGATACCCAAGCGCCAAGCAATACCGCGGACTCAATTTGACAATTCTTTGATTAATGAGCCAGTCGCAAAAGCCGTCGTTACTCCCGTCAAGTACCAACTTAAGCTGTTCCTCACTGTCGCGCAAAGCCGCTTCAGCAGCTTTGCGACGTTCTTCAAGGGTAAAATTATCCAGTGCAAAGGATATAGTGTCGCTCATCTCCTGCAGTAACGCCACAATCTCTCCATCAAAAAAAGCAACCCGTTCAGCATACACCTTCAGCGCCCCGACGATATGCCCTCCCTGCTGCAGCGGGAAGACGGCCGAAGACCTGATACCGTTATCCAGAGCCGCCATGCGCCACGGTATTGTGGTCGGGTCATTATGGAAATCGTTGCAGATATAGGGAATCCCCTTACGAATGGCCGTTCCGGTCGGCCCCTGCCCTTCCAACCTGCCGGCATCGGCATGAATGACCAGTGAATTGAGATACCCCGAAGCCTTTCCGTAATTGGCTACCGACGTAATGCGGCCGTCATCTCGCAGCATAACGATAATTGCCAGCGAAAACCCGCCGAATTCAACAGCTATATGGCAGATGTGATCATAGAGTTCCTGAGGATCGGTACACTGGATAATAGCCTTGTTGGTCTGACTTATCGCAGCATAGAGGTCCCTGAAGCGGACAATTCGTTCCTCAGCCTCCTTTCTGCCTGTGATATCCCGCACAACTTCAACGGCGGCAACAATGACACCATTTTCATCCAGCACCGGTGCCGCACGATTCTCTACAATCCTGAGCTGTCCATTAAGCATGACATGTCGCTCGGCATCGTGGATCTTGCCATCCGCAAAACAAAGCTTAACCGGGCAGCCGGTACAAACGGCTTCGCTCTGTTCGTATGCCATATGACACAATTCACCGACGCGATTGCCGAATAATTCCTGCATATACGGATTCTGGTAGATAATTTTGAAATTACGGTCGTGTACCGTAATACCATCACCAACTGCTGAAATTATTGCATCGTAATGCGCTGGTTCCATAGGGTATTTCCTCTCTATACTTCTGCAGCAGTCTCATCTGAATCCGGTCCACTCACCGGCAGCTTAACGATAAAAGTAGACCCCCGTTCCGGCTCGCTCTCAACCGTTATCGATCCGCCATGTTTGCGAATAATATCATAACTGATGGAAAGTCCCAGTCCGGTCCCTTTGCCGACCTCTTTTGTCGTAAAAAACGGCTCAAAAATCCGCTGTTTAATCTCTTCGGGTATTCCGCATCCAGTATCGGAAACTGAGACATAAATGCTTTCTCCCTCGCTCCAGGTACGCACAACAATAACTCCCTGATTCTCTCCGATAGCGTGGGCAGCATTCACCAACAGATTGAGAAACACTTGATTCAGCTGCTGGGGATAGCATTTAATCTGAGGAAGATCGCCAAATTCACGATCAAGAGTCGCTACATATTTAATCTCGTTCCAGGCGATGTTGATAGTGGTTTCAAGTGCCTCGTTCAGATTTATCAAAGCGCATTCTGTTTGATCGACCCGGGAGAAGCTTTTAAGATCCTGTACAATGCGTCGTACCCGCCCTGCTCCATCCTGACTTTCAGCAATCAGCTGGCTGGAATCTTTGAGGATATAATCAACTTTCAGTTTTTTTCTGGTCTCCGTCAGTGCGGCAACGGCGCTGTCACTGCAATGTGACAGGATCTGATCACTTGCCCCGATGAACTCTGTTAAACGGTCAACGTATTTATTGAGTGTGCCCAGGTTGCTGGAAATAAATCCCATAGGGTTGTTTATTTCGTGAGCGACACCAGCCGCCAGTTGACCGATCGAAGCCATTTTTTCCTGCTGGAATATTTGCAGCTGGGCTTCTTTTAATTCGGCATATGCCTTTTGAAGCTCCTGGGTGGTGGCGCGCAGTTCTGTTGTGTTATTGATCGAAACGACATGACCTGCCACCTGCCCGCCATCATGTATCGAATACACCGTGATATCGTAGGAGTTTCCCGACTCCTCCTGAAAGATTTCTCCGCTGGTACCATTGAAGGTGACAAAACGGAAACCGGCGCCGGTTATCACTTCACGCCAGTCCAGACCCAACAGTGTGCTGATCTCCTTTCCGGAACTATCTGCCAACAATCTGTTGCAGCGCCGAATCCGGTGTTCTGCATCGGTTAAAATGATAAAATCGCGCAAGTGATCAAGGGTTTCCTCCCACTCCCGTTTACCATGTGCCACCTCTGCAAAGAGCTGCTCAAGCTTTGCATGATTTGCTTCTAATTGTTTTTTGGCAGTAGTGAGCGCCTCTTCTGATTTTTTGCGCGAGGTAATATCACGGAGAACACCAATGGCATGCCACTGATCATTTATCTGTACCTTTGAGAGTGCCAGTTCAACAGGAAACTCATCACCATTGCTGCGGAGGGCAAAAAGCTCCATCAATTGGCCTACTGCTGCTCCATCTCCGGTTTTTTCAAACTTCTCGAAGGCCGGAAAGTGATCTTTGTGATAGCGCTCCGGCGCAAGAAGACGATGGAAATTCCTGCCCACGACTTCCTGAGCCGTGTAACCGAAGATGCGTACGGCTGAATCGTTCCACATCGAAATCAAGCCGTCAGGATCAAGCATGATTATTGCGTCCTGAGCTGCACTGACGATATGGTTGAGCCGTTTTTCACTGGCACTCAGTGCTTCCTCCACGCTTTTCCGTTCGCTGATATCCTCCTTGATTGCCAGATAGCCGGTAATCTTTCCCTGTTTGTCGGTCAGTGGAGAAATTGACGCAAACTCCCAATAGAGCGTGCCGTCTTTACGTTTATTGTGAAACTCGCCCCGCCACTCTTTCCCTGATGAGATCGTACTCCACAATTCGCCATATTGATCCGGCGCCATTTCGCCGGATTTAAGTACACGCGGGCTCCGACCGATCGCCTCGTCGACCGTATAGCCGGTAGTCTGCGTAAATTTGGGGTTCACATATTCAATGAGACCATCAACATTCGTAATAACAATAGTTGCCGGACTCTGCTCAATTGCCCGCGACATTTTACGAATCTGCTCATCCATCTGCCGTTGATCGGTAACATCAACAAAAGCTCCAACAATGCCGCCCAACTCTCCGTTGCCCGTAAAAAAAGGCGCTTTGGTTACCAAGGCGTGACGTTCCTGTCCATCATAACGTTTTAATATGTCTTCATAGCTGAAACCTGATTTTTCCCGAATAACCTCCTTATCGTGTACATCGGCTTCACCGGCATATTTTCCCGGCATAATATCAGCAACAGTTTTACCGACAACGTCATCGAAACCCAGTCCGACAAACGTCTGGAATGATTTATTGCAGCCGATATACACCCCTGAGATATCTTTATAAAAAACCGGATTGGGAATAGCGTCCAGAATTTCCTGCAGGAATAGATTATGACTGACCATTGCATCCTGTGCCAGTTTACGGTCAGTAATATCGGCCAGTGTTTCAACCGCAGCTACTACCTCATTACGGCTGTTCATAACGGGAGCAGCCGAGAAGAACAGGTAGCGCCTCTGCCCGTTTATATTATCAAACCACCCCTCTGCCTGATACCCACCATCGACAAACATTGATTTTTCAAAATCATCGTAAAACGCACCGATAGTATTAAGTGTGCGATCAATAACAAGATCGGCAAGAACCGGGCGTTTTGATCCATAAAACGGCGACCACTGCTGTTTGGTATTTTTCATCTGAAATGAACTTTTGCCGGTCAGTTTGGCAAGTGAGTTATTCCAGAAGAGAATGGTATGATTATTGTCGACTACAAACATGGGAGCGGCAGCATTCTGGATGACGCCGCCAAAAAAATCTTTTTCATCTTTAAGTAGCTGTTTCGCATGACTTATTTCATTAATCATCGTATTAAAAGCATCGGCAAGCCGCTCTATTTCGTCGCCGGTTTGCATTTTTATCGGCAGCCACTCACCGGTTCCAGCCACAAATGAATCAACGTGTGTTGTTAATGTATGTATCGGAAGCGTTAATCGCCGCGTTACGTACCAGACCACCAGCAAAGAGATAATTACACCGGACAGCGAGATAATAATTGAAAAGACAGCCAGTTTATTAAGCGGCTTGAACGCTTCATCATAGGGAATGTTCGCCGCCAGAATCCAGCCGGTATCACCGACTCGTTTGAATGAGCTCAGCATGTGCTGGCCCTTGGAGTTGACATTATCCAGCGAGCCTTCAAACCCTTGAAGCGCCTTATCAAGCCCGGAATTTTTGCCTTCAGGAATAGTCTCCATAATGCGAGTGCTGTCCGGATGCATCAGAATGGTTCGACCCTGGATAAGATACAAATAGCCGCCTTCACCGATGCGCTTGGAGGACAGACTGGTAAGGAACTGTTCGGTACCAAGTGAATGATACCCTGCCAGCAGGCAGATAATATGGTCACGATCATCCCGGACCGGAACAACCATGGCGATCATGGGGGAACGGGGGGGAAGGCTGAAACGGAATGGGGCCGAAATGACCGGCTTGCCTGACTTGAGTGCGGTACTCACATAATCACGAAAACTCAGATTATTACCGACCAACTCCGGATACCCCATGTTTTCAACGATAACGTGGCCGTCTGTGCCAATTATCAGAAGGCCGGCATCAAAAATCATACTGGCTGGACTGGCGTGTGTGAGGATATGCTGAAGTTTCGCACGATCGGCAAGAACGGAGCTGGAAATGTCGGTGGCTGCAAGAGAAAGCTGATGTCGGGCAAGTTCGACACGTCCATTCAATTGTTCAGCTATTTCAGAGGCAAGGACAAACTGCTGCTTGAAGATGCTGTCCCTGAGCAGGACATGAAAATAGGAGAAAAGAGACCAGGAAACAACGATAACAAGCGCAGAAACCGCAAGAAACGTCGTTATGGTTACTTTGGTTTTAATACTCGCATTTTTATTACTGGACGGATGCATCGCCATCTTCGCCTCCGGAAACAGGTACATATAGTGAGCTTACATAGTAACGTAGATACAGGGGTAATCAAGTCAGGTACTTTGAAGGTGATGTAGGAGTAATCTTACAGTAAATCCGTGGGCAGGAGATTATTCTTGATAGTATAGCCAATCAACTCTGCGGTATTTTTGAAGCCCATTTTTTCAAATAATCGTTTTTTATAGGTGCTGACCGTCTTGATGCTTAGACCGAGGTCCAGTGCAATGGCTTTGGGTGAGCTTCCTGAAGCAATTGCAAGCATGATCTCGCATTCACGCGGAGAAAGTAAATCATGCAGCGTGCGCTCTGACAGTATTGCCAGGGGCTCCGCACCCACCAGTGTATCACCCTGCACTGCCTCGCGGCGCATATGTGCCAAAACATCCGCAAGAACGGCGCTGAGATGCTCGTTGGTGCGCGAAAGAAGCCTGTTGCTGCGGGCAAGTTCTTCGGCGCCGGAGCGAAAACTGACCAACATTTCGTATTCATCAAGCATTTCTTTCACAACTGATTTTATAGCGTCATTGTCCCACGGCTTGACCAGAAAGCGATGGGCCCGGCCCTCATTTAGTGCGGCAAGCAGCACGTCTGAGTCGGGAAATCCCGATAAAATAATCCGACGCGTGTCGGGCCACTGCTGCATGGCCTGCTGCAGAAATTCTATACCGGTCATGGCAGGCATGCGGTAATCTGAAATAATCAGCTGTACCGGTCCTGTTTCCCGAAGTAATTCAAGCGCTGCCAAGCCACCGGATGCAGTAAGCACTGTGTACGGCTCATCATAAAAAAGCCGCTGCATTGCGCTAAGAACACCCGGTTCGTCATCAACAAACAGAAGCCGCGGTAAATGTGAACACTGACTTGCCATAAATAAACCTTACCCGAAGATTCAGTACCATTAATCAGATTATATGGGCAGAACCCACCGGAAACAATTACGAGCTCATGCCGGAATTACCCTTAATTTCTCTGTATCCATTTTTTCACCATCACCAGTAAGACTGAAACATTAATTGGTTTGGCCAGAAAGTCATCCATTCCCGCCAGACGGCATTTATCACGGTCTTCCTCCATGACATTAGCCGTAAGTGCAATCACCGGTATGGCATGGTTTCTAACATTTGAGGCCTGATCACGAATAGCAATCGTCGCTGCATACCCGTCCAACACCGGCATCATGCAATCCATCAGCACCAGATCATAGTCATACTCTTCCAGCTTTTTCAGTGCTTCGCTGCCATTGTTTGCCGCTTCCACCTGATACCCGTGTAACATCAGCAACCTCTTGGTCGCAAATTGGTTGGCCGGATCGTCTTCAACCAGCAGAATTCGCAATGTGCCGTCAGGCATGTCCGCCACATCAGCTCCTTTATAACCGCTGCTCAAATTGATTTTACACGGAAGAAGATTTGATACTTCTGGCTGTTTCTCCAATACCACCGTTAACGAGAATGTAGCACCGTTCCCGACTTCACTTTCGACACTGACAGACCCGCCCATTAATTTTGCCAGTTGTCGTGCTATCGTTAGTCCCAATCCGGTACCGCCGTATTCACGGGTAGTGGAACCATCCGCCTGGGTAAATGGCTCAAATATTTTTTCCAGCTTGTCAGGAGCAATGCCGATGCCGCTATCGCGTATCAGGAAGCGCAGGGATGCTTGTTGTTCCACTTCCGAAACTTTGTAAATATGCAGCGAAACAAAGCCGGTGCCGGTAAATTTGATGGCATTATCAATAAGGTTACTGATGATCTGGCGCAGACGCCCCGCATCACCCTTCAAAAGCAGCGGGACATCAGGTTCCATTTGCGAAACAAGTTCCAGCCCCTTTTTTTGCGCATGAAGAGAGCATACATCGATGATACCGGCGATCTCTGTTTGCAGATTAAAATTTCGGGATTCAAGTTCAATTTTATGTGAATCTATTTTGGAAAAATCCAGTATGTCGTTGATCAGGGTCAGCATGTTTTTGCCCGACATGTTCAGAATCGATACATATTCCCGCTGTTCTACCGTCAGGTCAGTCAATTCCAATAGATAGGTCATTCCCATGACACCATTCATGGGAGTGCGGATTTCATGACTCATGTTGGCTAAAAAATGGCTTTTGGTTATATTGGCCGATTCAGCAGCGGCTTTAGCCTGAAGCAATTCTTCTTCCGCCTGCTTGCGTTCGGTGATATCAGTAAACATGGATTGTTTTGAAACAGTTCCATCACCGTTTGTTATAAGCGTATTGGACATGTTATACCAACGGTCATCCTTTGGGCTCTTGATATCCAATTGAATTGTTTCACCCGAAAATACCCGGTCATTTTCACACCAGGGACAGACCGTATCTAAGCCATGTAATACGTTATAACACACCTCACCGGTCGCATCATATCCCGTACGTTTAATCAGCCGTTCATTCATAAACTCGATTCGATAATCAGGGGAACCTATGTACATAAAGCCGTCAAAAGACTCAATCATTGCCCGGTAGTGTTCTTCACTATCCCGCAACGCATTTTCCATCAGAACGAGGTCGGAAATATCGCGGGAACTTAAAATAAAGCATTCCATGTAATCAACTTCAACCGCTTCCAGAGAAGCAAGAACGGTAAATACCTCTCCATTCTTTCTGCGAAAGCATGTTTTGAAGTTCATCAACCGGTTTGATTGCCCAAGCTCCTTCACCATAAGCTCACGTTCATCGACAGATGCCCAGGTATTGAGATCAAGAGAAGATTTGCCTAATACCTCTTCCTTGGAATATCCCATTATCCGTTCAAAGGCATCGTTGACCTCCAGGAATCGTCCTGATTTCTTTTCAGTTATGGTGATCATGTCTGGCGAAGTACGGAAGATGGTGGAAAATTTGGTCTGGGACCGCTGAAAATCCCTGCGGCTTTTAAACAGTTTGGTAAGAACAACGAGTACAAACAGAAACAGTCCACACAATAGTATGACCAAAAACGCCGTACCGTAGACAGAAAGAAATGCGGGCGACTCCGTGCTGTCATCCGGCAGATATGCCGGTTCCGTCGCATACAGCGCCAGCGGAGCCATCATTAAAAATGCCGGCAACAGAGCAGACACCAACCGATATACGTACACGTTTTTAAAAATATTCATTTCTGCTCCGTCACTTGATTTTAGCCACCAATGTTCTACCAGAGATCGGAGGCACCATCCAGTACTTTTGAAATATATCACAAGACGATCTGTCATCAACTGCATTACACACACTGCACCGTAATATCCATGTTTATATACCGTAACCGTCTTGACTTCCAGGCGTTCCATGCTTAACTCATAGAGAGATAATCGCAGGAAATACCGTACCAAAAGAAGGTGCACTATGGACTTTAACAAACTTACTCAAAAATCCCAGGAAGCCGTCACCGAAGCACAAAACAAAGCCGTCTCGTTTGGCCATGTAGAGGTGGATGGCGAGCATCTGCTCTGGGCGCTGCTGGATCAACCTGACGGCCTGGTGTCGCGTCTGCTGCAGCGGATGGATATCCGTCCTGAAATGGTCAAAAAAGAAGTTACAGCAGAACTGGACCGAATACCGAGAGTCTCCGGCCCTGGCGCAGAAGCGGGAAAAATCTATGTTTCCCAACGGTTGTCGCGCATTCTGGTGGCTGCTGAAAAAGAGGCCAAACGACTCAAAGATGAGTATGTTTCGGTAGAGCACCTGTTTATGGCGCTTCTGGCTGAGGGTGAAAAAGTCCCGTCAGGGCGAATACTCAAACTGGCCGGAATCAATCACGAACGTTTTCTCAAAACCCTGACCGAGGTGCGCGGCAGCCAGCGAGTGCAGAGTGCCAATCCTGAAGCGACGTATGAAGCGTTGGAAAAATATGGCCGCGATCTGGTTAAAATGGCCAGGACAGATAAACTTGATCCGGTCATAGGCCGGGATGAGGAGGTGCGCCGGGTAATCCGGGTACTCTCCCGCAAAACCAAGAACAATCCGGTATTGATCGGCGAACCGGGGGTCGGCAAGACCGCGATCGTTGAAGGACTGGCTCAACGCATTGTGCGCGGTGACGTTCCGGAAGGGTTGAAAGATAAGATTATCTTTGCTCTGGATATGGGCGCGTTAATAGCCGGCGCCAAGTATCGCGGTGAATTTGAAGAGCGTTTGAAAGCGGTGCTGAATGAAGTTAAGGAAGCGAACGGTCAAATAATCCTTTTTATTGACGAACTGCACACCATTGTCGGAGCGGGTAAAACAGAAGGTTCGATGGATGCAGGCAATATGCTGAAACCGATGCTTGCCCGTGGTGAGCTGCACTGCATCGGCGCGACCACACTTGATGAATACCGTATGCATATTGAAAAAGATGCCGCGCTTGAGCGCCGTTTTCAACCGGTGCTGGTAGAACAGCCGACCGTAGAGGATACGGTGTCGATTCTGCGTGGCCTCAGAGAACGCTTTGAAGTACATCACGGGGTCAGAATCCAGGACAACGCCCTCGTGGCGGCGGCGACCCTTTCCAACCGCTACATAACCGAGCGCTTCCTGCCGGACAAAGCTATTGATCTGGTGGATGAAGCGTGTGCCATGCTGCGAACAGAAATCGACTCGCTGCCGTCTGAACTCGACACCATATCACGCCGAGTAATGCAGCTGGAAATCGAAGAGGTCGCCCTCAAGAAAGAGAAGGATAAAGCCAGTATTGAGCGTCTTGAAGCTCTGCGCAAAGATCTGGCGAATGATCGCGAGAAAGCCAATACTATGCGGGCACAATATGATTCCGAAAAGATTGCGATCCAGCGGGTACAGGGTTTACGGGAGCAACTCGAAAAAACCCGCCGGGAGATTGAACAGGCCGAACGGGTCGGTAATCTGGAACAGGCGTCGCGGTTGAAATATTCCGAACTGCCCGGACTTGAGGCCGCTCTGAAACATGAAGAAACGTCACTGAATGAGAAACAAGGTGGCCAAAAACTGCTGCGCGAAGAGGTCACGGAGGATGAAATCGCTGAAATCGTCGCTCACTGGACCGGAATCCCGGTGCTGCGACTGGTGGAGGGTGAGCGGGAAAAGTTGCTGAGGCTCGAGGATATACTGCATCAGCGGGTTATCGGACAGGATGAAGCGGTACAACTGGTAGCCGACGCAGTATTGCGGGCTCGCTCCGGCATCAAGGACCCGCGCCGCCCGATCGGCTCCTTTATTTTTCTCGGACCAACCGGCGTCGGTAAAACCGAACTGGCCCGTACCCTGGCCGAAGCGTTGTTCGATTCCGAAGAAAACATGGTGCGGATCGATATGTCCGAGTACATGGAAAAGTTTGCCGTGTCACGACTGATTGGAGCACCACCCGGCTATGTCGGCTATGAAGAGGGCGGACAACTGACCGAAGCAGTCAGGCGCAAACCGTACAGTGTCCTGCTGTTCGACGAAATTGAGAAAGCGCACCCGGATGTATTCAACATCCTGCTGCAGATTCTTGATGATGGTCGGGTGACCGACAGTCACGGCCGCACCGTCAGCTTCAAGAATACGGTTATTATCATGACATCCAATATAGGCTCCGCATATCTGCTGGAGGGAATCACATCAAGCGGTGACATCAGGGAAGATGCCCGGAAGAGCGTCATGAACGAGCTCAAAGCCGGTTTCCGTCCCGAGTTTTTAAATCGCGTCGATGATATTGTGCTGTTCAAGCCGCTGCACATTGATGAGGTGATGAAAATTGCCGATCTGTTGGCGGAACAGTTAAAGCAGCGCCTGAAAGATCAGCGTATAACCCTTGAAATAAGCGGGGATGCTTTAGCGTTTATCGCCAAAGCCGGCTATGATCCTGTGTACGGTGCACGACCGCTCAAGCGTTATCTACAGCGGGAGTTGGAAACCAGGGTTGCCAGGGCAATTATTGGCGGTGTTGTGGTTGAAGGTGGAACACTGCAGGTAGTATTAGAGGACGGAGCACTTCGTATTATTCCAATTCTAAATCAAAGATGACAAAAAAGGGCCCACTGATTATGTGGGCCCTTTTTTGTTTCCAATTTATGAGTCACACAGTGAGTCAGGAGAGATCCTGAACCCCCTGGTAAATGATATCAAACAGTTCTTGAATATTCTCCTCGGCAATACAGGAGAAGGCGATACGCAGGTCGGTCTTGGTAGTGGAAATAGCGCCAACTCCGTATTTATCAAGCAGATGGAGACGAAGCTTTTCGGCATCTACCGTTTTCAGCTTCAGACACATGAAGTAGCCGGAGTTGAACGGGTAGTAATCCCAGGCTTTCTCGTATTTGTCGCTATTGAGGACCTGTTTTGTTTTCAGGGCACGACCCTTCATGACCTGGAATTTTTCTTCTTTCTGGGTCAGGAACTGGGGCGAACGAAGTGCCTCAATGACAAAAGTCTGTGAAGGATGCGGACAGTTGGAGATACGGGCACGGATGATACCCATGGCCTTCTTCTCAAGAGCAGCCATGACCGGTGCGTTTTCGTACTCATTGCCGTCAGCAAAGGTAATGAAACCGGTACGGAAGCCCCAGACAAATTCCTCTTTGGTGGCGCCGTCCAGCTTGACCGCCAGAATGCGCGGATGGAGGTTGGCGAGTTTGCCGAAGAGAGACTCCTTGAGGCTGTCCTCGTAAAAGAGGCCAAAATAGGCGTCGTCGGCTACAACGACAACATTGCAGCCGGCTTCAGCAACTTCCTTGATCGCAGCGACCAAGGCATCACCCTCTGCCACAGTCGGAGTGTAGCCACTGGGGTTGTTGGGGAAGTTGAGCAGAACAATGGCCTTGCCTTTTTCATCGGCACTGTTTTTCAGTGTCGCCTTGAAAGCATCGATATCATAGCCGCCCGTTGCGGTAAAGGTTGGATGTTTCTTGACGATCGCGCCGCTGCAGGTGCCGAAAGTCAGGTTATAGTTGCCCCACAGCATGTCGGGCAGAATCAGGTGATCGCCCTTGTCAACGAACAGATCGGAGACAATTGAAAGACCGTGAGTCAGTGCATTGGTGACGATCGGATTGCTGAAGTGTTTGCCATTCTGGCTGGGGTTTTCCCGCAGCATTTTTTCACGCCAGAGAGAGCGCAGCTCCGGTTTGCCTGCCGGCGGAGCATAGGGGTAGATATCTTTGGGATCGAAAGCGGACAACTTGTCCTGAATACACTGCAGAAACATCGGACCGCCGTTTTCGGTGGCAATACCGATGGTTGCGTTATATTTGTGAGCCTTATCCTTGGCTTCGGCGGATTGAGTCAGGATTCCCTTGGGAAAAAACATGTTCTTTCCAAGATCGGACAGCATTTCCAAAACATGCGGGCTGTGTTGAGCAAGCAGATCGTTCAGTTCTTGTGCCAATGGGTTCATCGTTTTCCTCCTGGAGTTTGTTTAAAAAACGGTGTCATACACAAATTGATACTGAAGCTAAAATACAAGTGTGCAATAGAACAGTACCGGTCCTGTTTTGTCAATAGAGAATTACCGATTTAACGTGGTATTTCCCTATTCCGGACCGTATCCCTGCGTTTGCAACATCTAGTCGGGCAGACCATCACCGCTGGTTACTTCCGCACAAAAATTTCCTTTGCCAGGTTGGTATCAATGGCAAATTCCGAGTACCCCACCCTGAAGATATATGACGGGTACGCCTGCACCAGAACGATCTTGTTTCCCGGCAGAACCCCCATCGCCATCAGCTTCTGCATTTTTTTGTTATCATCGGTCTGGATATAGGCAATTTCCCCCTCCTGCCCCGATTTGAATTCGGTCAATGGCACCACTCCCAGATCACCCAGAGCACGAGCCTGATGACAGCATTCACCCGGTGGGATCGGTTTGCCATGCGGGCAGGTCGTCGGGTGGTTGAGCATGGTACAGACCTTTATGTCGGCCCCTTCGTTGAGCATGTGCTCAAACTGGCACGCCTTGAACTCGCCATCATCGCCCCGAATATTGAGCACATCCATCATCATACGCTCTGCAAGACGATGGCGGCGAATAGTCATCTTCCCCTCTTCATGTCCTTCCGGGCGAAAACAGATCATCCCCTGACGAATTTCGATCATGGCGTGTCCGGTTAATTCCTGATAGGCGGGATCATCTGTCGAAAGGCCCAGCTTCTCCGAATCAAGAAACGCCGCCCCCCCCTCTTCAACCGCAACCCACAATGCCTCAAGTATCTCTTCTGCCTTTTCTGAAAGTTTCATTGTACATCTCCCTTGCTGCTATTTTTAGTGCCAAAGATGCTCTTCAGTTTTTTAACCACACCTGACTCAAGCGGGTTTTTGTAGTTGCACCGTGGGCAGTGGACGCTGTGACAGCCGCCGGGACATCCCCCACATCCTTTTTTGCCGTCTTCTTCGTCGAATTCGAACCCGCAGAATCCGCAGATCATGACAGTAATCCCGTTACCAGCAACGCTTTATTCAGAACGTAACCGCTGCCGAAGGCAAATAGACTGACAAAAACACCGATGGCGCCAGCGACCTTCCAGCCTCGTTCTTTTTTCATGATCAGAAACTGGGCCACACAGGGAATAAACAGTGTCAGGGTCACCGCAGCGACGGTCAGCTGGCGGGCATCCATCAGCCCTTTTGTCTGCAGTTCGTACAGGCCGGCTGCACCGTAATCACGGCGAAAGAAACCAAAGATGAATGCCACAGCTGTTTCTTTGGGCAAACCGATAGAGGCCATAACCGGTGTCATTGCGTTAATCATAACCTCAAAAAAACCGGTAATTTTTCCCAGCCAGAGCAGTACCGATGCCAACACGAACAACGGCAGAATTTCCATAAAATACCATTGCATACGTGTATAGGTTTTGGTCACTACATTGCCGAACTGGGGTAGACGCATGGGCGGAATTTCCATATAAAACATAGGTGCATCACCCGGAAGGATTCTGGCGGAAAGCAGTCCAACGAGAATAAACAGCAACAGCAGGCAGCCGCCCCATACCGCCAGAGCGCCGGGAAATTTCGAGAGCAGTGACATAATAACCCCGAGTTGGGCCGAGCAGGGAATCGTCAACGACAGCAGGATGGTGGCAATAATTCGCTCGCGTGTCGTCTCAAGGGTGCGGGTAACCATAGTAGCCATGGTATCGCAGCCAAAGCCGAGCACCATCGGAATTACCGCCCGACCGGTAAGGCCGAAATGTTTGAATAAACGATCCACCAAAAGCGCCAGGCGCGGGAAGTACCCTGTATCCTCAAGAAACGAGAAAAATATGAAGAAAGTTGCGACAATCGGCAGAATTATACCGACGGCATAACGGATCCCGAGGGTGATTATGCCGTACTCTCCTACGATAAGTTCCTGAAACATTTCCCACGGGATCAGAGCCTTGACCGTAGATGTTATCCAGGGATTGAATATCTCGACGAAAATCTGTTTTTCAAGAAAGTCTACCACGGTGCCTGCCCCAAAGACTCCGACAAACTGGTAAAGTCCGAAGTAGAGCACAACCAGCAGCATCGGTATGCCGGTCAGAGGACGCACCGCCAGACGTGACAACCGCTCTGCAGCGGTTACCACTCTTTTTTCCGGAGCGGAAAAAACGCCGTTAATGATTCTCCGGACCATTTCATTACGCTCCAGCGACAGGTCAAGATGGAATGATTCACGCCGATCAAAAGCAATTTCACGGACTTTCTCGGCCAGCGGTGCATAACCATCACTCTCGCGATGCCGCACCATTTCGGTGATTTCTTCATCCTGCTGTAACAGCAGCAAAGCCAGTGCGCGGCGGGAAAGGATATATTCTCCCTCCATGAGACACGCTACCTCGTTGATATCGCGCTCCAGCAGGCGACTGTATTCAAAGCGCTGCTGTTCGCAGGGACAGCGATAGGCGTTCATTGCCGCGCGGATTTCGTCTATTCCGCGCTTGCGGGCAGTCGCCGCACCGATTACCGGAATACCGAGTTTTTGCTGCAGCAGTTTCAGATCTATCGAGAGCCCCATTCGCTCCGCTTCGTCCATGATGTTGACAACCAGAATCACCGGCAGACCAGCTTCGATCAACTGGATAGTCATGGCCAGCATCCGCTCAAGATTTCTGGCGTCCAACACATGGATTACCACGTCGGGAGTCTCATGCAGCAGGATCTCGCGGGCGACACGCTCCTCTTCCGTAATTGTATGAATCGAGTACATGCCGGGAGTATCGATAACCTCCCACTGGATTCCGTCGATGGTTGCATTTCCCCGCGACACCTCCACTGAAGTACCGGGATAATTGGAAACGGTCACATAGGCCCCGGTCAGGGCGTTAAACAAGACACTCTTACCGACATTGGGATTGCCGACGAGGGCTACTTTCCTAACGTTGCCGCTAAAAGTTGTTTCAGTTTGCTTGCTGCAGCATGTAGACATTTTTATTATTCCCCATTATGCTTTTGACATTCATTTTCATCTATCGGTTAAAATAAGACCCTCCCGGTATGAGGAGGGTTGCGATGTTAGTTCCGACAGTTGGCACAAAGGCCATATATCTCCATCTTGTGATTTTTAATCAGAAAACCATGCTGCGCAGCAATCTCGTCCTGCAGTTTTTCAATCGTTGCGTTCTCAAACTCAATGATGGAATTGCAGCCGGTACAAACCAGGTGATCGTGATGTTCACCCGCCACAACGTGTTCGTAGCGAGTCTGGCCATCATGGAGAAGAATTTCGCGGGCAAGACCTGCCTCTGCAAACAGCTTGAGTGTACGATATACCGTCGCCTGTCCAACACCGGGATTGCTGACTTTAACTTTAAGGTAGAGTTCTTCGACACTGACATGCTGATGAGTGGAAAGGAAAATATCGAGGATAATATCACGTTGACGGGTAGAGCGAAGGCCTTTGGCAGCGGCAAAATCGTTAAACATTCTTTTCTTTTCCAGAATCATTCGCCCTCCTTATTGAACATGAATTTCAATATAAAGAGGGCGAATAAAAAATACAAGCAAAAAAACAGGAAAAGAAAAAATAACTATTTATGAAGTCAACAGATGACGACCAACCCAGTTTTTGGCAAATTGATAGGCAGTTCGGCCACAGCGCTTGCTCTTATCGTGTGACCATTGAATGGCATCACGCTCAATATCGCTGCTCCAAGGGATCTTTACGTTGCGTTGACTGCTCTCTTTATCGAAATTCAGACGCACAGCATCCAGATAGCGATCCTGGGAAAAAGCATAAAAAGCCACCCATATGCCGAAACGGTCGGAAAGGGAAACTTTCTCCTCCATTGCCTCGCTCTGCTGAAGCTCGCCTTTGACAAACTTACCACCCAGATGATCAGACTCGTACTCAGGCAAGAGATGGCGACGATTTGAGGTAACATATATCAAGACATTTTCAGGAGCTGAGTACACTGAACCGTCCAGAGCACTTTTAAGCATTTTGTAGCTCAGCTCACCTACTTCAAAAGTCAGGTCATCACACAGAAGAATGAATCGGTATGGCTGGTTCTCAACAGCGGTAAAAATTTCAGAAAGATAGATCAGATCTTCCTTTTCAACCTGGATAAACCGTAAGCCCTGGGGAGAAAATTCATTGAGGAGCGCTTTGACAAGCGAAGATTTTCCGGAACCACGTGAACCCCACAGCAGAGCATTATTCGCCGGTAGCCCGGCCAGAAACTGGCGGGTGTTGTTAATCATGATTTCTTTTTGTTCTTCTACTCCGAGCAGTTCCTTCAGAGTGGTTGTATCAGTCACCCGGACCGGTTCAAGGTAGCCGGAAAAGGAGTGGCGACGCCAGTTTGCAGCAGGACAGTGCTGCCAGTCAATCGGAGCTACAGCTTTCGGGAGCAGCATTTCTACAGAACTCAGTACTCGTTCTAATTGAGCGACGATTTCAGGTTTCAAATTAAACATGGGCTTTGGGTCTCACTTTATAATGTATTTTTTAGACGACAAATGTTGTTATTGCACGCTAACTAGCTAGGAATATGTGTTAAAATCCGGGTAATTGTATACGTCATCAGCGTGTACACTGTCAAATTAAAATCCCCGGAGATGAATCTTCTGTTGCTATTTATTTTGAATTTTATATAAAAGAGACTGCTGAGATAATTCAGCATCCCAAACGGTAGTGGAGAGCTATGAAAATCATCGATTCAATAAACCAGCATAAACAATTCATTTCGCTTGAGTTCTTTCCTCCAAAAACGCGCGAAGATTGGCCCGCTTTTTTTAAGACAGTACAACGACTCGCAGAACTGAAGCCTCTCTTTGCTTCTGTTACATATGGTGCAGGTGGAAGCACTAATATGGATACCCTTGAAATTGTCACCCGAATTCAGCAGGAATATGGTCTTGAAACAATGGCACATCTGACCTGTCTCGGTTCTTCAACAGAAGATGTTACTCGTTTTCTTGAAGATCTTGCGGCAGTCGGAGTTACTAATGTTCTGGCCCTGCGCGGAGACCTTCCCCAGGATGGCTCGGTCGAGACACCGCTCCCATGCCCTCTGCAGTATGCTTCTGATTTAGTCGGCCTGATTCGGACATCGTTCCCCGCCAAGGGAATAAGCGTAGCAGGATATCCCGAAGTTCACCCCGAGTCGGCAAGTCTTGAGGCTGATCTCGCTTTTTTAAAACGGAAACTGGACAACGGTGCCGACTTTGCAATAACTCAGCTATTTTTCGATAACAGCCTGTATCACTCCTTTGTGAAGCGGGCCCGTGAAGCAGGAATTTCCAAGCCGATCATCCCCGGCATCCTGCCAGTGGTCAGCCTGAAGGTCATCAAAAGAATTGTTTCGTTGTGCGGAGCGACAATTCCGGCAGAGTTTATGACTGAACTTGAAAAAGCAGATCAGGCGGGAGGGGCTGCAGCGGTGCAAAAAGTCGGGATAGCTCATGCCCGGCGTCAAGCTCAGGAGCTTCTGGACGCCGGAGTTCCGGGCATACACATTTACACACTTAATCGAGCAGAAGTTGTCCTTGATCTGGTGGAAGGATTAGTGCTGTAGAACCGCAAAAAGCTTGCGGTTCTACAGTTTTCTTTTCCTTGCAGCCTTACCTGGCTCAATAGCCGTGACATGATACCCGCAGTCGCGGGGGAGCCAGCGCAAGGTCTGAACCAGTTCAGGTGTCAATTTCACACAGCTGGGATTTATCTCAAAACGACGCTCGAATATTTTGCACTCACGACTGATCACGTCAAGAAAACGGCAGGCGGTCTGGGTGTAGAAAATATTGCCGCGCTCGTCTTCTATCTTTTCAAAACAGCAACGCCCACACTGTTTGCAGCGACTGTCCCATTCATGATCTTCTGCAGTGCAATCAGACATCACTTGTTTTTACCTTTTTGAACCCTTGACCGTAACATATCAGCCAGTGTCCCCATGCCTTTTGGCGCGTCATCTGCCTGGCGACGGAATTCACTCATTGTGGCCTCTTCCTCTGCGGCAGCACGGGCAGGACCGGCCAATGCAAGAGATATGCGTCGATTGGCGCGGTCGATACTCTCAATCTTGACTTCAATCTGCTCCCCTTCCTTGACAATTTCACGAGGATGGTTGATTCTTTTTCCTGAACCAAGTTTCGATATATGCAGCAGGCCATCCACGCCGTCACTTATGGTAACAAACGCCCCAAACGTGTCCAGGCGCGCGACCGTTCCGGTATGAAACGACCCTTCCGGAAATTTTTCAAGCACCTGCTCCCACGGATCAGCCAGCGTATCTTTGATACTCAAGGAAATGCGATCTTTTGCAGTGTCAATGGATTTAACAACGACTTTCAGTACCTGACCGATGCTCAATACCTCACGAACATCCTTTACCCGGCTCCAGGCGATCTCGGAAACCGGAATCAACCCTTCCAGGCCACCGATATCAATAAAAGCGCCATAATCCTGCACCGAAGTAACCGTTCCGGTAACGGTCATCCCTTCGCTGATACCCGCCTGCGCTTCTTCTTTCAGCCGGCGCTGTTCTTCTTCAAGCAGGGCACGCCTTGAGACGATAATATTGCGGCCATTTTCTGCATATTCACTAATCCGGAATGTCAGACGCGTACCAATCAACGCTTCGGGGCTCTCGACGCGCCGAAGCGCAATCTGGGAATACGGACAGAACGCGCGTGACGCTCCTAATTTTATTTCATAGCCGCCCTTGATCTCTTTTTCAACAACCCCTTCCACCGGAACTCCTGCCTGCCAGGCTTGCTCCAGTTGGGCGAAACCGCCACCTGAAGCACCGCCGCCGATCCGGGTTGTAAAACGCATTTCGCCGTGACTTGAAGAGAGAAAATAGGCAGAAATTTCATCGCCTTCCTTGACAGTGATCGTGCCGTCAAGATCAAGAAATTCTTTTCGCTCGATGACTCCTTCCCCCTTCTGACCGGTATCCATGAAGATAAATTCATTGCCAATCTTCAGTATCTTACCTGTCAGCTTCTGCCCCGGCTCCAGCCAGCGTTTATTTTCCGTGCCGCTCTGTTCAAACATTTCGGCGAAGCTGCCGTCATCAACCTCTTCTGATGCTACAATCATGTCATCATCATCGATATCGTGCTTACTTTTCATGTGTGTAACGCTCCTTGGAACCAAATTGTATTCATCGAAATAATACGATCGAATATAAAATTTCGACGAGACTATAGCACAACTGATTTGAGAATCAATTAGGTATAGTTTTTTTGCTTCCACCCCTTGAAAACTTGATGCCTTATGATTACGTTAGTGCTATTCAGATTTCATCACACCGAAGGAGACGTAACAGACTATGTCAAAAACCACCAAACAGTTCCAGACCGAAGTCCAGCAACTGCTCGATCTGGTCATCCACTCACTCTATTCCAACAAAGACATCTTTCTCCGCGAGCTAATTTCCAATGCTTCCGATGCCATCGATAAAGTGCGCTTTGAATCCCATTCCGATGAATCGCTCCTGGAAGGAAACAGCGATTGGAAAGTTAAGATCATTCCGAACAAGGATGCTGGTACTCTAGTTATCCGCAACAACGGTATCGGCATGAACATGGCTGAAGTAGAAGAGAACATCGGCACCATCGCCCGCTCCGGCACCAAGGCGTTCATGCAGTCGTTGAAAGAGAAAGCAGAAAGCAACAACCCGGAACTTATCGGTCAGTTCGGCGTCGGCTTCTATGCCTCTTTCATGGTCGCAGACCGCGTCACAATGGAGACCCGCAAAGGCGGAGCTGCAACAGACGGCTGCCGCTGGGAGTCAACCGGCGACGGCAGCTATACGGTGGAAGAGTGTACTTGTGAGGAGCGTGGCACCGAAATTACGCTGCATCTCAAGGAAGAATTCAAACAGTATCTTGATGAGTGGAAAATCCGCTCGATCGTCAAAAAATACTCCGATTACATCCAGTATCCGGTTGTCATGGACGTCACCCGCAGCGAAACCCCCAAAGGAGTTGACGGCGAAGAAATCGAAGGTGCCGGCACTATAGACAAAACCGAAGAGCAGACTCTCAACTCGATGAAAGCAATCTGGGCCCGCGCCAAGAGTGACGTTACCGAAGAGGAATACACCGAGTTCTACAAGCACGTCTCCCATGATTACGATGCGCCGTTCCGCACGATTCACTTTTCCGCCGAAGGTGTCAGCGAATTCAAAGCCCTGCTCTATCTCCCGGCCAAGAAACCGTTCGACATGTTCATGAACGACCGCAAGAAGGGCCTGCAGCTGTACGTCCGCCGCGTGTTCATCAGTGACAAATGTGAAGAACTTATCCCGGACTACCTCCGTTTCGTTAAAGGGGTCGTTGATTCATCAGATCTGCCGTTGAACGTGTCCCGCGAAATCCTTCAGGAAGACGTTCAGATCAAGCGCATCCAGAAGAGCCTGGTCGGTAAAATTCTTTCGACACTTTCAGAAGTTAAAGATCAGAACTTCGATGAGTACGTTACTTTCTGGAAGGAATTCGGTCAGGTCATCAAAGAAGGGATGCACTTTGATTATGCCAATAAGGAAAAACTGCAGGAACTGATCCTGTTTGAAAGTACCTCCACCGAAGCCGGTTCTTTTGTCTCCCTGAAGGAGTATGTCAGCAGGATGCCGGAAGCGCAGAAGGATATCTATTACATCACTGGCGCCAGCCGCGAAACTCTGGAGCAGTCTCCGCACCTTGAGGCGTTCCGCGCCAAAGGTTTTGAAGTACTTTTCCTCACCGATCCGGTCGATGAATGGGTTGTTCAATCACTGACCGAGTACAACGAAAAATCACTCAAAGCGGTCGATCGCGGCGATATCAGCCTCGATAGTGATGAAGAGAAACAGGTCAAGGAAAAGAGGCGCGAAGAGGCTCAGAAGGAGTTCAGTGATCTCATCTCCCTGATGAGTGATCGTCTTAAAGACAAGGTCAAGGAAGTGCGTTTCTCCAACCGCCTGACTGACAGTGCCTGCTGTCTGGTTGCCGATGAATTCGGCATGAATGCCAATATGGAACGTATCATGAAGGCGATGAACCAGACTGTGCCTGAATCAAAGCGTATTCTGGAACTAAACCCTGACCATGCTATCCTGAAAGCGATGGCATCTATCCACCAGAAAGATGCCTCTGCAGAAGCTCTGGCTGATTACGCTGACCTGCTCTACGACCAAGCTCTCCTGACGGAAGGTTCTACAATCAAAGACCCGCTTCGCTTTACGAAACTGGTGAGCGATCTGATGGTTAAGGCTGCGCAGTAGTATCCACGTACACGTATGTTGAACAGGAACTGCCACCGGAGAATGACACTTCCGGTGGCCGTTTTATTTCTGTGTATGGGTTCTGATCTTTGAAACAACCATACGTACATCCGCCTTCTACCCTTTTGAACCAATAACACTTTCAATCCAGAGAGAAAGGGACTTGCCAACTTTTAATGTTTCCTCAGGTATATCAAGACCGTTTTTTTGCGCAAGGTGGGTGGCATACTTGAGCTGAGCTTCGCTCGGTCCGCCACCTTCTACCCGTACCGGTGGAATGGAGAACCCCATCTTATTGTGGACACCTTTACAAAAGCGCTGCCAGGTTTCCTTATTTTCTACAACCAGATCCAGGAAATTTTCCATTTTACTGGTCAATGCGTAATCAATCACCCAAGAGTGTTTATCCCTGAGATAATCAATCAGGGTTTCTCCCGGCGGCAGCGGTACCACCCTTCCCTTCTCTTCCTTCACATAGCCCCGGTCAGTGATATTTTTAGTAATGGCCGCATATGTAGAAGGGCGGCCAATGTCGAGTCGCTCCAACTCCTTTACCAGCGAGCCCAGGGTAAACCTCCCCGGTGGTTTGGTTTTTTTCTCTTCAAGAACTTCCTGCAGCTTCGGCACCAGTTCGCCAACCTCTACAGCAGGAAGCAATTGCAACTTATTGTCTTCATCACCTTTCTTCTCTTTTTCATCATCGATCTCTGCATATACTTTCAGAAAACCGTCAAAAGTCAGTATTCGCCCGGCAGCTTTAAACCGCTCTCCGACAACCGTAAAGATCATGACAGTGGAGTCATAACGTGCCGCGGCCATCTGGCTGGCAACAGCGCGCTTGAAAATTATTTCATACAGTTTGGCATGATCAGGAGTAAGCCCCTCTTTTTTAACTATAGCAGCGATGTCGGCAACCGAGTGCATATGGGTGGGACGGATACCTTCGTGAGCCTCAGCCTGGGAGTTTTTTGATTTATGCTGATTCGGTTTGGCCGGCAGGTAGTTTTCTCCAAGAGTTTTCCCCAAAAACTCCCGTATTTCAGCAACAAAAGCATCATCCATCCGGACGGAATCGGTGCGGTGATAGGTGATGACACCATGATCAAAAAGTGCCTGAGCCAGTTTCATTGCATGCTCCGGAGTAAACTTCAACCGGGCGGCAGCGGCGGCCTGCAAATCTACTGTCGTGAACGGAGGCTTCGGTGACTGTTTAACCTCTTTTTTTTCAACTTTTTCAGCAAGAGCGTGCGATTCAGCCTTGATGGCATCAATAATTACCTGTGCATCTGACTGTTGCACAAACTTGCCCTTGACATGACGGGCCAGAAAGGTTGTGTCATCCTTATCCAGCTGGATATCAAGCATCCAGTAGGGAGACGAGATAAAGTTCCGGATCTCCCGCTCCCGGTCAACGACCAGTCGGACCGCCGGTGATTGCACCCGCCCGACGCTGTAACTCCTGCGGAGGCTTTTACTGGCGATCGGGGAGAGGATATAGCCAACCAACCGGTCACCGATTCTTCGCCCCAAAAAGGCATTGTAGAGACCTGTGTTCGTCTTTTCAAATGGCACCGCCTTGGCGAGTGATTCTTTCAGCCCCTTCTCGGTGACCTCATAAATCTCCATCCGTAGACATTCTTTGGCAACATCTTTCACCTCTTCATAAATATGGCAGCTGATGGCATACCCTTCACGGTCAGGGTCACCGGCAAGCATGACGGTCTCCCCGCGTGCTGCAGCACGCAGTTCTTTTGGGAGGTTTGCTTTCTTCTCGTGATAGACAAAGGTCGGTTCGTAGGTGGCAAGGTCGACACCGATGTTGGCGTCGGGGAGGTCTTTGAAATGTCCAACGGTGGACATTGTTTTGACTTTGAGAATTGACTGTATTTTTTTCGCTTTGGTGGGCGATTCGACAATAATGAGCATGAAACCTTATTTCAATTACTATTTTTAGGGTATTTAATTCGGCGGATGACACATGCTGCGGCAAAAAAGAGTAGATTCACCATAACAATCGAGGCGCTGGCGGGGAGGTTGGACATAATTGAAATGATAATACCGATAATGACCGAACTGCATCCCTGGAACGCAGCCAGCAGAATACATACCTTGAAACCACGGGCCAATTGCAGAGCTCCCGCCGCCGGAACAATCAATAGCGACGAAATCAACATGATGCCGACCAGCTTCATCGCCAGAACCACCGACAGGGCGGTCAACAGCACCAGGATCGAGTTGATGAATGACGTGCGAATGCCGGAGACTTTGGCCAGTTCATCGCTGAATGAAATGGCAAACAGCTCATGATAATAAAGCGTTAACAACAGTATCACCCCGACGCAGAGCAATGCGGCAATCACAACCTCTTCACTCCGGATTGAAAGTATGTTGCCGAACAGGTAACTCAGCAGGTCGACATTATATCCGCCCCCCACACTGGCCAGAATAATACCGGCTGAAATCCCGAGAGCTGACACAAGACCAATAGCGGCGTCACCACTCAGGCGCCCTTTTTCAGTCAATTTTAAAATACCAAGTGACGCCAGCAGGACAATCGGCATAGAGACCAGAAGCGACATTGTCGAATACAGCTTGAGAGCCAGGGCTATGGCGGTGCTGCCGAATGTCACATGCGCCAGTCCGTCGCCTATCAACGACAAACGACGCAGCACGAGAAACACCCCCAGTACCGAACAGAGCAGGGCAATCAGAGTGCCGGCCAGCAGGGCCCGTTGAATAAAGCCGTATGAAAGAATTTCCAATAGATTCATAGTCAGTGTCGGTGGCACATAAGGTGCTGTGAGTGTTCGCCAAACAGCGACGACATCTCCGGTGATTGGCAGAATTGGTCAAAACTGCCATAAAAGAGGATCTTTTTGTCAAGGTAGAGCATTTTTGAGGCATACTCGCCGATCGCACCGCTGTCATGCGTCACCAACAGAACCGTAACGCCGCGGGAGCGATTAATATCGGCTATCATAGCATAAAAACGCCCTCTGGTTTCCGGATCGAGGGCGGCAGTGGGTTCGTCCAGCACCAGCAATTCCGGGTCATTGACGATGGCGCGGGCAAGCAAAACGCGCTGCAGCTGACCACCGGAAAGTTCACCTATAAGTTTATACTCAAGGTCTGAAATGCCTAATTCGTCAAGTATCGTACTTATTTTATCATTGTCCGCACGATTCAGTCGTTTTGGAAAACGCTTGAGTGAGAGCAAGCCAAGTCCCACCGTTTCGCGCACTGTCGCCGGGAATACCGGGTTAACCAGATGCAGGCTTTGGGGCAGGTAGCCGACCCTGTGCCACTCGCGGAAATCAGACAGGGCGGTACCGAACAGTGCTGCAGCCCCTTTGCTGACCATTACCAGACCAAGCAGCGCCTTGATAAGTGTGCTCTTTCCGGAACCGTTCGGCCCCACGATACCGACATAATCACCCCGCTCAACCCGGAAGGTAACATCCTCAAGCACCTTCCCTTCACGGTAACTGCAGGTCAGCAGCTCTGTTGACACTATTTCGTCCGACATTGAAGGCCTTTCTGTAACCGTTCCAGATTGCGTTCCATTAAATCGAAAAAAGTGACGTTTTTTGACGAATCATCACGTGACAGGTTATGAGCACCATGGAGCATCAGCACCCCTACCCCGGCCTCCTGAGCCAATGTTTCGGTCAGACGGGGGGACAACAATTCTTCGGCAAAAAGGTATGCAGCACCGGAAGAGCTGATTTCCCGGACAAGCGCCACCATACGCTCGGCCGATGGCTCCGAATCTGACGAAATCCCGCTGAGCGCGTGATAATCCAACTCGTAGCGATGCGCCAGGTAACCAAAGGTATAATGCCCGCCATGAAGGAATTTTCTGGTTGAACAGGAGGAAAGACTGTCCCGGTACTGCCGGTCAAGCTGATCCAGTCGTGTTTTCAAGGCAGCCGCATTCTGCCGGTACACGCCGCCATTGTCCGGATCAGCAGCAATAAAACCGTCAAGAATGGTATCAACCATGAGCGCTGCATTGGCAAAATCGAGCCAGACATGCGGATCCATTCCTTTCTGATCATGATTATGAGCCATTTCCCCTTTGTGCGGGTGATTATGCTCATCTTCAGCTGCGCCCGCCCGGTAGACGACCCGTTCACCGGCATTGACAACCCGCAGTTTTTTGCTGTCAATACCAGAGATAATTTTTTCCGCCCACGGTTCCATATATTTGCTGGTATACACAAAGAGCCCGGCACGACTGATCCTGATCATATCCTCCGGCTTTGGCTCAAAGGTATGCGGCTCGACACCGGGCGGCAGCAGCATGGTGACCTGTGCTTTGCCACCGGCAATTGTCCGGGCGAAGTCATACAGGGGAAACAGGGTTGTGACGACCTGCAGGCCTACCGGAGTCTTCTCCTCAGCTTTTTTACAGCCGGCGGTAAAAAAAACGGTGCAACATACCAACGCGATAACAGTGACGCTAATTCGAATTTTCACAACATGTCCTTATCGATAGGGATGTTCCCCTGACGCAAAATCAATCAACTTCCCAGTTTGCCTTCAAGAACATCAATCTGAGTGCGAATCCGGGTATTTTCAGGATCCAATGAATTGCCGACTACCAATATCGCCAGGGCTTCATCTTTTCTCTCCGCCCGGACACATGACAAACCATATTCCAAGCAGCGGCTTGCCGCCTTTTCTGATTTTTGATCCATCATCATTTCAATAACAGTGACAAGGTTCTGGCGGGCCTCAGGGAGGTCATGCTGAAGCTCCAACGCATCGACAAAGGAAATGAAAGCCGTTTCGTATTCCCCCTGTTCTTTGTAGATAGTGCCAAGATTAACCTTGATATATGGCGAATAGGGCATGAGGTTTTCCGCTTTAAGCAGATATTTTTTTGCAGCATCCAGTTTCCCGATTTCAGCATATGCCGT
Source organism: Geobacteraceae bacterium (assembly GCA_043743795.1). Classification (GTDB taxonomy): domain Bacteria; phylum Desulfobacterota; class Desulfuromonadia; order Geobacterales; family Pseudopelobacteraceae; genus JACRCG01. The sequence goes on from JAYTVV010000030.1 coordinate 42,162, forward strand.
ACCGAGGAGATAGGTGGCATCAAGATGCTTTGGGTTCTTCATAAGAACCATTTGATACAACTTGATTGCTTCTTCATATTTCCTGGCGGTATGCTTTGAGCGCGCCTTGTCAAAAAACTGATCATTGCCCATCGAAGAACCTCCTTTGCAAAATTACGCCATCAGACTCTCAGTCGAACGCCATCGGGAACTATTGAGACGGCACCTTCTTTGTACAACCCTCCAATCGCCTTTTTAAAACTTTTTTTGCTCATGCGAAGCAGCTGTGCAATTGTTTCCGGAGAGCTTTTGTCGGTCAGGGGGAGAAAATTATTATGGGCAGACAGGGCGGCCAGTATAATTTCACGGTCTTTTGCGGCATCAAGCATGCCCCCTTTGCGCAGTGTCACGTCTACTTTGCCATCGTCCCTGATTTTTTTGACATATCCCCGCAAATGTTCACCACAGGAGGGCTTCACAGCCAGTTCCGTATGAAAGATCAACCCGCCGAAGCAGTCATTGATAATCACTTTGGCACCCAGGTCAGTACACGCATAGACCAGCAACTCGACCTCTGCCCCTTCTGTCAGGCTATCATCAGCCGGACTGATAAACTTGTCCAGCTTTGTCGACGCCGCAATCCGTCCGCTATCGTGCAGATAAATCCGTACCAGCACCTGATCTCCACGCCTGACCGGCTCTGTCTGCTCGCCGAATGGAAGCAGCAGATCCTTTTCCAGTCCCCAGTCAAGGAACGAGCCGACCGTCGTTGTCTCCAGAACCTTCAGGACAGCAAACTCTCCCACAACCGCACGAGGACGTTTGGTGGTCGCGGTCAGACGACTATCAGAGTCGACGTAGACAAAAATATTCAGCACAGTGCCCGCTACAGCCCCTTCCGGAACAAGCCGCAACGGGAGCAACACATCTCCCGTCTCTGTTTTGAAAACGGCCCCTGATGCGGTAATGTGGGTAATTTCAAGCTGGTTGTACTTGCCGATTTGAAGCATATATTCCCCTTATTCTTCCCTGATTATCCTAGTAACGCCACTTGAAACTGACTGTTTTACACCCCGGCATAACTCTCCGGAACAGGTTCAATCCCTCTTCCGTCGCTGCAATTCCACTGCAAGTGAGCCATTTCAGCCCACGGATCAACGCAAGGTTCAAAATGCCTTTGTCACCGATAGCGGTGTGATAAATAGATATCCTCTGCAATGACTCTAATGGTCGCAACAGCGTCAAAGCCTGGTCGGTAATACTGGTATCAGAAATATACAGTTCCTGCAGACCGGTCAGATGCACGATGTGAGACAGGATTGTGTCATCACAATTATAGAGAAACAGAGATTGAATATCACCGGGCTGCAGCTCTTTCAAAAAACGTGTGTCCATGCCGTTTTCAACTTTTATATCCAGTCGCAGTGAGGTATCAAGAAAAACCTCTTTTGCACCCCGTGCGATGCCAATACGCTGCCAATCACGAAAATCAATCGACGATGCTTTACGGATAAACAACGTCCCGCAGCTCTGTTCCGCCGGAAAGCGGACAATGCGCGTTTCAAATGTAGTTCCATCGGTACTGCTGTGCTCTCCTGATTCTCCGCGAACAGTTGCCAGGCGACGACGGATCCGGGCTATATCAAGATCAAGAGCGGCAGCCATCTCGGCAAGTAGATCGACACCATCGCCCAGCGAATCATCCACTCGCAATTTAAAATGATAAATATCCGTCTGTTTCAACTCTTCAGTCTGGCGGATAACCGCGTGGATATTCTGCTGTACCGCTGCAAGCTGCCGGATTATACGCACCAGCTCAAGGGCGATATCAAGCTCTGATCCATATATGACCGGCGCTTGCTCCCATTCACTCAACAGATCGATCAGCACCTGCCGATTTCCGCTTTGGTACGCTTCGTTGGCAAGTGCCATCAGCTCCTGTCTGCGCAGACGCTCAGCCTCGTCAGCGGCAAGATCGGGATGAACCGCTTTGGCAACACCTCGATACAGGGACTTGAGGCTGAGATTTGCCACATCCTGAGACGCCTCGTCATCATCGAGCAGATCGGTAGTATGCTGGAAATGGGTATACGAAGGTGCCTGTTTCAACGGCTCGATCATGCTTTTTACCGTTGTTTCGCCCAAAAGACCTTTTAATTGCCATTCAAGGTCTTCAAATGTCTGGATACGGACTCCGAGAATATCTTCATAGACCTGCTCAAACATTCTGATTTCAGACTTAAGGCGGCTATAATCCTCCTCACGTCGCTGTAGCTCACCCTTCACCTGGGCCAACTGCTGATACTTGAGTTCCAGCTCAATCTCCTCAGGTGTCTTCAATCGGTTTTTAAAAGGGCTCATAGCTGCAACCCTGACAAAGTCAACTCACGTACTTCCCGGGCAAGCGGTAGAGTGATACGTCGTTTTTCAGCCATTGAGAAACGGTACAGCTGCTGAAAACACATTATCAAAGCGCCAACCTCACGACTGGTGGTTGTCAGAATATAGTCGACGACATCGTCAGGAATCCTGATTTGATGATCATCAGCCACCTTTTTGATAATCATTCTCCGCGAACTGTCATCAGACGTGTCGAGTCGTGCGACCAGTCCCCATAACAATCTCGAAGTCAGATGATCATCCATATTGGATAATTCACGGGGTGGCGGAGCTCCGGCCATGGCGATTGTACGACCTGACGTGTGAAATTCATTGAACAGCTGCCACAGTGCCCTGCGCAAATCAGGATCATCCGGCATATCCTGCAGGTCGTCCACCACTAATCCCCCGGCTGTAGCAAATGTCAATGCAAGCCGTTCGGGAGAAAGCGGCTCACGAAGCGAAAGGTAGGGAAAGCCGCGGCCGGCAATTGAATGCAGCAGATGGGTTTTGCCGGATCCCGGAGGACCGTAGAGATACAGCAGACTTTCAGAATCTGCAGGATCTGCGATCCTCAGGGCAAACCGAAGCGCAGCGGCATTTCCATCGCAGGGAACAAAGCTGTCAAAGCTGAATGTCGGAGAAACCGGAAAATCAAAGAATTGCTGCATACTAGAAAAGATGCGCCTGCGAAGATTCCGGAGCGATGCGGCCAAAATGCAGATAGGCGGCACGAGTCGCTACTCTGCCGCGCGGGGTGCGATTGATAAATCCGTTTTGAATAAGAAACGGCTCATAAACATCTTCGATAGTGTCACTCTCTTCGCTAATGGCAGCAGCTATGGTGTCAAGCCCCACCGGACCGCCGCCAAATTTATCAATAATCGTCAGCAGGATCATACGATCCATCTGATCAAAACCCATTTCATCTATTTCAAGCAGCTTGAGAGTCTTCTGCACGACATCGAGTGTGATGACACCATCGGCACGCACCTGAGCATAGTCACGCACGCGGCGCAGCAGGCGATTTGCAATTCGAGGAGTTCCCCGACTGCGGCGTGCCAACTCCGATGCCCCGTGAGGATCTATTTCCATACCCAGAATGCCTGATGAACGGCAGATAATGGTGGCAAGCTCATCATGCGTATAGAATTCAAGTCGCGATATAACCCCAAAGCGATCACGTAGCGGCGAGGAAAGCAAACCTGCACGGGTGGTGGCACCTACAAGGGTAAAATGGGGCAGATCCAGCTTGATCGAGCGGGCACTCGGTCCCTGGCCGATAATGATATCAAGTTGAAAATCCTCCATGGCCGGATAGAGAATCTCTTCGACTATGTGGGAAATCCGGTGTATTTCGTCGATGAAGAGGACATCGTGTGGTTCAAGATTTGTAAGAATAGCAGCAAGATCGCCCGGGCGCTCAATGACCGGTCCCGAAGTGGACTTGATGTTGACTCCCATCTCGCAGGCAATGATATTCGCCAGCGTTGTCTTGCCAAGCCCTGGCGGACCATAGAGAAGGACATGATCAAGCGCTTCCCCGCGCCCCTTGGCAGCATCGATAAAAAGCCGCAAATTGCCCTTGATCTTCTCCTGACCGATGTAGTCATCAAAGGATCGAGGACGCAGCGTGGTATCGTACTGGGAGTCGTCGTCTCGTTTTTCCGGGGTGATTGTACGAAGTGAACTGGAATTCGTCACTGTTCTGACTTCCTGACCAGTGAGTGTATTTCGGAGACCGTCAGTGCAGCATCTATCTGGAGTCCGTCAGACATCCGTTTAAAGGAAGCCCGGCCCGATTCCACCTCGTTGCCGCCGATGACAACACTATAGCAGGCCTTGAGCTTATCGGCTCTACGCATCTGACTTTTCAGGCTTTTTCCTTCATAATCCATCTCAATCCGAACTCCTGTTTTCAACAGACCATCCATCAGTTGGAATGCGACGTCACGCTCTCCCGCCCCCATCGTGGCGATAAACAGATCAGGCTGAGTGGAGAAATCCTGACTGCCGAGCAGCAGTGCAACCCGTTCAAGACCCATTGCAAAGCCGATCCCCGGAATGGCCGGTCCGCCCAGTTGCTGAATCAGGCCGTCATAGCGCCCCCCTGCGGCTACGGCAGATTGAGAACCGAGTAATCCGGTCACCATTTCGAAGGTTGTGCGGGTGTAGTAATCAAGACCCCGCACCATACGGGAATTGATGCTGTACGGGGTAGACGAAAGGTCAAGATAACGGCGCACGCTCCTGAAATGATCATCACATCCGCTGCAAAGATGCTCCAGTACCGAAGGAGCGCCCACCGTCGCCTCAATACAGCCAGGCACTTTACAGTCCAGCGTGCGAAGCGGGTTAGTGGCAAAGCGCCGCCTGCAATCTTCACAGAGAAGTCCCATCCGTTCTTCCAGGAAGGTGCGCAAAGCAGCGCGGTATGCCGGACGACACTCAGGACAACCAAGTGAATTAATCTGAAGGGTCGGCTCAGTTAAACCGATTTCACGAAAAAAGGAGGTCAGCATGTTCAATACCTGAGCGTCTGCCAATGGATCGTGGACACCGGTAATTTCTGCACCGATCTGATGAAATTGCCGGTAACGACCTTTTTGCGGGCGTTCATAGCGGAACATCGGACCCATATAGTACATTTTTGCAATCGGATCCTGTGCATACATTTTATGTTCGATGAACGCACGCATGACTCCGGCGGTTCCTTCCGGTCGAAGTGTGACGCTGTTTTCACCCTTGTCAACGAAGGTGTACATCTCTTTTTCTACGATATCGGTCGTATCGCCGATCGAACGGCAGAAAAGTTCTGTTTTTTCCATTACCGGAACCCGGATTTCTCCGAAGCCGTTCAGCTCAAAAACCCGACGGGCTGTCTGCTCAATATAGCTCCAGCGGCCGGACTCATCCGGCAGAATATCGTTAAACCCCTTAACTGCTGTAAGTGCCACAAATCACCTCATACGTAGTAAACGAAACAGAATCAATGTAATCAGGAGGCGCGAGTTACCCGCTGGACGCAATTTTTTCCCGATGTTTTACCGACATACATGGCCTTGTCGGCCATTTCAAGCAGGACGTCCTTTGAAGCGGTATCGTCAGGACAGCAGGCATATCCGATGCTGCAGGTCAAACGGATTATCTGCCCCTCTGCACCCAAAAAGTGATGAGCTTCAACGTGTTTCCGGATACGTTCAGCAACCAGCTCTGCCGTTACACAGGACGTCTCAACCAGTATGGCGGTATACTCATCGCCACCATAACGGATAACAATATCAACATCACGTACCGACTTTTTAATCAATGCTCCGAATTCTGCCAGCACCCGACTGCCAACCAGATGGCCATGAATATCGTTTACCTGTTTGAATGAATCAACGTCGATAAAAAGGACAGCCAGATGAGAAGCGTAGCGCTCTACCCGCTTCATTTCCCGCTCAAGGGCTATATCCAGATAGCGGTGGTTATAGAGACCGCTGACGTCATCAATAAACAGCAGATCCTTCGCTTTGGAAAATGTTGCTGCATTTTCAAAGGCATGCAATGACTGTTCGACTAAAAACAGGATATTTTTTCTGTAGGGTTCTATCTCAGGAAGTCCACAGGAGAGGTTATTCAACAGCACGATCATGCCAAAAGTAACTTCATTACTGCCTACCGGAACGAGGTACGCTTCGGTAAAACCTTCTGACCCGTACTGCAATGAAAGGTTCAGGTGCTGAATTAAAAAATCGGCCGCAGACGATGATGCCAGCCGTTCGTAAATTTCTTCCGTAAGGCATCTCCCGAGTGATTGAGAAATTCCTTTGGAAACTTTAAGATCAAGAGCACCTTCAACCATAAAGAAACCGAGAGCACGGTTGAGCCCTGCTTCCCGCGCCGCAGCATCAACAAGAAGCTGGTAGAGATGTTCGCTGTCGAGGCATCCGGCAATGGCCTGGCTGGACCGAAACAGCGAAAGCATGTTCTTAAGCTCATCGTTTTCATCAAGGAGGTGACGCTGCTGAATGCACTGGGCAACAGAATGCTTGAATTCATCCGGATTAACCGGTTTAACAAGATAATCGCGGGCGCCATGTTTAAGGGCAAAAATGGCCGACTCTAAATTTGCATTGCCGGTGACCATAATGACATCAACCGTCGGATGGCTCTCGCGGACCCGTGACAGGATTTCAAGACCACTGACATCCGGCATGACAAGATCGGTAATCACCAGTGAATATTGGCCTTTGGCAAGCATCTCGAGTCCGTCACACCCGCACGAAGCGGTCTCAACCTGATACCCCTCGGCAAGCAGCAGGTCAGAGAACATTTCACGAAAAAAACGGTCATCTTCAACTAACAGGATTGTATCCATTTTGAACATCGCTCAATAAAGAAATCGCACTAATGTATCGTGCAAATGTACCCTATTTTACGGTGTGGAGTCAACGTCATTCGGGTTTATAGGGTGTTGAAACAGACCACTTGACTCCATCAGTGACAAGTTCAATCGTTCCGTCAAGATCCGTGCGATACAGGGGTATTTGTTTTGTTTTCAGCAACGTGACCGTACGTGATGACGGAAGCCCGAAGCGATTTCCGGCGCCTGCAGAAATCAGTGCCAACTCGGGATGCACCCGCTCAAGAAATTCTTCCGAGGTGGAGAAGCGACTGCCATGATGACCAACTTTAAGTACCGTCGATTTCAGTTCATTGTATCCGGCAAGCATTCTCTGTTCCGCCTCAAAACCGGCGTCTGCACAAAATATCATGCTGAAAGCACCATAGCTGAGACGAAACACCAACGATTGTTCATTCACACTCGTCTCGTCACCCTCTGCCGCTTCATGCCCCGAATTTGCCGGAGAAAGTACCGTGAGACGTACAGGACCGGGAAGCGAGAATACATCCCCGGCGGCAATCGTTCGCTGCACCATCTTTTTATTCGTAAGCACCTTCTGAATATCAGCCGACGCATTTGTACCGCTCCAGAACTCACCGACGGTGAAGTTTTTTAAGATAAACGGGAGACCACCGCTATGATCGGGATGATCGTGTGTGGCAATCATTGTATCGATATGCCCGGCGTGCAGTGCTCCAAGCGCCGGTGCCAGGATCCGCTGGCCGAAATCATGCCCGGTATCATGAAGATAGCCGCCGCCATCAACAAGCAGTGTCGAACCGTCAGGAAGTTGCACCAGCATTGATTCAGCCTGCCCAACGCTGAGCATGGTAATGTGGAGACGACCATCCACTACAGCAGCGACGTACAGATGCAGAGCTATGGCACTCATCGGTATCACCCCCGCCAAAACCTGAAGCAGCAACCTGTTCGTCAAAAACGTTATGCAGAGCATGAACAGCAGAAAAAACAACAGATCCCATCCGGTAATACCATGGAAGGTGAATACCGGCAGCGAGGTACACCACATGATAAACTGATTAGAGATGCCGACCAGTTTCGCTGCGGGCCAGAGCAGCAGCGAAGCATGCATAGGGAATATGATGATGAGCGGCAGTGCGATGAATCCGGCCAGTACAGCACCATAGCCCAGAAGTGGCACGATGATAACATTCGTCAATATGCCATTGAGTGAAGCAAGCTTGAAGATGAACAGGACCGGCAGCAGGGTTGCGCACGATGCAGCAGTCGATGCAGCGGTAAACTGGATTGCACTGCGCAGCCAGATTGAGTGTAGTAATGCGGTCCGCTTCACAATCAGCGGGACCACAACAAGTATTCCCCACAACGAAATAAATGAAAGCTGAAATGAAACATCAAAAAGGGTTGGCGGATTGATCGCAACCAGAATGAATGCAGCAAACAGGAGTGTGTTGATTGAATCCCGCTCCCGTTCAGAGAAAAGCGCCACGGCAAAAACGGTCAGCATGATCACAGAGCGAGCCGTAGCGGGGGCAGCTCCGGTCAAAAACAGATAGGCGATCATTGCCGGGACGGCAACTAACACTGCGATTCTACGGACATTCCAACACAATGCCGGATATTCAAATCGAGTCAAAAACCATATGACCAGCACTGTTATGAATGCCGCAATAATGCCGACATGAAAACCGGATATCGACAGGATATGGTTGACGCCGGCCCTGGTATAGGCATCAGCAACATCACGGGGAATCCTTCGCTGGTCGCCGACCAGCAGCGCCGTTAGAACGGAGGATACTCGTACATCTGGAATTGAATACCGGATTGCATCTCCCAAACGAAGGGCGGCCAGATCAACGGTGCGCTGCCAGGAGGCTATAGCGGCACCACGAATGAGAACGATTTCGTCTTGCGAAGCAACCCGGCAGGTCGCTGATATTCCCTGGAACGCAAGGTATCGGGAATAATCGAATTCACCCGGCAGGCCGAGTTTCCGTGGGACGGATATACGGGAAATAAAACGGATCCGGTCTCCTCTGGCCAGCGTAACATCACCTTCACTGATATACAGCAGCAGAAGACCTGACACCGGTTCATCCAGATCCTTCCTGATTAGCCGTTCCACCTGAACAGTCACACGGCTTCCATCCGGAGCAACTGAAGGGCGGTCTGAAATAATCCCTTCAATCGTCACAGGGGTGTTTGTCGCATTGTTTTTTACAGAGTGTGGGGATACGTCAGGAGACAACCAGGGGTGTAGAGCGGAGAGCCCCCAGATAAAGAAAAACAAGGCGCTACAAACTGAGAAAGGCCACGAATACGGGAGGAAACATGCGAGCAAAAGGCAAAAAGAGACCGCAATAACCGCCGGCAACTCACAAAAAGAGCCGGTGAGTACGGATAATACCATACCGGACGTCATGAACAAAAAGGGGATCAGGAACGGCCAGCGGCGTAGCATGAACGTCAATCTATTTTCGGATCGAAAAAGCGCCCTGAATTTTCTTCAAAAATGCTGCGGCCTCTTCTGCACCTATCAAACGGTCCGCAGGACCGGAAACGCCGACCAGCTGCAGAAAAGCATCAGGCGAGGTACTTTTTTTACTAAACTCGACGGTGTCAATTCCGCCATTAGGCGGCAGAGTAATTGAGAGGGCATTGTCACCTGATTCCAGCCGGTAGACCCCAAGGGCTACTTTACTGAGATAAGGATTTGCCGATAGTTTAAACGGAATATCATTTACAGTTCCCGTAACGCTTTCACCCAGAAGATTGACTATGAGACCATAATAACCGGTTTCTGCGACCGTAAGCGGCATCTGAAATGTCACACCACGAAAATCAGCACGGATCCATTGGGGTGAAGAAAAAGAGCCCAGATACGGGGCCGCTGTAAGAACTGCATTGGGAGGGAGAACCACCTTATCCGCGACAGCAAGTGGTTTGGGTGATGCTGCCTGCCCTGCATCAGGAAGCTGGGCAAAACGATTTGTCATTGCTACCGCAGTTTCCGCCATGCGAACGGCGGTTAGCCCCTCTCTGAAACGCCATCCCATAAACGGCTGAATTGGTGTGTGATCAGGCGCTGTCAGTGAAAATGAATCGATAGCTCCTTCCGGGGGGATGAAAAGCTTGATTGTGGTGACACCTGCGGTGAGTTTCAATCTGGCAACATCGGTTTCCTGAAAGTTTTTAGACTTTGAATCCGCCTTGTATTCTTTGTCATCGATACTCCAGACAAATCCGTTCCCTTTTATGACCGCTTTAAGCTCATATTCTCCTGCAACCGGCAGCAGAATAGTAAACGTCGAGGTGGTTGTGTCAGACACACCCATAATCCAACCTTTACCGGTAAAAGCGCCATACAGAGGAAAATCCCGTACCGTTACCCGATCAGTCAGTTCGTTAAAAGCATTCTCAGCCTCATAACGAAAGGTGCGTTTGCCGCCCAGAATTATAAGATAATCACGATCGGCAGGCTCTTTGGGAAGTCCGCCATTCCATGAGAACTGCTGTAGAATCAGCCGGGCAAAATCTTTTTGCGTAAAGACAGGAGCTTTGTCAGCACCCCACGAAATTGATTGAAACAAAGATAATGCCATCACGATTGCCAGAATAGAGCGAAGCATACATCCTCCCGAAATGGTTAAAAGAAAGCGGAGTAATATAAACAGAACTATGTGTAGATGTATATCATAGGTTATGCCACTTGAAAACATGACAATTGAATGATAGAAGACTGATGTTATATTAAAAACAGCGCCAGCCACATAAAAGAGGATACCTGCGGCATGAATTCAGACCTTGCCATATCGGATGTAGTCGGACAATTTGCTGAAACAGAATTGCGAAAATTTTTCCGTGCTTCAGAGACCGGTTCCGGGCAGGTACTTATTACCGACAGCATCGGAATCATTGAATACGTCAACCCCGCTTTTTGCCGGGTGACCGGTTATTCATTCCAGGAGGTTGTCGGAAGGACTCCGGCGATTCTCAAATCCGAACGGATGTCTGCTGCATTCTACCAGCGTTTGTGGGAATCACTGACCTCCGGAGTTGACTGGAACGGGGAGTTCTTTAATCGTCGGAAAAATGGCACCTATTATCTTGAAAAATCATCTATTTCTGCAATTAAATCTAATGACGGCTCGGTTTCCCACTTCATAAAAGTGTCCGAAGACATTACTGATCAGAGGCATTCTGAAGAACATCAACAACGTCGTTTAAAACTGATTGAATCCATCAACAATGCGAACCTCGATTTCATGGCACATGGCAGTTTGAACCGGATGGCCGACATAATTCTGGAAACCTGTATGTCGATCACCAGCTCGCCGCTCGCGCTGTTGTATGAAATGCTTCCCAACGGCAGTGCGGGTATCCTGGCGTTAACCATGACGTCGCTTGACCCTGTACCCGGATTCCAGGAGGTACAGTATGAACTCCTGCGCCATGGCCAGTACGAAGTCCCGCTGCACTCATCCCTTCTTATGGCACCGGTTATCGAGAACAGAACCATTCTTGTCAACTCACCTGAAGAGAATCACTGGAAAGCGTGTTCCTGCCGCGTCTGCTCGGCAACCATCTCGACCTTTGTCGGCTTACCCTTAAAAATCGGTTCTACAATAATCGGCATGATCGGCCTGGCCAACAGCGAGTATGGCTACTCTTCTGATGATTTAACCGATCTTGAAAACTTTTCTCATTCGTGTGCTCTTGCAATTTCTGCCGCCCGCGCAGAAACGATCCGAAAATCAACTCTTGATCAGCTCCGTCAGTCACAAAAAATGGAGGCTATCGGCCAACTGGCGGGAGGGATTTCACACGACTTCAACAATCTTCTCACCGTTATCACCGGCTACAGCACGCTCGCCGTACAAAAAATCGGGCCCGACCATCCAGCTGCTAAAGACATAGAACAGGTTATTAATGCCGGTGAACGGGCAACCGCACTGATTCGCCAGTTACTGGCATTTGGTCGCCGCCAGATACTCGATCCGCAACCAATAAATGTAAATATCTTCATTGCAAGTATTCACAAGATTCTCTGCCGGCTGATCGGCGAACACATAACCCTGACCACTCAGCTTTCTCCGGATATCAGTATGGTATTGGCAGATCCAAGCCAGGTCGAACAGATCATTATGAATCTGGTCATCAACGCTCGCGATGCTATGGAACGCGGTGGGGTTATTACAATTAAAACGGTCAATCAAACTATTGATTCTACCTATGTTCGTAAAAACCGTGGTGCGACAGAAGGAGATTATATTGTCATCTCGGTTCGTGACACCGGCATGGGAATGAACGAAGAGGTAATTACACGCATCTTCGAACCATTTTTTACTACCAAGGCCGAATCAGGAACTGGCCTCGGACTTGCAACCGTGTATGGGATTGTAAAACAGAACAACGGCTACATCCAGGTACTCAGTCAGGTAGGAATCGGAACAGAGTTCAAGGTATTTATCCCGCGGCTGCTGAATCAACATATGAAAAAAGCCCCGCCCGCCACTCAAAAAAGCTCATCAATAGCTGAGCGGGGCGAAGGTTTGATTCTGGTGGTAGAAGACGAGCAAACGGTCCTCGATCTTGCCGCCGTTTCACTACGCTCTCAGGGTTATGACGTGCTAACTGCGAGCGGGCCACTTGAGGCCCTCAGAATTTTTGATCGGGCCGGCGAAAAAATAGACCTGGTTCTGGCTGATGTTATGATGCCTGACATGTCCGGTCCCGAAATGATTGCTGAAATGCAACTGAAAAATCCTGACTTTAAATTCCTGTATATGTCCGGCTATTCTGAAGAAAAGCTCGCTGTTCTTGACTTCAGAAGTGATCAGGTTCAGCTGATGACGAAACCATTCAGCCCTTCAGATCTTGCCAGACTTGTTCAAAAATGTCTGTCTGTTACAATTCCCTCGCATGGAGAACAAAAAGAATGAAAGAACATATCCTGATTGTTGACGATGAAGAGATGATTCGCGATTTACTTTCTTCCGCATTAACGCAGGAAGAGTATGTGTGTCATCAAGCATCCAATGTCGACGAAGCTTTCATGCTTTTAGGCGAAAAACCGGTTGACCTCGTTATATCTGACATCATGATGCCTGGCAGAAGCGGCGTTGAATTATTGCGTGACCTTAAAAAAGTTAACCCTGATATCGCAGTCCTAATGATCACAGGACTCTCCGATATGAATACTGCAATGGAATGTGTGCACCTTGGTGCAGATGACTATATAACCAAGCCATTCGGCATCAATCGCGTCGTGGTAACCATAAAAAATCTGATCGAACGACGCTGCCTCGCTCTTGAAAAAAAGAACTATCAAGTCAGCCTTGAGTTTAAAGTCATGGAACAGACCGCCCAGATCCGGAAAACCATGAATGAACTTTCCAGTGCCTATGATAATACCTTGACGGCTCTGGTAAAGGCCCTTGATGCTCGTGAAAAAGAAGTTGGGTCCCATTCGGAACGAGTTATGAATTATACCGCTTTCCTCGGGAGCAAACTCGGAATGGCGGGGAGAGAACTTCAGGAACTATCGAAGGGGGCATTGCTGCACGATATTGGAAAAATCGGGATTTCTGATAACATTCTGCTGAAACCGGGTCAGCTTGATGACAGTGAGTGGATCGAAATGCGCAAACATCCCCAAGTGGGCTATGCCATTTTATCAGAGATAGACTTTTTGAAAACACCGGCCGAGATCATCCTCAGCCACCATGAACGCTTTGATGGCACCGGTTATCCGAAACGGCTCAGGGGGGAACAGATTCCAATCGGGGCCCGTATATTTGCTGTTGTTGACACGCTCGACGCCATGACGTCTGATCGCCCATACCGCAGGGCACTTCCCTTTGCCCAGGTTGTTGCCGAAATCCTCAAATTCCGGGGGAGCCAATTCGACCCCGCCATCGCGGACCTGTTTTTATCGATTCCCCGTAAACACTGGGAAGATTGTGCCGGCAAGCGGTTTATATAAAAAACGGGGCCGGATACATCGTATCCTGGCCCCATAAACACTCACTTCTTTATTGTTCTGACTACTCGTCGTCTTCCCAGCCGTCATCTTCACCCGGCTCTAATTCATTCATATCTAATTCATCTTCATCATCGTAGACACCATCTTCATCTTCTTCCTCACCATCAATTTCTTCAGACAGATAGCGCTGAGGGGCTTTAATTTCTTCATCAGCGATCTTTTCGAAGCGTTCCAGCACGTCAGGGTTCGTGCAGAAACGACCATTCTTATGGTGACACGAATCCAGATCACACAGATCAAAAAGCTGGATCTCGCTGCACAGGCGTTGAGGTAATATATCAGTTTTTTGTTCAGAATCGGGCATGACAGGTCTCACTTTAGCAGACGCCGCTTAAGAAATCAGCTGCCTTGGCAACATCTTCCTTACAACCGATGTAGACCGGACAGCGCTGTTCAAGACCTTCAGGTACAATATCAAGAATCGGAATTTCTCCATTTGTGGCCGATCCACCGGCCTGCTCAATCAGAAACGCCATTGGGTTAAGTTCAAACAGCAGGCGCAACTTACCGTTCGGGCTGTCACTAAGAGCCGGGTACATGAATACGCCCTTCCCTTTCATCAAAATCTGGTTAAAATCCGGTACAAACCCACCGGAATACCGCAACTTAGAACCTTTATCTTCGAGATAACGGATAAAGCGCTCATTTCCCTCACTGTATTTTCTGCGCAGACCACCGGGGGAATACATATCGCCGGACGGTTTCATCTGAATATTCTCACGAGTGAGGGTATATTCCATCAGTTGATTCATTGTGAACTCAAAAACGCCTTTGCCGACAGAATAGACCAGAGAGACGCGTGGACCGTACAGAATATAAATGGAGCCGACCATCTTGCGCCCGGGTTGAAGTAAATCATCTCCCTGATAGATACCGACAATTGTACCAACAGCCAGGTTGACATCAACGAGGGAAGAACCGTCCAGCGGGTCATAGGCGACTGAAAACATACCTTTCGGGTTACTGGTAACCTGAAATATTTCCTCCATCTCTTCGGATGCTATGTTGCACACAACCCCCGAATGCTGCAAACGTTTGCGCATGATACGATCAGACAGAACATCAAGAGCAAGCTGTTCTTCTCCGTAGAGGTTGGAAGTACCGGCTACACCCAGATCACCGGTTCGAACTGCATTGATCACATATTTGCTCGCTTCGGCAATTTCACAGATAAGATGAACAAGATTGCCGCTAATGTTCTGATCACGCAAATGCTGACGCAGATCGACCTGAAATTTTGTCTTGCCTGCTACGCTGGCCATACTTCCTCCGAACTGAATGAAATTGGTGTTCTACCGCAATGAACATACTGAAAAACAACTGTTTTAGCAACATGTAAAAGAATATCA
Organism: Geobacteraceae bacterium; assembly: GCA_043743795.1. Taxonomy (GTDB): domain Bacteria; phylum Desulfobacterota; class Desulfuromonadia; order Geobacterales; family Pseudopelobacteraceae; genus JACRCG01. The sequence continues at coordinate 57,286 of JAYTVV010000030.1, forward strand.
TTCTTCAAATTTCATATACCAAACCATCGCGCAGCACTTCCACACCAGGAATGGTCAATGCTCCGACTTCCGTGAAAATTCGGTCATAATACTGCGGTTTCGGGTGGGTGATAAGAATACGCCTGGGCAATATTTTTATTTTAGCAAGCTCATCAACCAGCATTGATGCTGTTAAATGCTTTGTCAATTGAGCCAAATCCTTCATTGAGTCAGGAAATGAGACTTCAACTATCAGAGCATCTACCCCGGAACAATACGCCCATATTTCATCTGTAGGGCCAGTATCTCCGGTGTAGACAAGAGTTTTTCCTCCCGATTTCACGACATATCCTACCGTTGGTACGGTATGGTTTACCGGGACAGCTGTAATAGCGTAGTCATTTACGATATATTCCTGATACGGGTTGATTGTCATAAACTTTATAACGGGACTATCTATTGAGGGAATTTTGGTAAAATCAGGCCAGATGATATTGTTAAACAGATGATTCTGCAGCGCGGAGATGACTTTTGCACTACTGTAAACAGATACCGTATGGGAAATGTTTTTGATGATGATATTATCTGCCAGAGCAGGAATGCTCCTGATATGATCCAGATGCGAATGGGTAATAAAAATGTTTCGGATGTTCAATTGTTCTTCTTCGCTGAGCACCGAACCGATCGTACCGGCATCCAGGAGCAGTTGCTTATCGAGTAAAAATGCCGGTGGCCTGAAGTCAGGCAGTTCTGCACCGGCACAACCCAAAACCCGCAATTCCATGGTTACTCCTTTGTACAAAATCATTACATGAACACATAATAACGCTTCCTGTACCATTTTAACCCGGTAAAGTCATCTCTAATTCCTCTTGAGATATACTCCGAATCTGCTACTGTTGCACAAGAGTTTTTCCCTACCACTGTCACACAGGATGGTGCCATGCCTCAGGAAACAGATACATTACGCCGGCAGCTTGAATATCGCAAACGGTTGATGGACAAAATCAATGAAATCCACTCCGCCGATAATCTCAATACTATCCTGATCCACATTAAGGATAGTATTGCAGACTTGTTCAATGCAGAACGTATAACAATCTATCTGGCGGACGCCAAGCGCAACCTTCTCATCTCAAAAGTCAAGAGCGGAAGTGAAGTTCAGCAGATTTTTGTGCCCATCAGTGACACAAGCCTTGCCGGTTACTGTGCAACCAGCGGGGCCATCATCAATATCAAAAATGCGTATGATCCGCATGAATTGAAGATGATCAGCAGCAACCTCAACTTCGATGACAGCTGGGATAAAAAAACCGGCTTTGTGACAAAGCAGGTTTTGTGTGTACCGATGAAATTCCAGAAGACCCTGATCGGCGTTATCCAGATCATCAACAACAAGAGAAATGTTCCCTACGACGACACTGATATCAGTTACGCTGTGGAACTGGCAACATCACTCTCGATTGCAATTCACAATATTTACCGGCTTTCGGTTACCACCAAAGTTATTCGCCACAAGGCTCGTTACAATTTTCTGTTGGACAAAAATCTTGTTGACGACAAAATTCTGGAAAAAGCTTCGACTCACCCTGATGTCGCCAAAATCGGGATGGATACCGTTCTGATGCGTGAATTCGGAATCGGCAGAGAGGATATGGCAAAAAACCTTTCCTTCTATTTCGGAGCTGAATTTGTCGGCTATGACCCAACGGTGCAGCCGCTTGAGGATGATCTCCTCAGAAGAGTCAAGCCGGATCGTTTGAATAAGGAGTGGTGGGTTCCACTTAAGATTGAGAACGGTATACTGCATATCATAATTGATGACCCGACTGATCTCGGGCGGCAGGATATGCTTAAATTCGTGTATCCCGAATACAAACGCATCAGTTTCATTGGCGCCTTCCGCGAAGATATTTTGAGCTATATCAATCTCTTCTACTATCACGGCACATCAAGTGGCTCAAACAGCAGCATCGACGACATTCTGAACAAACTTGACTCAAGCGATGACCCGGAAATTGAATCAGAATCACAGCGGGTTTCGGAGCAGGACAGTGTTATCGTTCAGTTAGTGAACAAAATTATCATTGATGCAGTTAACAACAAGGTCTCGGATATTCATATAGAACCGTTCCCCGGCAAGGAAGATGTGCAAGTGAGGATGCGGGTTGACGGACGTTGTAAAGTCTACCAGAAAATTCCCTACAAGTACAAATACGCCATCCCCTCACGCATCAAGATTATGTGTAATCTTGATATATCCGAACGCCGTAAACCTCAGGATGGCAAGATCGATTTCAAAAAGTTCGGCCCACTCAATGTGGAACTGCGTGTTGCAACAGTGCCGACAGCAGGCCAACTCGAAGATGTCGTCATGCGAGTCCTGGCTTCAGGAGAACCGATTCCTTATGACAAACTCGGTCTCACCGAACGCAATTCGCGGGTACTGGATGCCTGTGTCAAGCAACCCTACGGCTTGGTGCTGGTCGTCGGGCCAACCGGTTCCGGCAAAACCACCACGCTTCATTCAGCCATTTCGGTTATCAATACCATCGACACCAAGATCTGGACTGCAGAAGACCCGGTCGAGATAACCCAGCGCGGCCTCCGTCAGGTCCAGGTACACCCGAAAATCGGTTTTACTTTTGCCGCCGCTCTTCGCTCATTTTTGCGTGCCGACCCTGATGTCATAATGGTGGGCGAGATGCGTGATCAGGAAACAGCTGAAATCGGCATCGAGTGTTCTCTGACCGGACACCTGGTTTTCTCAACCCTGCACACCAACTCTGCACCTGAAACAATTACCCGATTGCTTGATATGGAACTCGATCCATTCAGTTTTTCCGATGCGATCCTCTGTATTCTTGCACAGCGGCTGGCACGGCGGCTTTGCTCCTGTAAAGAGGCATATGTCCCGACTCAAAAAGAAATTGAAGATCTTGTCCTGGAATATGGGGCAGAGCATTTTGCCAAAACAGGAATTAATCCGTCTGACATTACGCTGTACAGGGCGGTCGGTTGTCCAAAGTGCGGAGATTCAGGGTACAAGGGGCGCTTAGGACTTCATGAATTACTCGAAGGAACCGACGCGATCAAAGCATTAGTAAAGCGAAAATCCGAAATTGAATTCATACGGAAACAAGCAATTGAAGATGGCATGACAACCCTGAAGCAAGACGGGATACTTAAATGTTTCCAAGGGCTGACAGACCTGAAAGAAGTCCGCAAAGTTTGTATTAAATAGATTCCGGATCTGAGACTGCTGTACCACAGTATTTACAAACAGAATCTTTCCAGGCAAACGTTTTACCGCACTGAGCGCACTTGCGAAAATGCCCGTGTATTTCATGGGTCGGCCGATGAAAATGCAGCACGACCAGAAAAAAAGGGAAAATTCCTGAGAGCATCCCCCAGAGCAAAGGGTTTTTGCCCCGTGACAATGCCAGCTTGAACCCAACGGCGGCCGGAAGACCAAAAATAAGCACCAAAAAAATCATTTCATTCATAGTTTTATCCCATTTTTTCTACATTTGATTTCCATCAGCACCAAGCCTCCCCACTATACCATCAATAGTGGTTCGTCTCCAATAGCAGATTCAGTTTTTTGGTTCGAATCAGCATTACATTTGGATAATTCTAATTGACGTTTATCAAACTTTATCGTATACGTTCTCGAATATCCGTATAAATCAGTCATGAACTGACCCTACAGCCGTTTCGGAGGCGTTATGGGATCGATCTTGAAGTACCCTCTGTCATGTCTATGTACAATGTTGCTCGCTTTGCCGACAATTGCATCAGCTGCTCCAGATACCGACCTCACGGATCTGCCCCTGGAGTCGCTGATGGAATTAAAAGTAACATCTGTATCCAAGAAAGCACAGCCAATGACAAATGCAGCAGCAGCCGTATTTGTCATTACGCAGGAAGATATCAGACGTTCCGGTGTCACGACCATTGCCGATGCTCTCAGAATGGCGCCCGGTGTTCAAGTGGCTCGAATCGACAGTAATAAATGGGCAATCAGTTCGCGTGGCTTTAATGGCCGTTTTTCGAACAAGCTGCTGGTGCTGATGGATGGACGCAGTCTGTATACCCCCTACTTCCTGGGAGTCTACTGGGAAGTTCAGGACAC
>JAYTVV010000031.1:0-29387 GCA_043743795.1 Geobacteraceae bacterium
GATGCCCGACATTGTCGCTTTTCTTAGTGTTCTGGGCGTTGGTATCGTCGGCTTTGTAGCTGATGGCATAGCTGCTGCCAGCCACAGTCAGATAGCACAGGCGATGCTGCAGCAATCAGCCGGCCATCAACAGCCAGACTTGACGTGGTGGAAAATAGTTTATGAATTATGGCCAAAATTGTTAGGCGTTCAACAGTTGGCAGCTTCGTTGATTGAGAGTGAATCATCCCATGGATTCAGCGCGATATATCCACTTATCAATGTCCTTCTTTTCTGCCTTGTCCTTGGAGTACTGCTTTTTAAGCGATTTGGGAATGAAGATATTGTTTAGATGGTGGAATGAGCTATGTCGGAGTGATTTGATGCGGGCATACGAATGAAAAAGAGCCGCACCACTGTGCAAAAGCAGCTTAGCAAGAAGTCACACGCACGTGGACTGCATGTTGTTGCGCTCTTTGAAGGGGCAAAAGGGCTACTGGTTCTCCTTGTGGGATTCGAGCTGTTGACCTACATCCACAAGGACATCAATGAAGCCGCCATGCATCTGGTGAAGCACCTCCACCTTAATCCTGCCAGCCATTACCCGCGAATATTTCTCGACCTAATGGAACATATAGACGACACCAAACTCTGGAGCATGGCTCTTGCAGCGGCAATGTACTTTGTTGTGCGCATGACAGAAGCAGCGGGACTTTGGCTGAGAAAAACATGGGCCGAGTGGTTTGCCGTCCTCACCGGCGGTATGTACATTCCGGTTGAGATATATGAGGTGGCTATTAAAGTTACATGGCCGAGAGTCACCGTACTCGTTATAAATCTTGGTATTGTATCCTACCTGCTGTATGTGCTTACCAAGGAGCGCAAAAAGAAAGCATCATGAATTGTTGACACCGCAAAAAGTTCGTAGGAGATTGCATGAAAACAGAATCAAAAATACCAATTCCAGTGCCGGTCTCAGATATACCGGACGATTATTTCCGTTTTCATCTCCCTCATGTTCATCTTGGATCTGTCTTTGGTAATGACTGGTTTGCCTTAAAGGCAGAAGGCTTTGCCCGTTTTTTCGGGACTCCGGTCTTTCTTGTCGCGCAAACAGTAATAGTTGCAATCTGGATTGGTTTGAACGTTGCTGGATATACCAAGTTCGACGTTTACCCATTCATCCTGCTCAATCTGGCCTTCAGCCTCCAGGCGGCTTATGCCGCTCCACTTATCCTGCTTGCACAGACTCGGCAGGCAGACCGGGATAAGGCGCATGCTGACGCTGACGCACAGCACCGAGAAGCTTTAGCATTGGCAGCAGAACAGCGTCAGGAGTTAGCTGAAAAGCATTCCGATCAGATAATGGAGTTATTGCAACAGAATACGCAGCTAACCAAGATGATAAAAGAATTGAGTCAACGGATAGAGGTTCTGACCTCCGAGATGCACAGTAAGGTTGTTCAAAACATAAAATAAAAGGATACGTGAATGCCTGTCTACGAATATAGTTGCGACACATGCCACCACCAGTTTGAACTTCGTCAGAAGTTTTCCGATGCTCCCGCTAACCATTGCCCCAAGTGTGGTGGTGCTGTTCATAAGATGGTATCTACCGTAGCATTTAGTCTCAAGGGCGGCGGATGGTATGCTGAAGGCTACGGTGCGAAACCGGAGTCTGCTGCTAAAACAGATACTGATTCGGCGACAGGTACCGAGACTGCAAAGGGATCTGCACCTAAAGAAGCTGTAACGACAGACTCTGCCCCGAAAGAAACGGCAGCGTCACCAGCAACCCCTGCACCCGTTGCCAGTCAATCTGAAACGAATAGTACTATCGCTGAAAAACCGACAGCTGGAGAAAAAGCTAAATCACCAACCGAAACGTCGAGCAAGCGATAATGACCCGAGAGTGCTGCAATCCGAACAACATTTATGACTGTTTATTTATCACCGTTTGCGGATATTTTTCTGAAATGTTTGAGGAGTTCTACTTCGTTGGGGGGCTGATGCGGAGGGGAATTTTCGGCAATGATTGATGTTTCTGGTGGAGTGAAAAAAAGTGTGACCGGAATTGTTAAGAGGTCGGCGACTATTTGAATATTTTCAACATTAAGTTTGTTTGCTCCAGATTCATAACGCTGTACCTGCTGATATGACACATGTCCCGATACCCCACCTTAGCAGGTGAAAATCCGGCTGACTCTTACGAGACCGCAAAATGTTTGCATTTGAATACCTGTATCTTGTAATAACAGTCCCAATTAATTCAATTCGCAAAAAGCGAGACGCATCATGATCCAGTACCTGATTCTTGCCAACATCATCGACCGGGATTTGTTTGCCGGCTACATCAAAGGGCACCTTCCTACCATTGCCCAATACGGCGGGCGGGTCACGTTTCGCTCGACCGACAATACGCCCGTGCTCGGCTCGGAAAAGTGGGATGTCGTTGCCATTCAGGAGTGGCCGGGCGAAGCGGCTTTTGAGGCATGGTGGAATTCGGAGGAGTATCGTCCTTGGGCGCAGATTCGGGATAAAGCCGCGACAATGGCTATTGTGAAATGCCGTAATCTGGCAGCGACAATTCCTGTTTGAAAAAGCCCCTCCCACCGCGTACGATGGCCGCCATAATCTGACTTGGGAGAAGCGGGATGACGGTATATCGCCCTTGGGGCGTTCGCGGGAGTTTTGGCCGGTCTGCTCGGCGTCGGCGGCGGGCTGATAATCGTGCCGGTGCTTACCTTTATCTTCACCGCCCGGCATCTGCCGGATGCCCACATCCTCCACCTGGCCCTCGGCACCTCGCTGGCCAGCATCATGTTCACCTCGGTTTCCAGCCTGCGGGCCCACCACCAGCGGAGCGCCGTTGACTGGCTGGTGGTGCGGCGCATCAGCTCCGGCATCATGGTCGGCACCTTCGGCGGCAGTCTATCGGTCCCCTTCCTGACCTGGTGCAATGTGGCTATTCACCGCGCCATCGGCACTTCGGCAGCAATCGGTTTTCCCATCGCCCTGGCCGGGGCTGCCGGCTATGTGGTCAACTGCCTGTCAGTCCCGCTCCCCCCGTACAGTCTCGGCTTCGTCTATCTCCCCGCGCTGATCGGCATCGCCGCCGCCAGTATCGTCACCGCACCGCTCGGCGCCAAGCTGGCGCACAGCCTCCCGATAGATAAATTGAAGAAGATTTTTGCCCTGCTGCTGATCGTGATGGGGACCAAGATGCTGGTGAGTTTGATGTGATGGAGGCAATGTTGACCTACGTAATACTACTGAGAGGTGTCATGCCCACCGGGAAGAACAGGGTGCCGATGGCGGAACTGCGTGTTGCCCTTATGGACGCCGGCCTGGTCGATGTCCGAACATATATCCAGAGCGGCAATGTCATTGCCGCATCTCATCTGGACCATGCCGCTGTCAGTCAACTGGTCCATGACACCATCGAGCAGAAAATCGGTGCCAACATCACGGTGATCACCAGAACAGCGGAGCAGCTCATGCAAGTCCTTGCAGGCAACCCCTTTTCTGATGCCGATTCATCGCGACTCTATTTTTCTTTGCTCTCGTCGCCCCCCGCGCCAAAGCTTCTTCAGGAATTTCTTGAAATCAATTTTGCCCCGGATGAAGTTAGGGTGATTGACGATACTATTTATACACGGTATGCCACCAAACTGAGCGATTCCAAGTTCACCAATAATTTCTTCGAGAAAAAACTGAAGGTTGCGGCAACCACGAGAAATTTCAACACTATGACCCGCCTGGTCGAGCTCTGCGTGCCACTGAGGACTCAAATTTGAAAATCATTTTATTCATAAGGAGAGAACAGCATGCCCTATGTAAATATCAGGATTACCCGCGAAGGAGCAACAGCGGAACAGAAAGCTGCCTTGATTAAAGGGGCCACCCAACTGCTGGTAGATGTACTGGGGAAGAACCCGGCTACTACGGTGGTGGTCATTGACGAGGTGGATACGGATAACTGGGGCATAGGCGGCGAATCAATTACGGTGAGGCGCGCGGCGGGGAAATAGTTGTGACGGGAATAATAATGTAAAGTTTCTTTGCACTTGAAAAGAAAACTACGTCTGTCCAGATGGAAAGAATTACTTATGTCTGCTGTAACAACAGCCATATTCGTTCTCATCTGCTCATGATTTGGCCAGTCCGCATGATCTCCACTCGTAAATAGCCCGCATATTTTTATAACTATCCAATTTTATAGCAATTATCAGCGGTGATAGATTGGCACACGTTATGTATTGTATCTCAATGTATATGATTTATATCGGGCGGAAAAACGGGCAAAATGTTATTACCTGATCCCAAACGTCTAGCCCATCATGAGGCTGGACATGCCGTAGTGCAGCACCGGCTGGCAAAAGATCGTTTTCGTGTTATGCGTGTGTCTCTTGATACAGATGATAACAAGATTGCCGGCTCCTCCTTAATTGCCCATGAAGCTATGAGCTTGGATTGGTAGTATTATTGGCCGGTATAGCAACAGACAATAAGCAATTCCAAACCATACTTACTCGCCGGGAAGGTCTGAATTTCTGATGCTTTCAAGTCGAATTACCGGGATAACATGCGCAATTCAGCACTTTTAACAGACCTCTATCAACTGACCATGCTGGCCGGATACCTTGAAGAAGGTATGGAAGCAAAACCGGCTGTGTTCGATCTCTATTTTCGTACAAACCCTTTCGAAGGCGGATATGCGGTTTTTGCCGGCCTGGAGACCGCCCTGGATTTTCTGGAGCAGGTACGTTTTTCAGAGGATGAACTTGAGTACCTAACCGGGCTGAGATTATTTAAACCTCGATTCATCGAATATCTGCGCGGTTTCAGGTTCCGTGGCACGGTGACTGCGCCGCCAGAAGGTACTCTGGTATTTGCCAACGAGCCATTACTGACAGTGGAAGGAACTCTGGCAGAGGCTCAATTTGTCGAAACAGCGCTGCTGAATATAATAAATTTCCAAACCCTGGCTGCCACCAAGGCCGCCCGCATCTGCCACGCGGCCGATGGAGCCGAGGTTTTCGAGTTCGGCCTACGTCGGGCGCAGGGTGCTGATGGTGGCCTGTCAGCCTCGCGGGCAGCCTTTGCGGGAGGATGCAAAGGCACCAGTAATGCGCTGGCCGGCAAGATCTTTGGCCTGCCGGTACGTGGTACTCAAGCTCACAGCTGGATTCAGGCTTTCCCGGATGAACTGACCTCTTTCCGTTCATATGCAGCTACGTTTCCGGAGAGTACCATCCTGCTTGTGGATACCTACGACACCTTGAGAAGCGGTGTTCCAAATGCAATTATTGTTGCGCGTGAACTTCACGAGCAGGGTCGCAAAATTTTCGGTATTCGCATTGATTCCGGTGACCTGGCGTATCTCTCGCGTGAAGCCAGACAAATGCTGGACAGGGCCGGCCTCCAGGAAGTCAAGATTGTGGTATCCAATGATCTGGATGAATTCGTAATTGAGTCAGTGCGCAGCGAAGGTGGACGGGTGGATATCTACGGTGTCGGCACCAGTCTGGTAACCTGCGGAGGGGAGGGCGGCGGCGCCCTGGGCGGTGTCTATAAACTTGTGGAAATAGATGGAGTGCCTAAGCTGAAGGTCACCGGAGATCTCGCAAAATCAACACTGCCGGGCAAAAAGCGTGTTCTCAGGTTTGTAGATCCTGAAGGTGGCTTCATACAGGATGTTGTCTGTCTGGAAGGCGAGACAATTACCTGCGGGGACACGGTGTATGATCCGAGCAACCCTTTGCAGCATACCACCATTCCGTCAGGTGCCGAAATGCGGCAATTGCGCGAAGTGGTGATGACGGACGGTCGCCGATGTTCCCCCAAAGAATCACTTGCTGCCATTGCTGACCGCTGCAGGGAGGAGCTCGCTCACCTGCCCAACGGCTGCATTCGGTTGATTAACCCCCATCGTTACAAAGTATCCATGTCGGATAAATTGACCTCCCTTCGCGGATCGCTCATTAATCGAGCAGAAAATAATGGAGCGTAACATGACAAAAGCAGCAGCTCTGTTGATTGTGGATGTTCAAAACGATTTTTGCCCGGGTGGCGCTCTTGCGGTTCCTGGTGGTGACCTGGTAACCCCGCCGCTAAGCCTCCTTGCCGGATATTTTGCAGCAGCAGGCTTGCCGGTACTGGCATCCCGGGACTGGCATCCGCCGGTTACAAAACATTTCAGGGATTATGGCGGCGTATGGCCTCCACACTGTGTTCAGGGCACTCCTGGAGCCGAATTTCATCCGGATCTTCGACTGCCTGAGGGAACGCTGGTTTTCTCAAAGGGGAGCAATCCTGATTCGGATTCATACTCTGCCTTCGACGGACAAAGCGCGGATGGAAGCTATCTCGGCGATACCCTGGCAGCACTTCAGGTGGATCATCTCTATGTCGGTGGACTGGCGACTGACTATTGCGTGAGTGCATCAGTGCTTGATGCAAGGAAACTGGGCTTTGAAGTCACGGTTTTGACCGACGCGATAGCAGCAGTGGAAGTTGTTGCAGGTGATTCGGAGAAAGCGTTGAATTTGATGAAAAGTGCAGGCGTGAGCTTTAGTACCGTTGATGAGTCTATGTCCATTCCGTAACCGGAAGCATGACAGTAAACGTTGTTCCCTTTCCACTTTTGCTTGCCACCGTAATTTCTCCACCGATGCTTTCGACCAGACTTTTTGTCACGAACAGCCCCAGTCCTGTGCCTTCACCCGGCTTTTTAGTTGTGAAATAGCGATCAAAGATTTTGTTGATTGCTTCGGCCGGTATTCCGGGGCCATTGTCAGCAATGATGAAACATATGGAGTCGGCTCCTGCCGCAGTTGTTTCAACGAAAAGCTTGCCGCCTCCGTGTTCCATGGCCTGCAGAGCATTCATTATAATATTAAGGAGAATCTGTTTGAGTAGGTTGGCATCCAGACGGATAACCGGCAGTGTGTGGTCAAATTGTTTTAGGATTATAACGCCGCGGCGTGCAGCTTCATAGTTCAGGAAGTTGAGAATGAAATCGACGGTGAGATTGAGGTCTACGTCAACGATTGTTTCGTCGTGACTGCTGAAATTAAGCAGCCCTTTGGTCAGATGCGAGAGGCGCTGCGCTTCAGAACTGATGCGGGCGATCATTTCCAGTACGACCTCAGGTACACCTTCTTCGCGCATGATCATCTGTGATGCCGAGACTATAACGGAGAGCGGAGCATTCAGTTCGTGGACAACTCCCGCAGAAATTTTACCCAGTTCGGCCATTTTTTCGTTATAGGCCAGCTGTCGCAGCAAATCTGTGGTGATAATAGAGTCATCGCTATTTCTGGCAGCTGAATCTTTCATAGATGCTCCAGAGTAGAAAGAAGCCGCCCACAATGGGGCGGCTTCCTGTGGTGTGAGGAGTGTACTGCGTTAAACTACATGTTGTAGCCGCTTTCTGAATGCTGAGTCTGGTCAAGACCCATGATTTCATCTTCTTTATCAACACGCAGACCGATCGTTTTGTCGAGGATGAAGGCTATTATAATGGTGACAATAAAGGCGTATGCGCCGGCTGCTACAACTGCGATCAACTGGATCATCAACTGCTTGAAGTTTCCGGCCAACAGGCCGGTGGCGCCGACAGTTGCAAATACACCGGTCATAATGGCGCCGAAGGTTCCGCCGATGCCGTGTACGCCGAAGGCATCAAGCGAATCATCATACTTGAATTTTGCTTTGAGAAGGATGCCGCCGTAGCAGACAAGACCGGCCATCAGGCCCATCAGAAGTGCTGCGCCCGGCTGTACAAAGCCGGCTGCGGGGGTGATGACAACCAGACCGGCAACAACACCGGAGCCGAAGCCAAGTGCGCTCGGTTTGCCGGAGTGGATCCATTCAGCGACCATCCAGGAAAGACCGGCTGCTGCAGGGGCAATAGTTGTTGTCGCAAATGCCAGACCGGCCAAGCCGCCTGCAGCGTCAGATGTATTGACACCAACGATTGCTGAACCGGCGTTGAAACCGAACCAGCCGAACCAGAGCAGACCAACACCCAAAAGGGTCAGCGGCAGATTGTGCGGCGCCATACGCTCATTTGGGAAGCCGTGACGCTTGCCGAGGAAGATAAGGAATGCAAGGGCGGAAATACCTGAGGAAAGGTGAACAACAGTACCACCGGCGAAATCAAGTGCACCTTTTTTGAACAGCCAGCCGTCTGTCATCCACACCCAGTGTGCCAGTGGGTCATAGACAAGAGTCGTCCAGAGCAGGACAAATATACAGTAAGCGGAGAATTTAACACGTTCGGCCATGGCACCGGAGATAAGAGCGACGGTGATAATGGCGAACATCGCCTGATACATGGCGAATACCAGTTCCGGGATTGCACCCGGCTCTTTGGTGTAGTTCTGGAAAAGAGCGAATTCAACAGTGCCGCTGGCGGCGTCTTTCATGATGATCAGGCCGTTCAACATAAACTTGCTGAAGTCGCCGATCAGGCCCATGTGTCCTACGTCAGGCCCGAAGGAGAGTGAATAACCGATAACGGCCCACTGTACGCCGACAATACCCATGGCGACGAAGGAGTGCATGAAGGTCGAGAGAACGTTTTTCTGGCGGACCATACCGCCGTAAAACAGCGCCAGTCCGGGGATCATCAGGAGTACCAGCGCTGCTGAAATCAGCATCCATGCAGTGTCGCCGGTGTTGAGGACCGGCTTGACATCCGGTGGGGTCGCTGGTGCAGCGGCAGCCGGAGCGGCTGGGTCTGCAGGCTTCGCGGCATCGGCTGCAGGAGTTGCCGGTGCTGCTGCCGGCGGTGCCGCAACAGTTGCGGCGGCCGGGGCTTCAACTTTCTTTTCTTCGGCCATTGCGGCAATCGGAACCAATCCGGCCAGGATAATCAGCATTATTGAAGCAAGATAGAGTTTTAATTTCATGGTGTTCCTCCATTTATAGGTATTTATTGCGCCGTTATCAGATCGCGTCGCTGCCGTTTTCGCCGGTCCTGATTCTGATTGCCTCTTCAAGCGAGATGATAAATATCTTTCCATCGCCGATGCGGCCGGTTTTAGCGCTGTTTTGTATTGTTTCAACAACTTTGCTTACCAGTTCATCACTCACTGCTATTTCCATTTTGATTTTTGGGATGAAGTCTACAACGTACTCGGCGCCACGATACAGCTCCGTGTGGCCTTTCTGGCGGCCGAATCCCTTAACTTCACTGACGGTGATCCCTTCGATGCCGATGGCGTTGAGGGCGTCTTTCACTTCGTCAAGTTTGAATGGTTTTATTATTGCTTCGATGAGTTTCATTGTGCAAACCTCCTTGTGTGCATATATGGTTTGATCTCCGTAAAAAAGTCGGGAGCGGGAGGCACCCCCCACCGCTCCCGGATTGCAGGAGGAACAGCTAGGGAAGACTGATGTCGATCTGAGTCGTAAGAGCTGGTTTACCGCCGTAGAGTGTGCTCTGCCCCGGATTGAATATTACAGCACCGACAATCAATGAGATCTGCTTGGAGAATGTCCAGGAACCGCCAAAGCTTATTTCGCCGTTTGCATTTTTACCGCTCATATAATCGACGGCTAACCAGAGTTTGTCAGAAATTTCTGGCATACTGCGGTCCCAAGATGCAAGTACTCCGGTGTTGGTCTTGGTGCTTCCGCCCACTGACAAAGCATTTTTGTCTCCATTGTAACCGCCGACGGAAAGACGCCCAATAACCGGTAACGTTTTTGCCACTAGTCCATAGACAATATTTTGTTGAGTTAAGTTTGAGTTCACAGTGCTGATATTAAAACCGCCAACCGCAAATGCTGGCAACTCTTTGATGCCAAAAGCACCTTCAGGGGTAGCTAGCTTGGCATTGAGATAAATAGGGTTGGCGTCGTATGCTTGGATGTCTTGTTTGAGGAAATCAACGCCTACTTCTAGTTTGAGGTTTTCAAGCGGCAATACGCCGGCACTAAGTCCGATGTTATATAAGTTTGTGCCTACGCTTGTCGCTGGGTCTGGCTTTTGTGAGAAACGTGCGTAGTTGTCGATATCAATGTGGACGTTTTTGAAATCTTTTGCATCAGTTGACGGAATCCAGATCTGTGTTGAAGGGGTTGCCATGGCCGAACCGCATGCCATTGCCACTATTGCTGCTGCTATTGCTACCATTTTTACACTTTTCATCTGCTTCTCCTTTTCATCGTTGATTTTGAACGGTGATAAGATGAAAACTTCATTGGTTCCATCGCTGCACGTTCTGTTGAAGTTGATTTCTATTCAGCAGAGAACGTGCCAAACAGTAATAATATAAAAATAATAGGTAGTTGCAGTGGAATTGCCGCATTTGTGATTATCATTTAAGGCCGTATTTATCGAATGTCTGATTAAATTATAGGCACTATTGCTGTATAAATGACGTTCACGGCGTGTGGTGAAATAAGAGCAATTGACGATAACGAGCTTTTTCAGGTAGGTTCAACGTAACAGCATCGATGAGAAAGGGGGATCTATGAGTATTGTTGCTAAAATTAGCGAAGTGCCCAATTTCGGGAAAAAGGTTATTTCCATTGGCGGAAAAGAAATTTTGCTGGTCAACGTCAAGGGCAGCATTTATGCAGTTGAAAACGAATGTCCCCATCAGGGGAGTCCGATGAATGCCGCTGTCGTTAAGGATGGCTACATCTCCTGCCCGCGGCATGGCTATCGTTTCAGCCTGACGACCGGCCAATGTGCCGAGCATCCGGAATTCGTGCTTACAACATTTCTGGTCCAACTGAACGGGGATGAGATCCAGTTGGACCTGGGCTGATCTTTGGAATGTTACGATCAGGTGAATTTTTTCAGCAGGCATTGCAATTCATGTCGTGGAGTCTATACTCACCTTCTCAGTATGAACCCACCCGGAGGATACCATGATTGTCTATGTTGTTCGGCACGCTGAAGCGGTAGAAGAGAGTGACACTTTGCAGGATAAATGGCGTTTTTTGACGGAAAACGGCCGGTCGGTGGCAAAAAAAATGAGTGTGTTGATTTCTAAATATGGCCCCAAAACACGACTGACTATCACCAGTCCGCTCACCCGCGCGGCACAGACAGCCGAGATAACTGCTGAAAATGCCTGCCGCAGAAATGTGGTCGTTGCAAGTGAGCTTCTGTTGCCGGGAGCCGACATCGGCCCGTTGATTGCCCACCTGAAGGAATGCAAGGATGCGAAACGCGCCATGCTGGTTGGTCACGAGCCTCAACTGGGCATATTGGTTGCGGCATTACTTGGCCGCGAGGGTGATACCATTTCTCTGAAAAAGGGGGCGTGTGTGGCGTTGAAACTTGATCCGGATAGCGCTGACAAGCCGGCCGGCTTTCTCTGGTATCTTGCTCCCGGCAAGAAAAGGGTCACGTCTTTCAAAAAGGCATTTCCTCAAGCAGTCGCCTGAACCAATGGTACCCGAGCCCACCCGATTGTGGCCTGATACGGCAACCATTCTGGAACGTTCACGGGGCGTTTTTTTTGCCCAATGGGATGAATTGCTCCGTTTGAGACGGGCGGTTATAAAAACAGCCACCCTGAATGACATTCATGACCTGAGAGTTGCGTCACGCCGGTTCCGGGCAGTGTTGGAGCTGTTTTATCCCTTTGCGCCGAAAGGCCCGAAAACGGACGTACGGAAAAATGTTCGCACACTTACCCGGAATCTGGGTGGTTTGCGTAATATCGATGAGGCTCTGCTATTCTTCCCGTCCCGGGTTCAGGGGGAGGTTAACCCTGAAAACAAACTCTCCCGGGCGCTTTCCAAGCTGCGCTCCCGGGAGTTGAAGCGGATGAAGCGAACGTTAAAAGCCTTTGACCATCGTACGCTTGACCGGATGGTGCGGGAGATTGTCGCTGGTGTGAATGAAAATGCTCTCTCCGGTCGGAACAGCCTTTCTCTGCCTGCCTATTTTTCCGAAGTTTCCGTCAGGCAGTATCTGCCGATACACCAGTTACTGGCCGGTTCGACACTGCCGGATCACCGGATAGCGCGTCATTCCCTTCGCATTGCGATCAAAAAATGGCGGTATTTTTTCGAAATTATCTCATTGATTCTGGATCGTGATTACGCACCGGTAGTGGAGCAGCTCAAGCACTATCAGTCGCTTCTGGGGCAGATGAATGACATCTCGGAATTCAGCGTGCTGCTCGGCACTCTGAAGCTGTCCCGGTGTGAACGGAAATCTGCCGAAGCGGCCCTTGTGGCAGAGGATGCCGTTTTGCTGGAGAACTTCACAAACCTTAGTGAGCGGAACCCACTTACCTACGCATTTTTGATATAGGGAGCCATATGAAAAAGCCACGCGTTGCCGCGATCGATATTGGTACCAACTCCATCCGCTGCATTATTGCAGAAGCATCCAAAGACGGCAAATTCAAGATCGTGGATGATGAAAAGGCCACCGTGCGCCTGGGGGAACGGTTATCAATGACCGGCGTAATCTCTGATGAGGCTTCGAACCGGGCACTTGAAGCCGTGCGGCGATTTCAAAAACTTGCTTCCGGAATGAATGTCGAAGTGGTTGAGGCGGTTGCCACCAGTGCTGTCAGAAGCGCATCCAACGGCAAGGCGTTGGTTGCAAAGCTATCGGAAGAGTTGGGGCACGAAATCAGGATCATCTCCGGTGAAGAAGAAGCCGAGTTGACCTCAACATCAGCGCTGGCCAACTTTGATATGTACGGTAAACGCTATGCCATGGTTGATATCGGCGGTGGGAGTGTCGAAATCGTCACGGCCTATGGAAACCATGTGGAAGAATTCTATTCCCTCGATCTTGGCGCGGTCGTCATGACCGATCGCTTTCTCACCAGCGACCCGATACATGAGGATGAACTGCGCAAACTCCAGCGTCATATCAGGGAGCGGCTTAAGCGTACCTTCACCGGTAAAAAAATATCCGTTGATTCTTTTATCGGTTCGGGCGGTACCCTGACTGCGATCGGCTGCATGGCCATGCAGATGCGTAAGGAGAACTATGTGTCCATTCACGGTTCGGAGGTGCTCCGGTCAGAGGTCGTTCATCTGCTGGCGATGCTGACTCACAAAGACCTTAAAGGTCGCCGGACCATACCGGGGCTTAATCAGGACCGGGCCGACATCATCGTCGCGGGTGTGGTTCTGGTGGATGAACTGATGCGTTTTTTTGACGCCAACCGGGTGCTGATCAATGAGCGGGGCATCCGTGAGGGGCTGCTTATCAAGGCGATGAAGCGGCTTGGGTTTGCTGTTGAGAGCGGCACTCCACCGACGTGGAGAGATTCAGTCATGGAATTTGCGATTTCCTGTCACGTTGACGAACAGCACGCATTACACGTAGCAACCATGGCACTGTCGCTTTTTGATGCCCTGGCGCTCCCCTTCGGGTTAAAGACGTCAGAGCGGAAACTTCTCGAAGCGGCAGCCATCCTGCACGACAGCGGCTATTTCATCAGTTACAGCAGCCATCACAAACACTCTTATCATCTCATCCGCCACGCCGAGCTATTCAGTTTTACCCCGCGTGAGCGGGAACTGATCGCACAAATTGCGCGCTATCACCGCAAATCGCTTCCCAAGCGAAAACATGAAGAATTTCAGAGTCTGAAAGAAAAAGATCAGGTGATTGTGGCACGTCTCGGTGGCATCCTGCGATTGGCTGACGGGCTGGACCGTCGCAGGAACGGTCTGGTTCAGGAGGTATCCTGTCTGTTTAACGGAACGACCGTATCGCTTCACCTGACCGCATCAGAAGACATCTCAGTGGAGATTTTCGGTGCCACCTCAAAAAAAGACCTCTTTGAAAAAGCTTTCGGCAGTTCGGTTGTTTTTGCAACATCATAAACGCCTCAGTTTTATTTTGCGCTGGTCTGACTGTCTCACCATCAAACCGTCACCATCTGTTTGCCCACTTGTAACATCATCCCCCTCCTGTTCAGTGTAGAATTCAGTTTACTTATTGATGCTCCGTCATCGCTCTGTTTTCTGATGTGACATTGAGGGAGGCCTGCCGTATGTTTGTAACAGCCTGCAGTGGTCGTGAAGCTGCCACATCCGATAATAAACTCTCCCCGATCAGGATTATGTTGCTGTATTTGTGTGTCGGGATGGGATGGATAGTGTTTTCTGATACCGCGACCACGTGGTTTGTAAGGGATCTAAAACAATTTGAACATATTGCTATTGCGAAAGGCATTTCTTTTATTATGGCAACTGCCGGAGCGCTGTATTTGTTGATCCGCAATTATGCCCAGCAACTTCAATCCTCTCAGGATACGTACCACTTGGCTGAACAGGAGATAAAAAAACTGGCTTATTATGATCGTGAAACCGGCCTGCCTAACCACAACCTGCTGCTGGACCGGTTGAATCAGGTTATCGCGTTCAACAGTCGCAAGCGGAAAAACACTGCAGTTATTTATATCAGCCTGACCGGTTTCAAAGCTGTTGTTGATGCACATGGTCATAGTGGTGGATACGAAGCGGTGCGCGGTATTGCCAAACGTCTCGCTTCGACGTTACGTCACTATGATACGGTTGCTCGCATCAATCGCGATGAATTCGTTCTTGTCCTGGGGGGGACGGTACAGGAGGGGGATGTCGCCATGATATTGAACAAACTGCAGAAAATTTTCTCCGGGCCAATCAAGCTGGGGACCGTTGAAACGTTGATTCCCGCCTGTTTTGGCATCGCCTGCTATCCGGCAGACGGTGCGTCAAGTGAATTACTTCTCCAGAATGCTCACATTGCCATGAATCAGGCCCGTAAGAATGGTGTGATGTTTCAGTACTATTCTGATGCGCTTAATCAGAAAGCAGTCGATCGTCTCAGTATTGAAACCGGATTGCTGCGAGCTCTGGATGATGGTGAGTTTTTCCTCTGCTATCAACCCAAAATGGACATTAATGGTACGGATATCATTGGCATGGAGGCGCTTGTGCGTTGGCAGCGTCCCGGTCAGGGCATTGTTCCGCCTGACAAATTCATACCGATAGCAGAAGAAAACGGTCTTATCGTGCCGCTTGGGACGTGGGTGTTACGGGAGGCTTGCCGCCAGAACAGAGTCTGGCAAGATGCCGGATTGCCGAAGCTCAGGGTTTCCGTCAATCTCTCTGCCCGCCAGTTGCGTGACAACGCTTTCGTGCCGCTGGTGGTGCAGATTCTTGCGGAAACTGGGCTGGACCCGAACCATCTCGAATTGGAACTTACCGAAAGTGCGCTGATGGGTGATGCCAGCGATACGGTCTGCAAGCTCCTTCGCCTCAAAGAGTTGGGCATCAGTGTCTCCGTGGATGATTTTGGCACCGGCTACTCATCGCTCTCATATCTCAAACACCTGCCGATTGACACGATCAAGGTTGACCGCTCGTTTGTTCGCGACATCGTCAATGACCCTGATGACGCAGCAATTGTAGACGCCATTGTCGCCATGGCTCATTCACTTAAACTGAATGTCATTGCCGAGGGGGTGGAAACACGCGAACAGCTCGAGTTTTTGCGGCAACGTAAATGCCAGCAGGCACAGGGGTACTATTTTGCCCGTCCGCTTGATGTCCAGCAGTTTGAAGCATTTATCGCCCAGGGAGTTTCGGTCGGAGATCTATCTATTTCAACCCCTGACACGTCTCCCGATACGATCGGTGTGGGCGTGTTTTCCGGTATGGAAGAGCCTCTTCAAACAGATTCAGGTGACATTTCGCTTACGGTTACCGCATCTACAGAGTATATCGGTGACATTTCCATCCCGATATCACCTGCCAATCCCGGTGACAACCTCGCAGCTGTTCTCAAACGATTTCAGAACGATTCGGCCCTTCTCGTACTGCCGGTGGTGTACGAAGGGCATGCGGTTGGTATTATAAATCGTTCGACCTTTCTTGAAGAACATATCATAGGTATGAACGGCTTCGGCTTCCATATCAATCATTCCAGGAAAATGCGTGACCTGATGATGCCGGTCACACTGGAATTCGAAACGAATGTCAGTATCAGGGATGCTGCCCAGGTCATTCAGTCGCAGGAGATGGATGTGCGGGTGGATAACATATGTGTTACCAGCAGCGGTATTTATCATGGAGTTGTCGATGTTAATCGTTTTATCAGTGCCATTACCGATATCAATCTTACGCTGGCCAAAGGAGCAAACCCGCTGACCGGTCTGCCGGGCAACGAGAGTATCCAGCGTGAAATAAACGGGCGGCTTCTGGCGGGAAATGGTTTCGACATTGCCTATATTGATATCGATAACTTTAAGCCGTACAACGATTATTACGGATTTCAACGGGGTGATGTGGTCATCAAGGCTATCGGAGAAATTATCTCCGGAGTGGCACGGTCGTCGGATACAGGATTCTCCTGCTTTTGCGGACATATTGGTGGTGACGATTTTATAATTATCACCGGTGCACATCACGCGGAGTATATCTCGTCGCAGGTCATCAAAACAGTTGAAGATCATCTGCCGGTGTTCCACGGAGAACGGGACTTTTCCGCAGGGTGCTACAGCGCCGTAAACCGCAAGGGTGAGCAGGAAACATTCGGGTTACTCTCGATTTCCATCGGGATAGTCAATACCCGCCTGACGCCGGTCACATCATATGCCCAGCTGGCTTCGATCTCTACGGAAGTCAAGCGGGCTGCCAAGAAACTGCCGGGATCATCAATGGTTATCAACAGAAGGATAACTGAGGAATAGTGATCCCGCGTACCGGTTAAATTGTAACGAAAAAACAACACGACCGTCATGACAATGTAAAATGTCTACTGTATGATGGCACTACATGCGTCGTGAGTATTGTTGATGCAACTAATGATCTGATAGAAGGAGATATGCGATGTACATAACAAGAGATAAAAATAACGACCTCTACCTCTTTAATGAACTTCCAAATCGGGGAAATGAATGTTGGTGGGCTCCATCAGGAGTTGATGGCACCTATCTTCGTCTTGAAAAAAAACTGTATCCTCAGGTCGCTTGGGATTCGGAGCCGTTGAAGGTTAAAATAACGCCGGTCATGCAGTCATGAACCCTTTCATTGATCGGTATTTTTGGTTTTAGAAACCTTTTTCTTCATTCGTTTTCGAAACAGTTCAGCCCGTTTCTCCGCACGTGCTATCAATTGACAATGGCTGCTGCCTGTTGCATCAGTCTCATCATGGTGTCGCTGAATGTAACTCCCATCCGGCTGCATATCCCATGCTGAACGTGTGTCGTGGAGATGGATATCCAGGATGGCCCGAACTTCTCGGGCAAGTGACGGCACTGCAATCGGACAGAGGATCTCCACCCGTGCTTCGAGGTTGCGCTTCATGGCATCAGCTGAAGAAATATAGTACTCATCTGCTCCACCATTTTTGAAATAGTAAATCCGTGAGTGTTCCAAAAAACGCCCGACGATGCTAATGACGCGGATGGTTTCAGACAAGCCCCTTACGCCGGGGCGTAGTCGGCAGGTGTCACGTACTATGAGATCAATCACGACTCCGGCCTGGGAAGCTTGATACAGTGCTTTGACAATATCGCCGTCTTCGAGAGCATTTATTTTGAACTGAATCAAACCCCCGCCGCATTCACGATGCAGCACAGTTTCTCTCTCTATTTTTGCCAGGAGTGCCTGTTTAAGAAAGCGCGGAGCAGTCAACAGACGGCTGTATTTTCTTCGAGGTTTGAACCCGGTAGTCAGGTAGTTGAACAGTTCGGTGATATCATTGCTGAGTGCTTCGCTACAACTCAACAGCCCGACATCGCTGTATATACGGGAGGTGTCAGCGTGATAATTGCCGGTGCCAACATGGACATACCGCCTCAGGGCATCAAAATCCTGACGAACGATCATGATCACCTTGCAATGAGTCTTGAGACCGACCACGCCATAGGTAACGTGGATACCGGCCCGTTCCATCTGCTCTGCCAGACGGATATTGGTCGCTTCATCAAACCGGGCTTTTAACTCCACCACCACAGCTACCTGTTTCCCGTTTTTGGCGGCCATCAACAGCGCCTCAATGATGCGGCCCTGACTGGATGTGCGATACAGGGTCATCTTGATAGCATGTACTTTCGGATCGACCGCTGCGTCGCGAAGAAAGCGTTCAACGGAAGATGAAAATGATTCATAAGGGTGTTGAAGCAGAATTGCACCTGCATCCCGGATGATATGAAACATATTTCTTAGTGATTCCAGTTGCGGATGGACAATTGGATGATGTGGCACGTCATGCAGGTGCGGATAATCAAGTCGGGACAATTCGAACAGGTCACGCATGGCCAGGAGCACAGGAGCTTCAAAAACGTCCTCATGCTCATTGATGTTTAACTCCGCTGCCAGTCGGCCCCGTTGAAGGGGCGGTATCCCTCCGACCACTTCCATTCGTACGATAGGGGCAAAGCGACGTTCCTTCAACTCGCTTTCGATCATCTCCAACAGATCATCGGCATCTTCTTCATCAGTTTCCGTATTTGCATTGCGGGTGACCCGGAACAGGTCGCAGCGCACCACCCTCATACCTGGAAAGAGCATGTCCAGGTTACTCAGGAGAATATCTTCAAGGCGTACGTAGCAGCTGCTCTTGCCCGGTACCGCTATGAAACGGGATGTGTATGCTCCGACCGGTACTTTGACGCGAGCTAATTGCATGTTGAGCCCTGAGGCACTATTCAAAGTTACCAGCAGGTTAAGTGACAGGTTTGAGATAAATGGAAACGGGTGCGCCGGATCAATAGATTGAGGAGTCAACAGTGGATATATATTGGTGGCGAAGTGATTCCGGAGGCTTTTTCGCTCGCGGGTGCTCAGGTCCGCCATTGCAGAAACGGTAATACCGTGTTCTTTGAGAAGCCCTAAAACCTGTTGTGCTAACGCACATTTCCTGCTTTCAAGGGATCGGATTAAGGAGTGGCATTCCTGTATCTGCCGGAGTGGAGTGAGGCCATCGAGGCTTGGTGCACTCAAGCCGGCGCCAACCTGCTGTTTGAGTCCTCCAATGCGCTTCATGAAAAATTCGTCAAGATTGGCGCTGACAATTGCAATGAATTTAAGGCGCTCCAGAAGCGGCGTGCGCTCGTCTTCAGCCTCATGCAGAACGCGATTGTTGAATTCCAGCCAGGTCAGTTCGCGATTCAGATACCAATGTGAGCCGGAAAGATTTATTTCGGCAGCAGGCTTTACTCTGGTTTTTCGTACCTTTGATGTTACGGTATCAGGCATAGACCCTGTCTCGATCTTCTGAAGTAAATTGATCTGTATTAACGTGAAGTATGGTGTTGTAAGTCTGGCTGCTATCGGGCGCATTGGCCACGGTGAAGAGCCTGGCATTCAGCCCCATGCGGGTCATGTGACCCGGATCGGAGGTCAGGAAACTGATGGCGCTGGCGAGGCCGTTTTTGCTGCCCGCACGGAATACCACACCGGTTTCACCATCAATCATCAGTTCGCGTGGACCACCTTCATCGGAGACTATTACCGGTAAACCGGATGCCTGTGCTTCAAGCACCACATTGCCGAATGTGTCGGTGGCACTCGGAAACACGAACAGATCGGCTGAAGCATAGCCCCGCCGGAGCTGTTCTCCGGCAAGGTAACCGGTAAACTGGGTCGGATACCCCACGAGAGCCGCTTCCATTTCCTCCCGGTAGGGTCCATCGCCAATAACAGCAAGGGCGATAGCCGCTCCACTATCGACAAGTTCTCTGAATACATCTACCAACATTTCCAGCCCTTTTTCGCGGGACACTCGACCTACATACAACAGAACCGTTCTTCCGAGGCCGATCCCACGGCTTTTCCAAAAGCTGGGATTGCGCATTTCCGGTGCATACGTATCCGTATCAACCCAGCGGGGAAGCGGCTTCATACGCTCCGCCGGCAGACCGCGGGAGACCAGCTGCTCCCGGGTTCCAGCGGAAGGTACCATCACCTCTTCCATCTGGCCGTAAAACCAGATCATGTAGCTCCAGGCGGCCTGCTCCAGAAATTCGTCATTGGTCAGACTGCGAACATACTGGGGGATGTCGGTGTGGTAGGTGCCGGCAACCGGGATATTCATAATGCGGGCAATCAGGAGCCCAAGCAGTCCCACCGTACCAGGTGTGCTGATATGTATGCGGGTGAAACCTTCCCGCTCAATAAAGTCCATCACATCCAGAATGGGAGGGAAATTGAGCTTTAGTTCAGGATATTCCGGCAGTACAAAATCGCCCACGGACTCGAACTTTTTCACGCCTTCAACAGCTTTTTCTCCCGCAGCACCTGAAGTGATCACGGTTAGTACGATGCCGCGATTCCGGGCGGTGCTTATCAAACGTTTGATGGTGATGGCAACACCATTGATCTCATCCAGTGTGTCGGTGAACAGGGCAATCTTTTCAGGAGCTTCTTTTTGATGCATTTCCGGAAGCGATTTTGTGAGCTCACGGATCAGTTCTTTCCCTTTGTGCTGATGATGGAAGGCCAGGTAGTAGGGGGAAATAAGGGTGTGTACCAGTCCTATGGTGCCAACAGTGTTGAGATACTCAAAAAAACCGGTGTTAAGCGGCAAGGTCATCAAACGGGTCGTATAGTGGAAAATCAGCCGGTTTGCGAGCCGACTGGTAATCTCGAAAATTTTACGATTACTGTCGTTGTTGTCGAGACCTGCCATAAAAGTAGTGTCATTAAGTAACAGTCGGGCTTCACTCTCGAGTATCTCTTCAAAGTTTTTTCCGGCGTGGTTTTGTGAAACAGGCAGATTTTTGAGAATAAAAAGACGGATTTTATCAATGAACGATCCACGCTCTGCGCCTACATTGAAGAACCGGTCGAGCAGGGCAGTGACAAAAGGTGTCGCACCGCGTCGCTTTTGGCCCAACCGTTCCCGGTAGAAACTATGAGCGACACCGTACAGGCTGTGAGCCATGGTGAGTGGGCCGCCATCTTCACCATCGGCCCAGCTGTCACCGGACCTGACGGCATCGACAAAGCTGTCAATAGTGGGAGTGTCGTAGACGGTGGTGTGTGCCCGTGCGATGAAAAGGCCGCCATGATCGTCTGATCCGCCGACAATTCCTTTGGTCCACGGCGTCGCTCCGTATGGCTGCACATCATATTTGTTGGCAAGCCGCTCGATGACTGGCTCGTTCAGGGATGAAACCAGACGTTTGGTGAAACCGTTGAACCGGTGGGCCCGGCAGCCGTTTTTCACTTCAAAGGTTGTGAAGAGCAGCAGCGACCGCTCAATGATCTCACGATTCAATTTGTCGTTCTGTGCATAGAGAGGGTGCGCCAGAAAATGCGCCAATTTTTCGGAATGAAGATAGGCAACCAGTTCGTACACATTTTTACGGAGTTCCAAAATAGTCCGGAACTGAGTTTCTGAAATATGGAGTACCACCACATGTACCTTGCAGCCGTTTTCCGGAAAGTGTGCGGTTATCTCGGAGCTGATGAATGCTCCCGGCAGGTGGGCGATCTCCAACGCACCACTGATGGCGTTGTGATCGGTTATGGTGACGAAATCCATGCCACGTTCCTGTGCAACCCGGTACAGGTGCTTGGGCGAGGTGTAGCTTTCCGGGACATTGAACTTGCGCATGGCCCAGTAGGTTGGTTTATTGGAATGACTGGAATGGACGTGCAGGTCTGCTTTGAATGCGTAGCTCATGGGAATAATTCATATCATAGCAATGTTACAGGCATGTTGAGGTTATGTGATTTTTGTGTAGAAAAATAGACGGCTCACTGGTGAGCGGCGAAAATTTGCACAATTGTAACCACGTCACCACCTGATCTTAACGGTGTGCTGATAAACTCATGCCAAAAGAACAAAAGGAGAAAGCGTACCATGTGGAAAGAAGATGCAATTGACCTGAGGCTAACCCGTTTTTTCGAAATGTCATCCCGTGTTGTCCTGTCATTTTTGATTATTGCCATTCTGATGGCAATCCTGGCCGGAATCGGCTGTACCTTTTACGACTTGAGACTGATTTTCCAGCAAAGTTTTCAGTCTGCTTTCAAAACAGTAATGGTGGATATGTTGACAGTGCTTGCAATCGTTGAAGTACTGCGAACTGCACTGGCATACTTTACGGAAGGCCGAGTCAAGGTCACGTATATCATCGACACGGTTATCGTAACCATATTAACGGAGGTGATGGCGTTCTGGTACAAGGAGATGGAGTGGCAGGAGGTTGGCATGATCATTATGCTGGTACTCTCGCTCGCCTGCATCAGGATCATCGCCGTCAGGTTTTCCCCGCGCCGTGTCAGGGAAGAATTATGAATCTATTCCGTAGTGCCAGGCTGTGGATCTCGTGGGATGGTTCGGCTGTTGTAATGTATCGGCAGGACGGCAGTGGGGAAAAAAATTCATATTCTGTTCAGGCTACGTCAGTGACAAAGGGAATATAAACGGCCATGACAAGTACGTACAAGCCGGAAACGGAAACAGCGTCGGGAAGTGTCCGCGCAATTTTCACACGACTGGGTGTCTCATTTGCTTCCCGGGAAGATCTGGCGGGCACGCTCCCCTTCTCATTGAATGATGTGACGGCCGGTTCGGAAAGCGAGCTCCAGGCTGTCGTGTGTGGCGCACAGGAAAACGTCGACCTGCCGCTGTTGATCGAACAGTCAAACTTTTTTGCCAATATGATGAAGCGGGCAGCTTCGGGCGAAACTCCCCGCAGGTCCGTGGCCGATCTGGAACGGTTTCTGGCGGATAATCCTTCACAGACGTGGGAAAACAGCTGGGTGCGCTTTCCGCGCCGGAACCTCTCTCGTTTTGCGTTGAGTGTATTGGAAAAAGACCTGCTGGCGGATAAGAAGAATCCGGCTGCAGGTGCACGCGCCGATGTAACCCGCTTTATTTTTCGAGACGCCTCTGGAGAAGAGATGCTGCGCTTGCCGATCAGTTACCTGATCAAACTCGCTTTGGCCGATCTTGTCGGTTCGCAGCATATCCTTCCCGACTTGATCCGACAGACCGGCATTCGTCTGTTGGAACATTATCTGAACGATAATACATCACCGGAAACATTTTCATTCAACGTCGTTTCACTTACGCCCGGGAACGGTATGGGTAAAGCCATTGCCCGGGAAACAGCCATCCGATTTCTGATGACCCAATTGCTGGTTATGTACGCCAATCAGGCCTTCGGCATCGCCGAGTGCGGCCAGCAGGCTATGACCTATTTTGCACCCCAACCCCCGGTTCGGCAAAAAGAGCTGAACGACCACGTTTCGGACAGCTTTTACCGTGACCTGTTCATGAGCCCCTGTCTTTCCGGATGGGACAAGGGAGAGGACAAATTTCGCTATATGCAGCTCTGTCATCAGGTGCTGTCCCGCAGTCAGCTCAATGCGGTTGCCAAACTGCGCGATTCCGGCATCATTCAGACGAATCTTGTTGTGCTGCCGAATCTCTCCAATGTGAGTCTGGCAAACAACGGCACCCACATCAGTATCGGCAGCCGGCGATTAACACAGGCCCTGTCCGACTGCGGTTCAGGCTTTACCCCGGCCCACGAAAAGCATTTCGGAGATTTGGCAATCAAGATCAGTGAACATTTCCTGCCGCTGTTTGTCGGCACATATACTGCCGCTCCTTTTCGTATGGCTTTCAGCGATTTTCATCCTGAAAAAGCGCTCGGGTTTCTGCCGCATGAACTGGACTATACTCATCTGAGAATGATCTGGCGCCGCTGGAAAAAAAAGGCCGATCTGTCCGTTTTTGGCCATCCGCTTACCCCATTCGGGCCGCAGGCGCTGGACCGGGTGGTGAGCTCTGTGTTCAGATTAAAGGGTGATTTTGTCCCTGACTACCGTCTTGTTGATTATCTGGTCTGTCTGCTTTCAACAGAGCGCAGCCCCGGGTTGAACGGGCAGGCGGGCAATAGTGATCGTTTGCGCCGTGACCTGACCGATATGGGCGTGTTTGATGAACAGATGTCAGTCTACCTGCTCTACAAACAGCGTGAGTGTGCCAAAATGGGTTTTTCCGGTTTTGAAGGGCGCTATTACAGTCTCTTCGAGAACTTCGGCGCCGACATGGGTCGAGCAGCTGATCTGCAGACCCTGATAACGGCACTGGCCTATCAATACATGGCGCTCGGTACGACTCATGCCCACATTCCGGATGCTCCCTCAGTGGAGAGCGAGCGGCGGCAGATTTTTTTCGGGGCGGCCATAGGTATCCCTACTTTTTTTGTCCGTAGTAACAGCAGTAATGTCTTTCTGGAAAAAATCCTCAAAAAAACCGGCGGCATCCGACCCAGTAAACGCTATCCCGGGTATCTTCGGGTACCGATACTCGAGTACCGCCGGGCATTGATACGGGTGATTCGTGAAGATGGGGCCGATCTGATTGAACAGATGGACCTGCACGACTCCTTGTATGATCTGGAGCTGCGACTCAACGAGCCGACCCTTCATTCCGCTGCCGGGCGCCTTACCGCCGGTATCCTTAACGAAGTGAACGCTTCGTCACCACTGCGTGTCAATGCGCGTGATTTTAATGTCGGCGCCGAACGTTACTATAGAACCACCCTTCGTCAACAGCATCTTGCCGAGGCGATCGGATTTCTGGCTGAAGATTTCAGAAGTCTTGGCCGTGAACAGGGCTTTTTGAACGAAAAACAGCACATGGCCCTGAGGGCAATTCAAGGCCAGGATGCTGTCCGGTTTGTTGAGGCTGCCAAAGATGATGTCCTGCATGAGCGGGCCGATATTTCTACCCTGAAGCGTATGTTGAACCTGGTGCTGTTTGCGGTACACCATGATGAGATGAGAACGACACATTCAAACGACGATCAAAGGAGTGATACGGATGGTGCATCAGTATATCGAGCGAGATAGCGGCAGGGTTGTTACTGAACAGCTGTTGGGCGACCGGATGGTGCGATTGCTCTACCACGGTGTGCGTGAAAACAATACGACCCTGTTCAGAATATTAACCAGCAGCTGGTCCTCGCATATATTGAGTCTGGTAAATTTTGATCGTCCCGTGCTGTCCGAACGTGCTTTTCTGGCTGACTGCGGTATTGATATCTCTGAATGTATCGAACCGTCCGAGCGACTTGATACGCCACGTAAAATATTCGAACGACAGATTCGCTACTGGGAATGCCGCCCCATGCCGGCAGATACGGATGCGGTCGTATCCCCGGCCGATGCGCGGGTGCTGGTAGGGTCATTCCATGAAACATCGCTGGTTTTTCTGAAGGAGAAATTTTTTTCCTTCGAGGAGCTGATGGGGCATGGCAGGACGGTATGGCATGACGCTTTTGCGGGAGGTGATTTCGCCGTGTTCCGGCTGACGCCGGATAAATATCACTACAACCACACTCCGGTGGCCGGATGCGTGGTCGATTTCTTCAGCATTGATGGCGAGTACAACTCCTGCAATCCGACCGCGGTCGTAGCCGTAGCAACCCCCTATTCTAAAAACAAGCGGGTGGTGACGATTATTGATACTGATGTCGCGGGTGGAACCGGAGTCGGACTGGTCGCGATGATTGAGGTGGTTGCCTTGATGATCGGCGACATCGTCCAGTCCTACTGCACGGAGGCCTATAACGGTCCGCGATATATCGAAAAGGGTATGTTCCTTCTCAAGGGGCAGCCAAAGAGTCTGTACCGTCCCGGCAGCAGCACCGACATACTCATCTTCCAGCATGACCGTATTGATTTTGCACGAGACATTCTGGACAATATGAACCATATGGGTGCTTCAAGCCGCTTTACCCGGGGATTTAAAAAACCGCTGGTGGAGACGGATATCAAGTTGCGATCACTGCTCGGCACGGCGCGAAAAAGATCAGGGTCAGGGAGGCTTCAATGATTGTACCAGCGACAATGACGTGCGCGGTCATTTCTCTGATCACGTATTTCTGGTGGGGGTTTAGAGTCCTGCCCGGTGAGAGGTGGCAGATCATGGCTTCGGTCCCTGCATCAAAAACGGAACAGGGAAACTGGAGCGGAATTAACTTTACCTGGTATGGTCTGCTTACCGCAAACGCCTATCTGGTAGCGGTTGCGGTACTGCTGGTACTGCTGGGAGCCGTCGGGGTCCCGCCACGTGGCACGGCTGTTCTGGCGGCGGCCATGCTTTGCTGCTGTGTGCCGGCATCGCGAGTGGTGGCGCGAATTGTGGAAAAAAAGTCCCACACGTTCACGGTTGGCGGAGCCGTCTTCGTTGGTATCCTGATTACACCATTCGTGATCATACTGATTAATCGAACCATCGGCACAGTGCTGGCGTTCCATATCCCGATACTGTCGGCATACGCTGCCATCGCCATCGCCTACGCCTTTGGCGAAGGATTAGGGCGATTGGCCTGCATCAGCTTCGGGTGCTGCTATGGGAAACCGCTTTCGGGCAGTTCCGGTCTGCTTAAAAATCTTTTTACGGGGCGCAGCTTCGTATTTTTGGGTAGTACCAAAAAGATTGCCTATGCGGGAGGGTTGGAGGCAACCGAGGTGATTCCCATCCAGGCCGTCACTGCAGTAATCTATGCTCTCTGCGGACTGATTGCCGCAGGGATGTATCTCTCGTCGCACCAGACGGGCGCATTTCTGTGTGCCACTATCATCACCCAGGGGTGGCGTTCACTGTCAGAAACACTGCGTGCAGACTATCGTGGTGAAGGTGCCTTTTCCGCGTATCAGATCATGGGAGTGATTGGAGTCCTCTATGCCATTGCCGCAGCGTGTATTTTTGTTTATGAACCGAGTGGTCTGCCTGATCTCTCAGCCGGTTTGAAAACCCTTTGGAGTCCGGCGCTGATTCTGTTTCTGCAGGGGATTTGGATACTGACCTTCCTGTATACGGGACGCAGTACGGTCACAGGTGCCACGATCAGCTTTCACGTGCACCAGAAGCGGATTTAGTGTGGCTTCCACTCAGGAACTGAAGAATATGTGGCGGCGAATGACAACGCCCGTTGTGAAGCGGGTGCGGGGCGTCCTGTCGTGTGGATTGACGCCACAAAAACGTGCTCTGACACTCTGTCTCGGTGGCGCTTTCGGGATTATACCGCTTCCGTGGGGCGCTGCGCTGGTTTGTATCGTTCTTGCTTATTCCTTCAGGCTTAATCATGTTGCGCTGCAGTCGGTCAACTATCTGCTCTGGCCGGTTCAGCTGGCACTTTTGATTCCTTTTTTTAAAATGGGTGTTTGGCTTTTTCCCTGGGGACCGACTGTTGAGTTGAAGGTGCTTTCTGCATTGATACAAAGCCCCGGTTTCTCCTCAGTACATATTCTTGGCTGGATAATGCTCAAAGCGCTCGCGGCATGGACGGTAACCGTGCTTCCGGCGGCGCTGTGTATCTATGGAGTCCTGCGGGTATCTGTGTTCAAAGAACATACACACTAATTCTGAACAAGGACTCTTCACGAGCAGGATATCAAATATACCGAGGGAGGACGCATGCCGGGTCCCTATGCTCATATTACGTTGCTGCATGAATTACGTTTGGCAGGGAGGCTTGAAAAGATATTTCAGTCCTCGTCCGGATGTGCTGCATCATTGACAAAATATTTCTCTTACGGTGTGTTGGGAACTGTCAGCCCTGACTATCCTAATCTTGCTCCGGGAGAGGGCACCGCTTCCCACTGGGCCGATGTCATGCACTGCACACGGGCCTGCGAGATGATTGTGAGCGGCATCAGACACGTCAGAAAGGCGAAGGGTGCTGCACGTGAAAAACAGTTGGCGTGGCTGCTTGGGTACGCTTCCCATATGGCAGCCGACGTGACCATTCATCCACTTGTGCAGGCCAAAGTCGGGGTGTACGCAGAAAACCAGCGTCGCCATCGCATCTGTGAAATGAATCAGGACAGCTATATTTACCGCAGGATGAACCAGGGAGAAATCGGGGAAGATGATGATTTCGCGCTGACCGTGATGAGTTGCTGCAATCCCGACAACAGAACAGAACTTGACCGCGATATTGTTACGCTCTGGGAAGGTATGCTCGAAGATGTACACCCGGATCTGTTTGCCACGAATCAGCCGGATTGTGCCTCATGGCATAGGGCATTTGTTGCCAGGGTAGATGAATGCTGCGACAGTCGGGTACGGCTTTTCCCGCTTGCAGATGTAATTGCTGCCACGGTTGGTGTGCCGTATCCGGTATTCAACAGAGTTGGTCGCCGGTTTGTTGCCAATTTGGTAGTGCCGCTAGAAGAGTCGTATTGCCTGGATTATGATGATGTCTTCGATCAGGCCGCAGATACCGTTGCCATCGTATGGAGGCTGGTGGAACAAGCTGTCTGCTCAGTAGATATGGTACCTCTGCCCGTATTCGGAGATTGGAATCTGGATACCGGTCGCGACGAGCACGGCAGGCTTGTCTTTTGGGATTAAAATTTTAAAAACCTGCTGCCGGGAATGTCTTGAATTTGTTCCCCTCTCTTATCTGAAAAACAAACTCTCTAACCCCAACGTACGTCGCACGTCCCACAGGTTCATGAACAGGGCGTCGAAGCGTTCGTGCCGCACCTGATTTTCCTCCCGTTCCCAGAAAAAAAGAATCGATGCGGGATACAGGTACCCAAATGGATAGGCGGTCATACTTGCGTGCCGTCGTGCGACCTGAAACACTGGGTACCGGTATATGCCTTCCTGGCGATAGACAATGGCCTGAGCCTGCTGGCGTACTAAGAGGGCCTTCGTGAGCAACGGCTCTGAAACGCGGGAATGATCAAGGTTGCCGGCGTGCTCTCCACGTTTTGCCAATATCGCACGTAAGGTCAATGCCCGATGGTTTGCCCGCAAGACGGTCACCCTCAAACCGTGCTCAAGCTCCGCCAGTAACCTGATCTGAGTAACACCACTCTGCTCCGCCTCGCGCAGTTGTTTGATTCTCCTTTCCAGCTGATTCACAACGGCACCCATGCATCTGGTATAATTCTCAAGATCTGCGATCGGGTGAGTCAACGCCAGCGAAGCCTCCGCCGATGACGCCTCATTCAGCAACCACCCATAGCGAAACGGTGGTTCCGGTTGGAACGGTTTGTTAAAGGGGTGCGGCAACTCTGAGAAAGGAGTCAAAGCCGACATGAAGCGTAACAGTCCTTTATCTTTCAGATATGTGTTCTGGATCAGAAGTGCCTGTCCCATCAGCCTCTGCAGCTCACGGTCGCTGTCCAGATCCACCAGACGTGACAGCGGGGATGTAAGACGTATTTTGTCATTATCTATCAAGTGCCATGACCAGCGGGCAATGCTCCAGTCAACCAGCCAATAGCCCCATTCCCATCCGGATGAGAAGGTGAGATGACCGCTGACTCCGAGACGTGCCATGTTTTCAATGTCGCTCCAGCGGGAGTCCAGATAGGGAAAAAGCAGCATCGGCACGGATGTATCGAACCCTACCCAGTACGAAGACTCGGGCCAGTACCAGGTTTCACGGCTCTTGTTTTCTGCAATCGCGGCTTCAAGCATAAAACGC